>NZ_CM001398.1:1200000-1516912 GCF_000241055.1 Oenococcus kitaharae DSM 17330
TGCGTCAAAAATGATGAATTAAGGACGTTATGATATGGCAAAACTGATCTATGCAATTAATGAATCTTTAGACGGCTACATTGAAGACCGCCAAGGAAGCCTGGATTGGTCAGTTTCAGATGATGAATTGTTTTCCTTCTGGACTGACTTTCAACGCTCGATTGGCACTTATCTCTACGGACGCCGCATGTATGATGCGATGGTTTACTGGGAAAATCCCAGTGGTCAGCCCTTTCACGATCCCAAGGCGAGTCAGGAATTTTCGCGCATCTGGCGCAATGCCCATAAGACTGTCTTTTCTCGGACGCTTGAAAAGGCGTCAACTGGCAATACTGAAATCGTTCACGCCTTTGACGCTGATCAAATCCGCCAATTAAAAGCATCTGCTGCCGAGGATTTGACAATCGGCGGCCCAGATTTTGCCGGTCAAGCCTTAAAAGCGGGCCTTGTCGATGACTGTTATTTTCTGGTTAATCCAATTATTTTAGGCGGCGGCAAACGCGCTCTGCCAGAAAATCATCAGATCCAACTCCAGCTGCTGGATCTGCGCCGTTTTCGCAGCGGGGTCGTCATGCTCCATTACAGAGTCGCACAATAATAAAAAGCATCGTCAATTTGGCGATGCTTTTTGATTAGTTCAAACGCTTATTATCGTGTCTCACACGAACGCGCACTGGCTGGTAGCTGTAGATGATGCTGATGGGAATAACATAGATTGTATTTTTGATAATCTCAATCAGCAATTCAATCCCGCTGACAATCTTTCGATCGGCAACTTGCAAAGTGGATCGGTCAAAAGCTGAGTTCTTTTCGTGATGAAACTTGTTTAATAAACGCATCGTGTTGATTAATTTCATGTGATTCTCCTCTCGTCAGTTGATCGCTGATGCAGATATTGTATGTGCCTAAAGTAAAATGGAGATTAAATATGATCTGAAATTGAGCAATTTTACTCTAGTTTTGATTTGACAAAAACAGTCACGCTGCCTTGATCATATCGGTGCCGCGTACTCGAAAACTCAAAAGGGATGCCTGTGTTGAGAAAAACGGTCTGTGTTACCTCTAAAACGGGATCCATGGGACCGCATTTCAGGTATTTTTCATCGTTTGAGTTTGCTTTATCTGCACTGATCTTCCTGAAGGCCGAGCCGATTTTTAACTTGAGATCATTCTGGATATAGCCATAAATAGATGCGTGCAGCACTTTATCATCAAGTCCCGGAATTACCTTGACAGGCATTTTACTGTATTCCAAAGCATAGGGTTCTTTATCAACAACTCGTTGACGAATAATATCATAGATTAATTCTTTGTCATTAAGACGCAGTGCAATCTGTTCGGAATCATTAGGATAACGAATTTCGAATTTAATTACTTGACTTTCAATTTGATGCCGGTCTCCTAAAAGTGTACTTGTGCCAACATACTGATCAACGCCGAAGTCAGATTGAACAATGAGATCAGCATTTTTTGAAATAAAAGTACCCGATCCTTGGCGACTATATATCAAACCTTCGGCGCGCAATATATTTAATGATTTTTGTACTGTCATTCTGCTTGTTGAAAATCGGTTGGCCAAGTCTAATTGATCGGGGAAAGGCTGATCTTGGCTGAATTTGTGTTGACTAATATCCGATCTTAATTGATTTGCGATTTCAATGTATTTTGCCATGCACTTAACCTTTCTACGATTAATTCTGCTCCATTATGACAAATAATTGATCAAAATCCAAAGAATTTATCTGATTTCAAAAATAAATGTATTTACAACATAAATAAAAGAGTTTACATATTTTTCACATGGTCATATAATTAATTTGTAATCATTGTAAGCGCTTCCAAAGAATGAATGAATGATTACAAAGAAGGAGGCAATATGGGGGAACTCAAGCAAGGCTTTTTCTGGGGCAATTCCACCTCTAGTATGCAGACGGAAGGCGCCTGGAACGAAGATGGCAAGGGCAGATCCGTTTATGACATTAAAAAGGCCGGTCCTAACCAATCTGATTGGAAGGTCGCGATTGACGAGTACCATCGTTATTCAGAAGATATTTCTCTGATGCAGGATTTGGGGATGAATTTTTATCGTTTTCAAATCTCTTGGAGCCGTGTTCAGCCCGATGGCGAAGGAGATTTCAACCAAGCTGGCATCGATTTTTATGATCGGCTGATTGACGAGCTTTTAGCTAAAGGCGTTCAACCAATGGTGTGTCTTTATCATTTTGACATGCCCTTAGCTCTTGCTGAGAAGTACAACGGTTTTGTTAGTAAAAAAGTCGTTGAAGCCTATACACGTTTTGCAAAAAAGATGGTTGATCATTTTGGTGATCGCGTGAAATATTGGCTTAGTTTCAATGAACAAAATTGTTTCAGCTTAAAATTCGCATTTACTAGCAGTGGCTATCTTCATGGCGAAGAAACGTTAAGGGAACTGTATCAGATTCAGCATAATACTATGTTAGCCCACGCTCGTTTGGCGAATTACATTCACTCGCAAAAACCAGATCTGAAAATTGGCGGCATGCTGGCTTTTCAAGAAGTGTATCCGGCATCTTCTTTGCCAGCGGATGTGGAAGCTGCGCGTAAATTTATGACTTTCGGTGATTTCAATCTGCTTAACGTGTTTGTTAAAGGCCAATATTTACCTGAAGTCACGTCCTTTATGGTTCAAAAACACCTCGATGACATTTTAGAACCGAGCGAGCTTGCTGAAATTGCTCAGACACGCAGCGATTTTATCAGCTTCAGTTATTACACAAGCACGACCATTTCTGCGGCAAAAATTCCGATCGCAACCGTACCGAATTTTTATGGTGATTTTGGTGCCGAACTCAATCCGGCTCTTCGCACAAATGAGTGGGGATGGCAGATCGATCCAGAAGGTTTTTATGGTATTTTGATGGACCTTTATAACCGTACCAATCTACCCATCTTTCCAATAGAAAATGGCATTGGTATGCGTGAGGTGTGGGATGGCGAGCATCAAATTGACGATGATTATCGCATCGACTATCATCGTTTGCACATTCAGGCATTGAAACGTGCTGTTAAAGATGGTGCTGATGTGATCGGCTATCTTGGTTGGGGCCTGATTGATATTCCGAGTTCAAAAGGGGATGTCGAGAAAAGATATGGCCTAGTGTACGTGAATCGCAGTAATCATGATCTTCGTGATTTGAAGCGGGTACCAAAGAAGAGCTATGCCTGGTTTCAACGAGTAACACGTTCCAATGGCGAAGATCTCTAAAAAGGAGGTAATTTCAATGAACGAATCTGGGAACAAAGCTCAAGGAAAACGATTTTTGGATAAGTTTTCTGAAGTTTCGGCTAAAATCGGTAACGAGGTTCACCTGCGTTCCTTGCGTGACGCTTTTGCGACAATTATGCCTTTGTTCATTTTAGCTGGATTAGCAGTATTGATTAATAATGTTATTTTTCCTTTTGTTGCAAAAGGACAGGCATTGGCCAATTTGCAGTTTTGGGGAAATATGGTTACTAACGGGACACTTAATATTGCTGGACTCGTATTGGCACCTGTGATTGGTTTTACTCTGGCACGAAATAAAGGCTTCACAAACGGATTGCTGGCTGCAGTCATAGCGCTCTCGAGCCTAATTATCGTCATGCCATTTACTCTTTCAGTCCTACCGAATGGTGCAAAAAAGGCCGTTGATTTGACTGGCGTGCTGAGTTTTTCAAATCTAGGCACGACTGGCATGTTCGCCGGTATTATTATTGGTTTGGTCGCGACTGAAATTTTTATTCGATTGTCAAAGATTAAGCATCTGAAGATTAATATTGGCGGTAATGTGCCGCCATCGGTATCAGCTTCTTTTAGCGACATGATTCCAGTCATTCTGACTCTCAGCCTCATGGCTTTGCTCTCAGCCTTGTTACTGGTTCTTGGGAAGACGAATCTCATTGCACTGATTACGAATATTATTCAGGAACCTCTCCGGAGCTTTAATACTAGCTTACCGGGCATGCTATTCATTTATAGCTGCGGCAATTTCCTGTTCACTTTGGGAATTCATCAAACAGTTATCAATGGTACCTTGCTGGATCCGGTTCTGTTGATCAACATGAATAAAAACATGGCCGCTTATGCTGCCCATCAACAGATTCCTTACATTTTGACAAACACTTTCCGTGATACATTTGGCATGATTGGCGGAACAGGATCAACTCTATGTTTGTTGATTGCGATCTTTATCTTTTCTCGCAACCGTGTCAGCAAAAACGTTGCAAGTTTGGCATCTGCACCTGGTATTTTCAACATCAATGAACCCGTCATTTTCGGTTATCCCATTGTCTTCAATATTCCGATGATGATTCCTTTTGTTCTCCAACCTGTTATCGGCATTTTGATTGCTTATTTCTTTACAACAATCGGTTGGATGAGTCGAGTAGTTGTCTTAATTCCTTGGACAACACCACCATTGCTGAGTGCCTATTTGGCCACTGCTGGTGATTGGCGAGCGGTCTTGGTGCAATTGCTGATCATTATCCTAGGTGTTCTTTTCTACATTCCTTTCATGAAAATCAGTGAAAGAGTCATGGCTAAAGAAGCTGCTTTGGAAACACAAAAGTAAGTTTCTGAAGAAATTAATTAAGGCAATCATACGATTGTCTTTTTTTATGCAAAAAGCTACACTGAGCTTATTTGTGTGACAACATTTCTGGGATAAATGGTCATCAAGCGGGGGAGTATGTTCAAAAATAAGCTGGTATTGTTAGCAAGTTTATTCATAAATATGGGCATTGTGCTGATTATGCCGATCACGACTTTGTTCATCCATCGGACACTTGGCAAAAGTCTGCTGATCGCCGGATTTGTATTGATGGCATTCTCGCTGGCTCAGATGGCCGGCAATTTGCTCGGCGGTTTTCTCTTTGATCGCTGGCAGCCCAAACAATCGATGTATCTGGGCGGGGCGATCACGGTTGTGTCACTGGCCTTGATCACGATCTTTCCGATCTGGCTGACATATTCCTTATTGGTTGCCACTTATGGTTTTGGCCTGGGCATTTTAAACGCGAGCGTTAACGGCTATCTGGCTTTTTTGAAAAAAGACGATCCGCAGATTTTTAACAACAATTATTGGCTGGCTAGTCTGGGATCAGGTCTGGCGAGTTTTCTTTCTGGTATTTTGTTTGGCATCAACGTCCGCCTGGTCTTTGGATTTTCGACAATTCTTTTCATTTTGACTTTAATTCTCGTCAGGTTGAGCATTCATCCAGTAGAGAAGAACACGAAACTAAATAATTCCAAAGCCCAAAAAACTCATTCTTTTCCGCACCTTTGGCCGGTTGTTTTAGTCTGCTTGAGCTTTGTGATTGCTTGGATGGGCTATGAACAGTGGGACACGAACATTTCCACTTTTATGATTTCACAAGGCATTTCAGTGCAGGCATATAGTGTGCTCTTCACGATTAACGCGATCGTGCTGCTGATTATTCAGCCGATAACGAAAATCGTTTTCAGAGATACTTTCCGCGCAGATAAATGGCGGATTATTTCCGGGATTGTCATGTTTTCCTTCTCGTACTTAGTCATCATTGATGCCAGCAATTATTGGCAATTTGTTGTGGGAATTGTCATTTTGACTTTTGGCGAAATCTTAGCTTTTCCGGCGATTCCGTCCATGCTGAACCGCTTTGCGACTGACGAAAATCGCGGTCGTATTCAATCTTTCGGCAGTCTGGCCGGATCATTAGGGCGTGCAATCGGCCCTGCAATTGGCGGCTTTTTGGTAACGAGTTTTAGCTATCCGAGCTTGTTTGTCACGGTTTTTCTGCTGCATATTCTTATCGCCATTGTCCTGCTGTCTTTAAAAAGACACAAAAAGGCTCCGGTTTAAGAGCCTTGGTCCTGATTTTTAGTTTCTGTTCGAATCAGATCAATTCGACTGCTTTCACTCATAAACAGCGGGACGGTTTCTTCAACGAATTCACTAAATTCTAGTCCATACCAAGCTGGCTGAGAGGCTGTGATCCGTTGCAAGAAAAGCCGGCCGGAAATTAAAAACTTATCGAGACGTTTGATATTCGGCAAAAAATTTAAGTCCTGTACACGCTGATTTAATAACACGAATCTGAAATCACCGACTTGCCGGTCAGGAATCGTCGAATAACGGGGAACCTGGCGGTCAATCACATCGGCCTCGATCAAGTCGTTGACAATCCGTCTTAGGTAACGTGTGATGTGCTGAGATTTTTTAAAACCCAAATACAGCTGAACGTCAACAATGTTTCTTGTACCCAGCATGTCGACTGTATAGCTGGCACCGTAAGGATAGTCAGTCTGATTGACTGTGAAGAACCAATAGACTTTAGCCCTTTTAGGCCGTTCATCAAAGATCGAGTACAAAACATGCCGTTTAATCTGGTAATTGTCTTTGACCCGGTTCATGTAAATCAGATTTGTTGCGTACAGAGGCAGCGAATTGTCATCACTAAGTTGCTGGAGCTTGGGCGTTGCTTCTTTTAAAGACAGGTATTGGCTGTCAGCGGTATAAGAACGTCTGATTTCGTTGCCAAAATGCCAGAAGATCATGACCATGAGAATGACAAGTGTGATTAGCAGAGTCAGATAGCCGCCGTGGACAAATTTGATCAGACTTGAAATCAAGAAGACGCCCTCCAAGAATCCAAAAAAGATCACGAAGACACTGGCTAACAGGCGATGTTTATTCATCATGAGAAACTGGTGAAGCAGCAGCGTTGTCATCAGCATCGTCACGGTGATGGCCAAACCGTAAGCGGCTTCCATATGATCCGAGGTCTGAAAAAGCCAGACGATTATCAGTGTCGTGAGGCACAGCAGCCAGTTTACGCTGGCAATATAGGATTGGCTTTTGATTTTGCCAGGATAGGTGATTTTAAGTCTCGGCAACAGTTTGAGGCCGATGGCTTCGCTGACTAGCGTAAAGGAACCCGTGATCAGTGCTTGTGAGGCAATAATCGCAGCAATTGTCGCAATAATGATTGCTGCGGCATGCCAATCAGCCGGCAGCATACTATAAAAAGGATTAGCTTCGCCGATACTGTTTTTATTCTGAGAAATAACCCAAGCACCTTGGCCAAAGTAACTGAGCATGAGGCTAAGATAGACCAGAGGCCAAGTACGATAAATGTTGGCTTTTCCGACGTGGCCCATATCAGAATACAAGGCCTCGGCACCAGTGGTCGCTAAAAAGATGCTACCGAGAATGAAAAATCCCATTTTATTATCAGGGCTGAATAAGACTTGGATACCATAAATTGGTGAGAGAGCTTTGAGTATTTCCCAGTGGCCGAACAGATTGATCAGCCCGAAAATGCCAATAAAAGAGAACCAAATCAGCATCAGAGGGCCAAAAAGTTTGCCGATTGACGAAGCACCTAAACGTTGGAAGAGAAAAACAAACAATAAAATGATTGTCACGGTCAAAATGACCGGCCACTGAGATTGGCCGAAACGAACGATACCAATCTGCTCGCCTTTTAATCCTTCAATTGCAGAAGTGACCGTGACGGCTGGCGTCAAAGTGCCATCGGCTAATAGGGCAGCTCCACCAATTAAGGCCGGCAGGATCAGCCATTTTGCTCTATTTCTGACAAGCGCGTACAAGGAAAAGATGCCGCCTTCATGGTGGTTATCCGCTTGCATGGCCAGCAGCACATATTTGATTGTCGTGATCAGCATTAGTGTCCAGAAAATGAGTGACAAACAACCGATGATGTAGGTACTGTCGGCGTTTTTCAAGCCACCTGCATCTGACACAATTGCATTCATTACATACAGAGGCGAGGTACCAATGTCGCCGTAGACGATGCCTAAGGCGATCAAACCACCAATCGTTTTTTTGCTGAAATGATTTTTATTTTTCATCCGTTAATCCTTAAATGAGATATCCAGAATATAGATCATATTAACACTAATTGCGATTAGACTAAAAAACAGCCGAAGCCGTTTTACTGTTTGATTAAGGCATCTTGATCGACATTTCCGAGTAATTTATTAGCAAAACGCATCAATTCTTGCCATTCTTGTGACGATAACTGGCTGCGGTCTAATAATACTTTTGGTGAATCCTGTGCTCTTCGCGCTTTTTTCTGCCGGCTTCAGTCAGACTCGCATAGACAATCCGTTCATCGTCTTGTTCGCGCGTCCGCGTTAGTAATTCGGCTTTTTCCATACGCTTCAGTAAAGGGGTAATTGTGCCGCTATCTAGTTCCAAATATTGACCAAGCCGTTTAACCGTTAAATCATCATGTTCGTATAAAATCACGAGTGCCAGATATTGCGGATAGGTTAGGTCCACCTCTGCCAAACTCGGGTGGTACAAACGCTGGATAGCTCTGGAAGTGGCATGAAGAATGGAACACAAGTGATCATCTAAAGGAAGTAAGTCGTCGTTTTTCCAGAATATTCTGGTTCTCCGGAAGCACAATATCCAACTGCAATCGAACAGAATTTCGCAACGCTGCAGAAATTATCTGATTGGCAGGACCAAGAGAATTTGGACTTGAGCCGTCTGACTGTAGCTGGCGATTCAGTCGGTGGCAATATGTCGACAGTCATGACAATTTTGGCCAAACAGCGTGGTGGCCAGAAAATTAATCAGCAGCTGCTTTATTATCCTGTGACCGATGCTGCGATGGACACAGTCTCTTATGACGAATTTGGTGATAACTACTATCTGACCAAAGAGGGGATGCTCTGGTTCCGGAATCAATATACGACTGACGAAAAAGCTCGTGCCGAAATTACAGCTTCGCCGCTGCGTGCCAGTTTAGAAGATTTGGCAGATTTACCGGCAGCCATGATTCTGACTGACGAAGCAGATGTCTTGCGTGATGAAGGCGAAGCTTATGCGCGCAGGCTGCGTGATGCTGGTGTTGAAGTAACGCAAGTTCGTTTTCAAGGTATGATTCATGATTTCGTGATGCTGAATACTTTGGATCAGACTTGGGCTGCTCGTGCGGCCATGGACTTGTCAACTGATTGGATAAACAAAAAGAATCAAAGGTAACTTCTTTATGCTTTTTATTAAAAAACTCCTTATTTGATTAAGGAGTTTTTTAATGATCTCTTCTGGCCCGCAAGGATGACAGGATGGAAACGGAATCAACCACTTCTTGCAAAGCGGCTCCAAATAAGGCGGGGATGACGCCGGTGCTGGCGACAAGCATCAAGAAAACACAGATGCCGATGCCGATCAGTACAGATTGCCGAGCGATTCTCATCGTGTCTTGCGAGATATCGACGGCTTCAGCAACACGCGACAAGTCGTCCTTTAAAATAACGGCATCAGCACTTTCGCTGGCGGCAGTTGATCCGTGAGCACCCATGGCGATACCGACATCCGCAGCGGCCAAAGCAGGGGCATCATTGACGCCATCACCGACCATGATAATTGGTTTGTATTGTTTGGGAATATTATTGATCAGGCTGATCTTATCTTCAGGCAGGCACTGGGCATGGATCTCATCAAGTGCCAGTCCGGCTGCAATCTTATCGGCGACAGGCTGCTGATCACCAGTCAGCATGATTAGTTTGGACAATCCCAATTCTTTTAGCCGAGCCAGTGTGTCTTTGGCTTCAGGCCGGACCGTATCTTTAAAAGTGATTGATCCAGCGTATTTACCATCAATTGAGACATAGACGGCCGTCTGATCCGGTAGATCTGTGGCTGGATTTTGGGCAAACGCGGCTTTACCGACAGCGATTTGCTGGCCATCAACTTCAGCTTTAATCCCTTGTCCTGTGACTTCGGCTAAGTTTGTGACAGGCAGCAAGTGGATTTTTTTATTTTTAGCATCGGTCAATAATGAACGGGCCAAGATGTGTGAAGAATCCTGCTCGGCACTGGCTGCTAGAATCAGCAGGCGGTCTGCGGAAAGTGCAGCATCCGCTGATTCGATCTGGTCAACGAAGAGACTTCCGGCCGTAATCGTACCTGTCTTATCAAAGGCGGCACTTTTGGCTTTCGCTAATTTTTCAATTGTCGTCCCGTTTTTAACAACGATGCCTTTACGGCTGGAACGGCTCATACCAGCGACTAATGCGACTGGGGCGGCTAAAATCAAAGGGCAGGGTGAAGCCACGACCAGCACTTCAGCAAATCGGACCGGGTCCTTAGCGAGAAACCAGGCAATGCCCCCGATTAGATAGGCAATCAGGGTGAATGGTACTGCATAATGGTCAGCAAGTCTGACAAAATGTGCTGGCTTGGCTTCAGATTCCTTGACTAAGCGAACCAGCCTTTGATATTGGCTGTCTGAAGCGATTTTCGTGACGCGAAACTGCAAAGCACCATCACCATTGACAGATCCGGACATCAGCATATCATCGGCATCTTTTGTAACAGCTCGCGATTCACCGGTTAGAGATGATTCGTCAACGGTCGACTCGCCGGAAATGATCATGCCATCGACTGGCACTGTCTCGCCGGGTTTGACAAGAATGATATCGCCGATTTTGACGGCTTCGACTGGCAGATCGGTTGTCTGCTGGTCGCTGATTTTGTGAGCCGTATGCGGCGAATTATCCAACAATGACCGAAGTTCGCGAGAGGGCTGGCGGCTTGCGTAATCTTCCAAACTGTCACCGCCAGTCAGCATAATCAAGACGATCAGGCTGGCCCAATATTCACCAACGGCCAAAGTCGCGACGATGGCTGTAATCGCCAGAATATCGACACCGTATTTACCGCTGCGGATGGTTTTGATCATGCCGATCAGCATGGAAATCGTGGTCAGCCCCCCAGCTAGCAGAATCAGCCAGTAAGCAACGGCGCCGGCTGCAAAGACAAATTGGCTGATTAGGGCAATGACACCGATAATCAGCGCTAACATAAATTTTCTAAAATTAGACACTTAAATCCCCTTAAGTTTGAGAATATATTAGCATATCGATTTGAGTTAAAAAATGAGAAAAAATCAGATTATTTGTGAAAAAAGGGTTTGATGCCGTCGGTGGGAGTCGAACCCACAAAAAAACAAGCCTCACGACTTGTTTTTCTTATGGATAAATCCGTCTTTTTTAAAAGCGCGATAAGTGTTGATGACACCGAAAAAAATCAGAAAGGCCGATGCAATGATCCCAGTCATGTATTTGCCCAGCGTGCTCAGGACATCCGGCTGCTGTGAAAAAATCAGTAAATTCACCGTAAAGACAAAGAAGAGAGTTATAAAAATGTCGAAAATATCAAAGGCTAGATGCAACCACCGCCAGCGTTTTGCTTTTGTCACTTTGTCAGTCATCGCGTTTCCTCTCTGATGCCGCCAGTATAGCGCGATCCGGGATAAAAATCAGCGCAGCATTAATTCTGCTTCCATATGTATATCATCTTGCAGGTAAACGATAATCAATCTAATCCATTGTCATCGCGGCTGACTCCAAAACTCGCAGCTTCTTAAAGCCGAGATGCTCATATAACAATCCAGCCGCTTCAGCTTTTTCGGACTGAACCAGGGTCATGGTTTTACCACTGTCAGACATATATAAATATTGCCAAAGAAAAGCGATTAAATTTGTCGCAATAGATTGATGTCTGAATGCCGGCGCCACAGCTACAAAAAGCAGGCGTGCCAAGGTTTCTTCGACCTCGACGAGCGCGTATCCGCACAATTGTCTCCCTTGGTAGGCCAAAAAGAGGGGATGTTCAGCTGAGATATCGGCAACAGCATCATCATGAAACATTTGATGATGCAGCTTGAGAGCTTCTTCTGCTTTTTCCTTTGGAAGCGGATTTTCATAAGCCTCAAAGCGCAGGCTAGATGGCCTCATAGCTACGGGGTAAACCTGCCAAATAGTCTGCCGGGTCAACGCCGCCTGATGGCTTTTCAACCAATTGGCGAGTGCGGCGTTTTCCAATCCATAAAAGAAATTGATTTGTGCAGGAAAGTGCGAGATAGATTTTTTCAGATTTTCCGCCAGTGCTATTTCCGGGAAAACAGTACCCTGAAAAAAGGGTCCCCAGACTTCGACGAACCATTCTTTGCCGACTGCATATTGATCCAAGACCAGCAGGCAGTCGTCTTGATCGACAACAGTCACATCCGAATCGGCTAAATCAAGCTGAATTTCCGCTGCATTATCCGTGACAAATTCACAGTATTGATCTGGCCTTTGATTCAGATTGGCGATGCGGTCCGCGATCATTTTATTTGTCATGCAAGCTCATCTTCCCATCCATTATTTCATAAATTTTATCAGCAAAAGGCATCAAACGTGTATCATGCGTGACGATGACGACGGCTTTGTCACGCTGTTCAGCCAGTTCCTTAAAGAGTTGTCCGATTTTAACGACACGGTCCGAATCCAAAGCGGCACTGGGTTCGTCGGCAAGAATCACTTCCGGATTTGTGTAAACGGCTCTGGCGATCGCCACGCGCTGTCTTTGTCCACCGGATAGTTGTCCGGGATATTTGTTGACCAAATCTTCGATACCTAATTGGGCAAACAGTTCCTTTAGCTCCTCTGCATTCAGATTACCTTCCGGCTTGATCCGATCGACAAAAGCCAACTGCTCGCTGACTTTTAAATAGGGCACTAAGGCGTATGATTGCAGGACAAAACCAATGTGGGACAGTCTTAATTGATCGCTTTGTTCGCGGCTTAACTGATTAATTGATTGGCCTTCGATTGAAACATCACCCGAAGAGGCTGTCTGCAGACCGCCGGCAATTGTCAAAAAGGTACTCTTGCCAGAACCTGAAGGGCCGACAATCAGTACCAATTGTCCTTTTTCCGCAGAAAAATTAATGTCCTGTAAGACATGAACAAGGCTGCTGCCGGAACCGAAATAATGATTGACTTTTTTTAATTCAATTGCTGCCATATTAGCCTCCAATAACGCTGACCGGATCAATTTTCGCGATTTTTCTTGCTGGCAGCGCCGCACCGACAATCCCCATGACCATCAAACCTAGAGTAATCAGCGACAGCATGACCAGATTAAAGGAGAGCGGGACGCCGAAGGGAATCAAGCTGGCTGTAACAGCCGTTAATAAAGCACCGCCAATGATGCCGATGATCATTAAGACCAGTGATTGGCTGATAATCGTATTGACAAGTTTAGCTCCGGGAATACCTTGCGCGCGTAGTACGGCATAGGTTGGCAAAGCCTGAATTGTGAGGATGTACAGGAAGACGGCAATCACAACCAATGAAATGACCATCAAAAATCCGATCATAAAGGCAAAAGTCGTGTTCTGTGCTGAATAGCCGGGCAATTTGGAGATGAAGTAGTGACTGCTATACCGTTTTAAACCTTTGACACCGGCAGTAAAATGAGCTGTTTTTGAAATGATCGCACTGGCAGCAACTTGACCGCCAGGAAAAGGACGCAACTTTTTCCAAACGGCTATCTGTCCGTATACGATAGGAGCGATGTTCAGCTTCGCATTTTTAGTAAAACCGACGATTGTATACTGGTTGGACGCGGAATTGAATTTGATTTTGTCTCCGATCTTGTAGCCCTCGGATTTAAATTGCTGATCGACGATGACTTCGTGCTGCTTGCGAAAACGGCGGCCGCTGCTGGCCACGAGGTTTTTTGCAATATATTGGCTTTTGTCGAGTCCGATAAACTGTGCCGATTCTTTTTCGCGATTGCTGCTTTTGACAACGATTGCTGCTTGTCCGACAATTGCTTGGCTTTTCGTCAGGTTGGTTGCAGCGAGCTGTTTCTTTGTGATCGTGGATTGCGACAAATTCACATTAGCGTCGCGATTCAAGAGGACAGTTTTTGTGTGCCAGGAGGTGATTGCCTGCGTGTTCTCGCTCGCTAAGCCGTTTGCCAGCCCCGACAGAATAAAAATCAGGTAGCTAATCAGGACAATCATGGCCGTGATCAGCGTGTAGCGCAGTTTCTCGTGACGAATTTCCTTTAGAGCCAGATACATAATCATCCCTCCCTGCCGTGCTTGTGAATTCTGCCTTACCGCCTCATTTTACTCTTAAGTAGATTTTTCCTAGCGCTTTTGCGTGATAATAAAAAGTATCGATGAGAGGGGGCGATCGTGATGATTAATCAAGCTATTATTTGTTTCAACAATAAACGATCACGAGGTAATTTTTATATTGGTCACACTAAGAAAAGCATCACCGGTCGAACTCACTCAAATATATATGATGGGCTACGACGCCTGGGGCGAGCATCAATCAGTCGCAGCTTATTTACAGGAATGTCGTTCTTCGACTAAATATCAGCGGGGCACTTGGTGGGTTCTTGAAGAACAAGGCCAGCTGCTGAGTTCGTTAATTATTTATGAGCTGTCTAATCATGTATTAGGGATCGGATCGGTCTCGACTGATCCGGTTAGCCGGCATCAAGGTTATGCAACGGCTATGCTTAGACAATTCATGACTGCCCATCTGGCATTTAATTTCTTTTTATTCAGCGATATTGATCCATCTTTTTATATGCGGCTGGGCTTTCAGGCTGTCAGTCAGGAAAACCAGTCTTATTCCGATACGACGCTGATGTATTATCCTGAGGATTTTCATCCAGCAAAGGATCAGCTGCCAACTTATTTTTAGGGTCGCAAACGGTCAGAAAAACATTCTCAATTAAATTCGGGGGGTGTTTTTTTGACTTTGATCTTGTCATTGCGAACACATGTTCGTATAATTTTCCTATGACTAACGAGCAAATAATTATCCAAGCTGTCCGTGATCTGCCGTCTACTGATTACAGGCTGAAAATGATGGACTTTGAAGATCTGCAAGCATTGACAGATTTAGATGAAGCCGATCTAGTTGTTGCTTTAAACCATCTCCATGATCGCGGGCTTTTATTTAATGGCTATATTGATGAGGAGACAGGGGAAGTCGTGACTGACGATATTGGCTATTTGTATAAATTGGCAAACTGAATTCTTATGTGAAAACGGCCGAGTCTCATAGTTTGATCTGGAATCGAACCCACAAAAAAACAAGCCTTTCGATTTGTTTTCTACTGTATATTAGTTGCCTTGTGTGATCAAATTATAGGAACGCCATAGGCTACGAAGTTGTTTTGAAGAGGAATTTTCCGATAACAAAGAATTGAGAGGGGGCACTATCATTTCAAACCTAAATTCTGTTCACCAGATTGCTTGCCACACTGTCAAAATTCTGAAAGAAAACGATGAATTTTATAAAAGAATTCCAGAAAATCTAAGAAACAAAATAGACCAAAAAGATACACAAAAAAGTCTACCAAAAAGTAGTCTGGTGGGCTTCAATTTGTCTATTTATTATTGATCTGGCTGCAATATTGGTTAGTAAGTCGATGCACCTACTGTTACTTTTGCGTAATTGTCAATTCTTTTAGTTGAGTCGGCGTTATTTAGGAAGTGATAACGCCAATATTTGCTTATTTCATCAAGATTTAAGTTGCGCTTTATCATAAATTTGTTATTCTATTGTCAAAATCAAGGTAATATATTGATATGATAACGTTTAGTAGGACTATCAAAAAATTTAAGAAAAGATAAAATGATGACCCAATGTCAATTAACTCGGGTTCATATTATTCTTGTATCTTACTATTGGAAAGAAATATGAGGTCAGTGCCAAGTATGAAGGTGCTTAATCAGTTATCAAGTAGCCTTAGAGCAGAAAAATCAATTCTCTATCAGGCTGCAGGATTTGTTCCAAGTGGTACGGATGATTTTGATTCTAATATCAACATTAGTCATCCCCTCTCATTTTTAAAGATGAGGAGGTTCCCCAATTACCCATTTATGGCCGGATTTTTGCAGGTGCGCCATCTGGCGTTCAAGAAAATATTGAGGGTGCAATTACACCCAAAAAAGTTTGGTCGATAAATACGGTTTAGATGAATTGATGGGTTTACGCGTGGTTGGAGACTCCATGACCAAAGCCAGCATTGCTGAAAACGCCGTTGCTGTGATTCATAAAACATCCGATTTCGATAATGGGAATATCGTAGTGGCCATCATTAATAACGATGCAGGTACCTTGAAAAGAGTTTATAAGCGGCCCGATGGCATTTATCTTGAGCCTGATAGTTACGATCCCATTTATAAGCCATTTCCATATACTGAAAAACATATAAAAGACGAGGATCCAAGTGTCATTATCGTGGGCGTGTATCTGTACTCTGTAAGTGGAATTATTTAAAAACGCACGTGCAGCGACCACGTAAAACCGGATAAGATAAAATGAATTAATAATGAGCGTTTATAACACACTAGCTGTTTGGCAAAGGATTGAAAAAATGGGAATTAAAAACGATCTATCAAATTTCATTAATAGGAAAATCTATTCGAAGGAAGAAATTGAAAAAAATAAGCAAGAACTTCTCAAGCTTCGTGCCAAAATTGAAAAAAATAAAGTCCAATTAAAAAAATTAAAAGAGACAATTGCTGTTTCTCGAAATGAGTTTGACAACATTAACCAATCGATTTCAGCAGATAAGGAACTCAGTCAAATATTAGATCTTCAAAAGAAAGCCCACGAAAACCTTACTAATTTATTGGATAAAATCAAGTCTGAAAACAATGTTCAAGAATCAGGACTTTTCATACCAAGATATAATTTCGCAAGTTCGTTAAATTACAAAGATAAACTCGCTAGAATTCGTGAGAACGAAAAATTAATGATTGATACTGGAGACGCCGTGATGATAAAGGAACGGGTATCCCTGAACGGAGATTATGACAAAGGTGAAGCATTACAGAATTCACAGGCAAAAGCATTAACACGATGCTTTAACGGCGAAGCAGACGCGATTATATACAAAGTAACAGCAAGCAACTGGGAGCAAAGGAATAAACAACTGGGCAGAATTTTTGTTTCTCTCAATAGAATTTTCAAAAAACAATATATGTCCATCTCTGAAGCCTACCTGAGACTGAAACAAGATGAACTTAAGTTGGCGGCGGAATACGAACTTAAAAAAGAAGAAGAAAGAGAGGCATTGAGAGAACAAAGAGAAAAGGAACGAGAAGATAAAAAACTCCAAGAAGAAATTAAGAATGCTAGAAAACAAATTGAAAAAGATAAGCATCAATACCAGAATGCAATTCTAAAAACTCAAGAGCGTTTACAAAATGCGGCATCAACTGAAATAGCCAAATTAAAACAGCAGTTGGAAGAATATAGACAAAAAATGGCCGATTTGAGTGCGGAAGAAGAAAGTGTTGACTATCGGGAAGGGCATGCCACGGCTGGTTATGTTTATGTAATTTCTAACATCGGTTCATTTGGAGAAGGAATTTTTAAAATTGGAGTAACGAGGCGTCTAGATCCCTATGAACGTATTGCGGAGCTTAGTAGCGCATCTGTGCCATTCAGATTTGATGTTCATACAATGATTTTTAGTGAAGATGCTTATGGGCTTGAAACCGAACTGCACCAAACGTTTGACAAATACAAAGTAAATCAAGTTAACCTCAGAAAAGAATATTTCAAAGTTCCTTTGAAAGATATTGAAGATGTTTTGGCCAAACACAAAGATTTAACTGTCGATGTTACGGAAAATGCTGAAGCTTTTGAATTTCATCAAAGTCTAGCAATTGCTAGTCAAAAGCTGAATACAAAAGTACATACTGCGGCCACTTTAATTCACTAAGAAAATGAAAACAAAAATATTAAATATCTTTTTATATTTACTTGCTGCAATCTCCATCCCACTAGCATTCATGGACACATCAAAAGCACCGCTTATTTTTGCAGACTGGGGAATTTGGATCATTTTTGTTTTTGACTATTTTTTTGAATTCAATCTAGCTAAAGATAAAAGAAATTATTTAAAGCACCATATCATAGAACTCATCTCAATCATCCCCTTTAATGCGTTCCCGGCATTTAGAATTTTAAGAATCGTGAGAGTCTTCGCCTTCGCTGGCCGTTTTCTGCATAAAACCAAAGACTTTCTTATCGAAACAAAAGTCTATATTGCTTTTATCATTACCGGCATCATCCTGATCATTTCAGGATTGTTATTCGCCTTTTACCAAAAAGATAACTTTCTAGATGGCCTATTTTGGGCCCTAGGTGTAGCGACAACAAGCGGGTCCCCATTCACTGCTACCAAAATGGTGATTAAGATCGTCAATATTATTCTCATGTTTACCGGAATTGGACTAGTTGGGTATTTCACCGGTGCATTGGCAAGTTGGTTAACGAAGGACGATATTTCCAACAATGATATTGATAAAAAACTAGATGAAGTACTGAAGAGAATCGATCTTATTGAGAGTGAAAGGAAATAACACAAAATGAGTGACACTGAAAAACAATATTTTGCAAGTCAACTACGTCAAGCCGTTGATAATTCTGATCTGACATACAGCGACCTTGCTCATACAAGCGGTATTAGTCTATCCACAATTAATCGATGGAAAGAAGGAAAAGCAGTACCAAGATTTGAGAATATTCTCAAACTCGCTGACGCACTGAATGAAAGTATCAATTGGTTTCTTGGCCGTTATTAATGTAATCAGTTAATTACTATGAGCTTAACGTACATACGTGCTGCGACCACGTTAATCCACCAAGGAAAATGAAAATGGGATTATTTTCACAGTCACAGAAAAACAGCAGCGAGAATGTTTATACAAACAGCGTTTTGCCTAACCTACATGCTAAAGACGGCAATAAACATATTGTCATGATCACGAGCTTCAGTAAATGGATCGACCAGGTGTTTGGTGTTGAATCTAAATATACGACTCAAGTTGGCTACATTGTCGATAAAATGCAAGAAGACGGCTATGAAATAGTCGCTATCGAACATACAACTTTGCAAAATCAGGGCATGTTTAAATCCATGGAAGGATTTCATACTTTAATTTACCTATAAGTGATAACTAGCTATGAGTCGAAAGAAGCGAATTAAAGGTTAATAAGATGTCAAATGGAGATTTAGATAATTTCATAGCTGCAGAGTTGCAGAAGCTTGATAAAGATATAAATTTAGATTTTCAGGACTTATATGTGGATTTCAAGAATTCAGATTTAATAAATCTTCTCTCAACTTTACAGAGCTTAATAAGTAGCGATTATGTCACAGATAGTTTCGCTATGAATCAACGGCTTCCAACGGATGATAATGAAGCATACTTTTGGGCCCCTGAGAGCAGGAAAATTCTGTCACATATTAGAACAATCGAAAGACTGCAAGATTTTTTGGTGGGCAATGAAGATGAGTTTCAAATTGATTCTTATTATAAAAATATTTTTGATAATTCGCTCAAGTTTCTAAAGCCTACAGGTGGAAGCGTTATTCCACCGCACACTGCAGAAGTTACTCTTTATTTGAAGAAACCTATTTTTTTGAAATCTGAGAAATTTAACATTAAGAGAAGTAACGAAAGCAATTGGATCAACAAGCAATTAATTGGCCAAGGATCATATGCCAGGATATATAAATATAACGATCCATTTTACAAAACCACTTTTATTCTAAAGTCTGCTCAGCCAGATCTTAATGACCAAGAGCTAAGACGATTCAAACAAGAATTTGCAATTTTACGAAAATTGGACTCGCCTTATATCGTCAAAGTCTACGATTACAATGAGACCAACAACACGTACACTATGGAGTACATGAAATCTGATCTAGACAAATTTATAAATCACAATAATAACAAACCAGATTTCAATAAATCGACAAGATTTTCAATAGTTAACCAGTTATTTGCCGCATATAAATATGTGCATGATCAAGGAGAACTTCAGCGAGATGTTAATCCAAAAAATATTTTAATTAATCAGTATGGAGATCAAACAATTGTTGTTAAATTATCCGACTTCAATTTGGCAAAAATTCCTAATAGTGAAATTACCGAAAGCGTTAGTGAAGTCAAGGGCCATCTAAAATACATCGACCCTGCTTTACCGGACTATGACTTTAAGCACTATGGGATTAAGAACGAAATCTACTCTATTGCACTAGTAATCAATTTCGTTATGACCGGGAAAGAATCATTTAAAACAACTAAAAATGAACAATTTGATCATTTTATGCAGAAAGCCACTGACTTGAACATAAATAATCGCTACGAAAACGTGTCAGAAATGAAGGCGGCTTTCAAAAAAATAATTTTTGACGAATAGTTTATAGACAGTAAACTTCATCAGGTTAAAAAACACATGCATTTATGAAAATTTTATTGACATCGTAACTGACATTAAATTTTATATGAAGTCTAATCGGAAATATGAAGAAGGGAAACACTATCATGGCTGGAGATATTAACTTTGATTTAGGACAAATACTACCTGAAAAAAGCATGGACGCACTTTTATATCCGACTTGCAAAGATCTTGGCATTCTTGCAGGGGGATTGGTAACAGCAATTACAAAACCGCTTCTAAAGTGGTCACTTTGTCAACAACAGGACATTGATGACTATCAAAATAAAATACAAAAGAATTTAAATACTATACCCGAGGACCAACTAGCAACTGATAAATTTGGAATGGCAATCAAAGCACTTAACGATTCACGGTTCCAATTAGGTGATGAAGGTTTGAGAGAAATGTTCGCGAAACTGATTGCAACAACTTTTGATAAAAGAAAAAATGAAAATTTGGTCCCACTATTTTCATCTCTCCTATCAAACATGTCACCAAAGGAAGCTGGATTCCTAAAAAAGTGGTATGAAAAAACTAAAGTATCACATTTTAACTCCGTCGTCATCAATATGGTTCAGCAAAATTCCATTGGCACTCAATTTCCTCTTTTAGATGGAATCCTGGTATATCCAGATGGATCAATGGAAAATGATGCATTAAATATTAATCTCCTAGAAAGTGCTGGCCTTATGGTTAGGTATAGAGGTCGAGAACTGAAGCATGAATTATTTCAAAAGCAGTATATTTCTGCTGAAAATTATTTCAAAAGCATTAAAGTGCCTCAAGAAAAATTCATGCCAGACTGTCATTTGGAATCAGAAAGAGGATATGTGATTTTGACAGAATTAGGCAAAATGTTCACGAATGTTTTGTTTGATTGATAAATGTTTCCTACAAATAGTTATGAAAAAAGTAACCATATATCTATCTACGGGTCTTTACTCTGGAGCAAGCTGAAAGCGGCTATTCGATTGATGAGCAGATCTCTAAATTAACTTATATACGTTGAAGTGAAAGATTGGACCGTCTATCAAGTTTATAAAGATCCTGGCTTTTCTGGATCTAACATTAAACGCCCAGCCATCACGAAATTGCTTGGAATTTTTGAACAACTTTAGTTATCTTTATTTTAACGATACTGGTTTTATGTTCACAATGGCCCAGCCCGGAATCGAACCCACAAAAAAACAAGCCTTTCGACTTGTTTTCTACTATATATTAGTTGCCTTGTGTGATTGAATTATAGGCTTTTCTGACAACATTGAAGTTACTATTTTTCGAACGCTCAAAGCCGGCGATGCCATAAAGGTTTTCGACGAGCTTTTTGCCTTTTTTCGTCTTCACGATTTGCATGAAGGCTTTAGAAATTTTCTGATCCAGCGAAGAAGACAAAGTCTTGCGAACCGTGATCGTATCATTAGGAATCTTCATGGTCTGTGCCAAAATCCGCGTGTCTTTGAAAATGTTAGGCACATCGCTCTTGACGAGGTTGCGGGCATCCTGATAAACGAATGCAGCGTCTGCCTGCTTGTTTGCCAAGGCCAGAACCCCTTGATCATGGCCTTTGACAGTAACGAGATGGGCATTTTTCACAACATCGATTCCTTTAGCATTCAGGTAGTAGATCGGGAAGATGTAACCCGAAGAACTGGTCGAATCCTGGACCGCGATATTTTTGCCTTCGAGGTCTTTTAAGCTCTTGATATTGGAATCCTTGCGGACAAGAATCAGTGACCGGTACCAGCTGACCATTTTCTTTTGATTGGAGCCGTCGTGATTGATGCCGTTTCGTACGACTTGAAGCAGGACTTTGGATCCATACTGCTTGTGTGCCTGGACGTAGCTTGCAGGCGGTAGGAAACCAACATCGATTTTGCCGGAGCCTAGGGCCTCGACGATCGAATTATAATCAGTGGAAACGGTGACCTGGACTTTTTTGCCTAAGCGTTTGGATAACATTTTTCCTAACGGGATGGCGCGGGCCTGCATGGTTGACGCATTCTCAGAAGGGACGAATCCAACGCGGATTGTCTTGGGATTGCGGCTTTGTGCAGCTGAAGCAGGGGATGCAGGCAGGCTGACAATCAGACCAGCCGCCAGCAGCAGACTGCCGATAAAGGTGATAATTTTTCTCATAACTTCTCACTCTCTTAATCTTGTTAATTTAAGTAAATAATACCTTTAATTGGTTAAAATAAAGGTATCGTTTACTTTTATTTTAACCTCTTGATACGATATCACGGTGAGGAGGGGAAAGCAAGTTCGCTTTGGATGTAAATCGCTGAAAAATATTTATTTTGGGAATGTTTTTAACATTATAATTAAGTGAATTAATTATGATAAATCCGCCAATCATTAAAAAAATAAAGTATTCCGAGGCTTCGATTGAGAGTCTTGATGATGTTTTAATCAACTCTGAGGAAAAGCACTACATTGAGGATTATCCGACTGTTTATGTTGTCAATGACAAAAAAGATAATGCAGGGAGGCTGAACTTTGATGTCTATGTTGGAGAAGCCAACTGGATTATTCAGAGAACAAAACAGCATCTTGAGAATGCAAATGATAAATTACAGCATTTGAATTCTGATGCGCAGATCATGATTATTGGCCATGATCATTTTAATAAGTCAATGACTTTGGATATTGAGAACCGGCTTATCAATCATATGATTGGCATTGATAATGTTGTTTCCTTGAATGGCCGGGGCAATCAGCAGGGAACTTATTTCACCTCCAATTTGACAGGCGAAATTTTTAATAAAATATGGCGAAAAATGCATCTGATTGAGCCTGAATTAATTCCACCTCTAAATGTTGTCAGAGATTCGGCACTTTTCAAAGCTTCGCCATTCCATAACCTTTCCGAAGAACAGCGAAATGATAAAAACCAAATTGTTGCGGAAACCGAGGCTGCACTTTCTAGAGACGAAATTGGCCAGTTAATCATTGTCGAAGGAGCCGCCGGAACTGGCAAAACAGTCTTGCTGAGCAGCTTGTTCTATGAATTCGCCTCACACGGCGGAGGAGAATTCAGCAACTCGATTATTAATGATGCGAGGAGTTTTCTGCTTGTGAATCATGACCAGCAGTTGACTGTTTACCAGCAAATCGCCAAGAAACTTAATTTGAGTTCAAAAAATAAAGAAGTCGTTTATAAGCCGACTGTCTGGCTAAATTATATGGAAAACCAGCCAATTGCTGATGTTGCCTTAGTTGATGAGGCACATTTACTTTGGACTCAAGGTAAACAAGCTTATCGTGGCAAAAATCAACTGGATGATATTCGCAAACATGCCCGAGTTGTGATTGCTGTTTTCGACAAAAATCAGATTCTGAGATCCGAACAGCATCTGTCCGATGAGTCAATCGCGAAATTATATGTTGGAGCAAAGGTGATTAAGCTGAATCATCAATTTCGCATCCACGCAAACGAGAATACAATTCAGTGGATTGATGATTTTGTTGAAGGCACACTCACCAAAATCCCTAAAGACGACAGCTACGACCTGAAAATTTTTGATGATCCCGAAAAAATGTACGAGCAAATTAAGCAAAAGAATCAAGATCAGCGATTCGGCTTGTCCCGTATGCTCGCGACTTTTGATTGGAAATATATTGAAAACAAGGAGCCTGAAAATGGCGGGCTCTGGCGTGTGACCGTTGGTGATTTCTCATTGCCATGGAATTTGGAATTAGAAAATAAAACCAATAGGAAACGCAATAAAGGTCTTTCTTGGGCTGAGCGGGATTATACAATTAATGAAATTGGATCAACATTTACGATTCAAGGTTTCGATTTAAATTATGCAGGTTTGATTATCGGGCCATCGGTTAAATGGCGTAATGGTCGTTTGGTCTTTGATCGCGATGCAAGTGCCAATCATAATGCAATTAAAAAACGTGACGGTCAGGATTTTTCTGAGCAGCACCTTCGAAATGAGTTAAATGTGTTAATTAAAAGAGGTGTCCGCGGCTTATGTATTTATGCAGTCGATGATGAACTGCGAAATAAACTTATGTCTTTGACGAACTAATATTAAAAACTAAATTTTAATGATATTTGGTATCAGCCATTCTTTCAAATAGCCATTTATTTTTTTAATTTTGCTTATATTTCCGTGTTAATTAAGTTTAAAATTATATCGAAAAGGATGGTTTTTATGGCACGGGATTATTCAGTTGGGTTGGATATTGGAACGAGTTCTGTTGGCTGGGCGGCGATTGACAATAAATATCACTTGATTCGAGCAAAAAGTAAGAATTTGATCGGAGTCAGGCTTTTTGATTCTGCCGTTACTGCAGAAAAAAGACGAGGCTATCGTACGACACGTCGGCGATTGTCACGCAGGCACTGGCGTTTAAGGCTATTGAACGACATATTTGCAGGGCCACTGACAGATTTCGGGGATGAAAATTTTCTTGCACGTCTCAAATATTCTTGGGTTCATCCACAGGACCAATCAAACCAGGCTCATTTTGCCGCCGGACTCTTGTTCGATTCCAAAGAACAGGATAAAGATTTTTATAGGAAATATCCCACAATCTACCATTTACGATTGGCATTGATGAATGATGACCAAAAGCATGATCTCAGAGAAGTCTATTTAGCGATTCATCATCTAGTCAAATATCGTGGTCACTTTCTCATCGAAGGCGATGTGAAAGCAGATTCTGCTTTTGACGTACACACTTTTGCAGATGCTATTCAGAGATATGCCGAGTCAAATAATTCGGACGAAAATTTACTTGGTAAAATTGATGAAAAGAAGTTGTCTGCTGCATTAACTGATAAACATGGTTCGAAGTCTCAACGCGCAGAAACAGCAGAAACTGCTTTTGACATTTTAGATCTACAAAGCAAAAAACAAATTCAGGCAATTTTAAAATCTGTCGTTGGTAATCAAGCTAATTTGATGGCGATATTTGGCTTGGATTCATCAGCTATTTCCAAAGATGAACAAAAAAATTACAAATTCTCTTTTGATGATGCTGATATTGATGAGAAAATTGCAGATAGTGAAGCATTGCTGTCAGATACTGAATTTGAGTTTCTTTGTGATTTAAAGGCGGCTTTTGATGGTTTGACCTTGAAAATGCTTCTAGGCGATGATAAAACGGTCAGTGCCGCGATGGTTCGCCGCTTTAATGAACATCAAAAAGATTGGGAATACATAAAATCTCATATTCGTAATGCAAAAAATGCCGGCAATGGTCTCTATGAGAAAAGCAAAAAATTTGATGGTATCAACGCAGCCTACTTGGCTTTACAAAGCGATAACGAGGATGATCGCAAAAAGGCCAAAAAAATTTTTCAAGATGAAATAAGTTCTGCCGACATTCCGGATGATGTAAAAGCTGATTTTCTTAAAAAAATTGATGATGATCAATTCTTACCAATTCAAAGAACAAAAAATAATGGTACGATTCCTCATCAGCTTCACCGTAATGAACTGGAACAAATTATTGAAAAACAAGGTATTTATTATCCATTTTTGAAGGATACATATCAGGAAAATAGTCATGAACTGAATAAAATAACGGCTCTAATTAATTTTCGTGTGCCGTATTATGTCGGCCCCTTGGTAGAGGAAGAACAAAAAATTGCAGATGATGGAAAAAATATTCCCGATCCAACCAATCATTGGATGGTAAGAAAGTCCAATGATACGATTACGCCATGGAATTTAAGTCAAGTCGTAGATTTGGATAAATCAGGCAGGCGATTTATTGAGAGATTGACGGGTACGGATACATATTTGATAGGCGAACCCACATTACCAAAAAATTCGCTTTTGTATCAGAAATTTGATGTTCTACAGGAACTAAACAATATCCGAGTATCCGGCCGCCGTTTGGACATTAGGGCAAAACAAGACGCATTCGAACATCTTTTTAAGGTACAAAAAACAGTCTCAGCAACGAACTTGAAGGATTTTTTGGTTCAGGCCGGTTATATTTCAGAAGATACTCAAATTGAAGGATTGGCTGATGTAAATGGGAAGAATTTTAATAATGCACTAACAACCTATAATTATCTTGTTTCGGTTTTAGGAAGAGAATTTGTTGAAAATCCTAGCAATGAAGAATTGTTGGAAGAAATAACAGAATTACAAACCGTTTTTGAAGATAAAAAAGTCTTGCGCAGGCAGCTTGACCAGTTAGATGGCCTTTCCGATCATAATCGAGAAAAACTGTCAAGAAAGCATTACACCGGTTGGGGACGGATTTCAAAGAAACTTTTAACCACAAAAATTGTTCAAAATGCTGATAAAATTGATAATCAGACTTTTGATGTTCCCCGTATGAACCAAAGTATCATTGATACTCTGTACAATACAAAAATGAATTTGATGGAGATTATTAATAACGCGGAGGATGATTTTGGCGTTCGGGCCTGGATTGATAAACAGAATACGACGGATGGGGATGAGCAAGATGTTTACAGTCTCATTGATGAGTTAGCTGGTCCAAAGGAAATAAAACGTGGTATTGTTCAGTCCTTTCGAATCCTGGATGACATCACAAAAGCTGTTGGCTATGCTCCGAAACGTGTTTACCTAGAATTTGCAAGAAAAACACAAGAATCACATCTAACTAATTCTCGAAAAAATCAGCTAAGCACATTATTAAAAAATGCCGGGCTGTCGGAACTTGTGACTCAGGTGAGCCAATATGATGCTGCCGCTTTGCAAAACGACCGCCTATATTTGTACTTTTTGCAGCAAGGCAAAGATATGTACTCTGGCGAAAAGTTGAATTTAGATAATCTTTCAAATTACGATATTGATCATATTATTCCGCAAGCCTACACGAAAGATAATTCTTTAGACAACCGTGTGCTTGTCAGCAATATTACTAACAGGCGCAAATCTGATTCGTCAAATTATTTGCCAGCTTTAATCGATAAAATGCGCCCATTCTGGTCTGTGCTTTCAAAGCAGGGCCTATTGAGTAAACACAAATTCGCTAATCTGACTCGGACACGTGATTTTGATGATATGGAGAAAGAGCGTTTTATTGCACGTTCGCTGGTAGAAACACGCCAAATTATCAAAAATGTTGCCAGCTTGATTGATTCGCATTTTGGCGGTGAAACAAAAGCCGTTGCCATTCGTTCATCATTAACGGCTGACATGCGGCGTTATGTCGATATTCCTAAAAACCGTGATATTAATGATTATCACCACGCGTTTGATGCCTTACTTTTTTCAACTGTCGGTCAATATACAGAAAATAGCGGACTAATGAAAAAAGGTCAGCTTTCAGACAGTGCGGGAAACCAATATAATCGTTATATCAAAGAGTGGATTCATGCTGCTCGTTTAAATGCTCAGTCGCAAAGAGTTAATCCATTTGGTTTTGTTGTTGGGTCTATGCGGAATGCTGCTCCCGGAAAATTGAATCCAGAAACTGGTGAGATTACGCCAGAGGAGAATGCTGATTGGTCCATTGCTGATTTGGATTATCTGCATAAAGTGATGAATTTTAGAAAAATAACTGTGACTCGCAGGTTAAAAGACCAAAAGGGCCAATTATATGATGAAAGTCGTTATCCATCCGTTTTGCATGATGCCAAAAGCAAAGCATCCATCAACTTTGATAAACACAAGCCCGTAGATCTATACGGTGGATTTAGTTCAGCTAAACCGGCCTATGCTGCATTAATTAAATTTAAAAATAAGTTTCGATTGGTCAATGTGCTGCGGCAATGGACTTATTCTGATAAGAATTCTGAAGATTACATTTTGGAACAGATTCGTGGAAAATATCCTAAGGCTGAGATGGTCTTGTCACATATACCATATGGCCAGTTGGTAAAAAAAGATGGTGCTTTAGTTACTATCTCATCAGCGACTGAATTGCATAATTTCGAACAGCTATGGCTGCCTTTGGCTGACTATAAATTAATTAACACTCTCTTGAAAACAAAAGAGGATAATCTCGTTGATATTTTGCATAACCGCTTAGACTTGCCTGAAATGACTATTGAATCAGCTTTTTACAAAGCTTTTGATTCGATCTTATCTTTTGCTTTCAATAGGTATGCTTTGCATCAAAATGCATTGGTAAAGTTACAAGCACATCGTGATGACTTTAATGCTTTAAATTATGAAGATAAACAGCAGACTCTGGAGAGGATTTTGGATGCCCTGCATGCGAGCCCGGCTTCTTCGGACTTGAAGAAAATCAATTTATCGAGTGGATTCGGGAGATTATTTTCTCCCTCGCATTTCACATTGGCAGATACTGATGAATTCATATTCCAGTCTGTCACTGGTTTATTTTCTACTCAAAAAACTGTTGCACAGTTGTATCAAGAGACAAAATAAAAGTCCGCAAGTGAATGCGGACTTTTTATGTATTGTGGGCATAAGCCCTTCTGCACATAAAATGTGAAGAAAATTAAGCTTGAAATTAATCTTGCTTTACTTCAATGCTGTGTGTCAGATCAATGAGGTAGAACCCAATGATGTTTGGGATGATCAATCCCAAACATCATTAGAACATAATTCGGGAGTGCTTGCAAGATGGCATGGCGAAATATTTTAATTAATCAACATTGTAAAATCTCTTACAAAATGAATATGTGCGTCGTTCAGACTGAAACAGATGTTCATCAGATTCCGGTGGAAGATATTCGACTACTGGTTATTGCAACCACAAGAGCCGTGATTACCACTTATGCAGTCATGGAACTGCTTAAAAGACAAGTCGGTATTTTGTTTACTGACGACAAGGCTTTTCCGATTGGTGAGATCAATAATTATTTAGGTGGTGGCAATCGAAATAAAAATATCCAGCAGCAGGTTGATTGGCCCATTGAAAGAAAACAAAATTTATGGGCCGAGATAGTTAAATCCAAAATATTGAATCAATCGAAATGTCTAGATTTTTTTTCTGAAAATGATCGATCACTAGAGCAGCTAATCATACAGGTTAATCAGAACGATAATTCGAATAGAGAAGCTGTCGCTGCACGCATGTATTTTACGAGACTTTTTGGCCCGAGTTTCGTCAGGCACAATGATGATGAACCTATTAATGCGTTGCTAAATTATGGTTATTCGATTCTGTTATCGACCGTTGCTCGAGAAATTTCATCAAATGGTTTTCTGACAGAACTTGGCATTCATCATAATAGCCAAGAAAATGTTTTTAACCTCGCCTGTGATCTGATGGAACCCTTTCGTCCGATTATTGATCGTGCTGTTGCACAAATGACAGATTTTGATTTATCACTGCAGCATAAGATAGAGCTAATTGAATTATTTGATGATGAAGTGGGTTATTTGCAACACCAAGCGACTGTTAACAGTGCCATTACGGAGTATGTAAGAAACGCACTCGACTATTTATGTGGCAAGCGACCGGAAGTTGCGGTTAGTGTGGCGATATGAGGTATCGAATTATGCGCTTAATGATTTTTTTTGATCTACCGACTTTAACAGCCTCAGATAGACGAAATTACAGACAGTTTCGAAAGATGTTGATTAATGAGGGATTTTTGATGATTCAAGAAAGCGTATATGTGAGAGTCGCTATGAATCGAAAATCTGCGGACTTTTTAGTTAAGCGCGTCGCACAGCTTTGCCCGAAAAGTGGCATTGTTCAGTCGCTCATGATCACGGAAAACCAATATGCCTCCATCGAATTTTTGGCCGGTAATCCTATTGAAGATGTTCGAAATAGTGATGCAAAGGTAGTGGTGATATGAATTATCAAATTACGAGATACCCATTTGATCCTGTTGCTCTTGATACGGGACTGAATATACTCTCGGTTGAGGATACACAATTATTTTTTGATTTTTGTCAAGATTTTCAGTCAGAAGAAGGAAAGACAATCATTACGAGTGGTGGGAAACAGCTCGTGATGCAAAAAAATATGACGTTTTTTGGGGATGTGACACGAGTTTTTGATTTTAATCAGCTTTATTTAAAAGCAGCAATCAAAACTTTATCAAAAAATTTTGACGAAATGGATTTGCAACAGCTTGACGATCTTAACGGTCAAATTAATCGGTTATTTACAAAGGTCATTTTTTCTAGCAATTTACCAATAGATTTAAACTTAGAATTTGATTTAATGGAGACAATCAAATCTAGGAAAATCGTGATAGATATGCCCATTCTCAACACGCCCTACGATAAAATTCGAAGTACAATAGATCTAGCAGCTGAGTTGTCAGATCCTCATTTGCTTGTTTTTACGAATGCTTTTCAATACTTGACTATGGGCCAAACCAATCAATTGGCTGAATATTCAAGATCAATGGAAAGAAATGTCTTATTTTTAGAAAGGTTTGATTCCAAAATTGATCTCACTGAAGCAGCTAATTCCTATTTCTTCGATAAAGACTTTGTCCAATTCTAGAAAGTACGAACATGCGGTCTGCTTCAGATGTGTGTCAGATCAATGAGGTAGAACCCTGCACCATGTGCCATATCATCGGCATTGCCGCTTCAGATGTGTGTCAGATCAATGAGGTAGAACCCATAATCACCCAGCTAGGATTTGTACATGGCGCTTCAGATGTGTGTCAGATCAATGAGGTAGAACCCAAGAATTCTGTCAAATGCTAAAGACAGATAGCTTCAGATGTGTGTCAGATCAATGAGGTAGAACCCCACCACTTTTTACAAGCTCTGTTCTAATGGGCTTCAGATGTGTGTCAGATCAATGAGGTAGAACCCGCTATATCGGCCAAACACAAGACCAACAAGGCTTCAGATGTGTGTCAGATCAATGAGGTAGAACCCTTGCTTCTGTCGGGAATGCCGTGACTCAAGGCTTCAGATGTGTGTCAGATCAATGAGGTAGAACCCAAAGTTTGGTCATTTTTTTACCTCAATCATGCTTCAGATGTGTGTCAGATCAATGAGGTAGAACCCTTCAAACAAAGCAATTGGTCGAAACATTGGGCTTCAGATGTGTGTCAGATCAATGAGGTAGAACCCTGATACGATTGACTTTCAATATCACCAAACGCTTCAGATGTGTGTCAGATCAATGAGGTAGAACCCTAATTGATACAAACGGCGAAGTGTTAAGCAGCTTCAGATGTGTGTCAGATCAATGAGGTAGAACCCACTGTGATTTGCCTGTACGTGTGAAAAACGGCTTCAGATGTGTGTCAGATCAATGAGGTAGAACCCTGGAACGGTGCTGAGAACCAATGGTTATGCGCTTCAGATGTGTGTCAGATCAATGAGGTAGAACCCGTGATATTTGGATTAGGTGAAACAGAAACGGCTTCAGATGTGTGTCAGATCAATGAGGTAGAACCCACAACCTCAACTATTTGAGTGTTGGCAAGCGCTTCAGATGTGTGTCAGATCAATGAGGTAGAACCCGCAACGAATAGGCCGTACCGACCTATTCGTGCTTCAGATGTGTGTCAGATCAATGAGGTAGAACCCAAACGGATATTATCAATTTGAGGTAATCGCGCTTCAGATGTGTGTCAGATCAATGAGGTAGAACCCTTCAGTGGCTCATAACCCATTGGCATTTGTGCTTCAGATGTGTGTCAGATCAATGAGGTAGAACCCATGATTTGAAAACAATCTTGCAGATAAAAGGCTTCAGATGTGTGTCAGATCAATGAGGTAGAACCCAACGCATTTGCTGGAATTCGGACACGCCACGCTTCAGATGTGTGTCAGATCAATGAGGTAGAACCCAGTACAATACGGATGAAATCAGCATGTCGAGCTTCAGATGTGTGTCAGATCAATGAGGTAGAACCCATTCATGGGCTTAGGCACACACATGCGAGTGCTTCAGATGTGTGTCAGATCAATGAGGTAGAACCCACAATCGTGTGCTTATCGCCACGCCATGGCGCTTCAGATGTGTGTCAGATCAATGAGGTAGAACCCGGTTGGATGACCATAATTTGCTGGGCTTTGGCTTCAGATGTGTGTCAGATCAATGAGGTAGAACCCAATCCTTGAGCTAAATTACCGTTAATCGTAGCTTCAGATGTGTGTCAGATCAATGAGGTAGAACCCTTTATTACTCCTTTCAAGCTGACTGTTGGGGCTTCAGATGTGTGTCAGATCAATGAGGTAGAACCCTAGCTGCACTGGCAGAAACACGGGCATTAAGCTTCAGATGTGTGTCAGATCAATGAGGTAGAACCCAAAATATCGTCAATACACAATCAGAAGGTTGCTTCAGATGTGTGTCAGATCAATGAGGTAGAACCCTTTCTGTCATCTCGATCCTTTCTAAATTAAGCTTCAGATGTGTGTCAGATCAATGAGGTAGAACCCAGAATGCGTTGTTTATCAAGGCTCAAAGTGGCTTCAGATGTGTGTCAGATCAATGAGGTAGAACCCAGTTATCAAATCAAAATCGAGAGTATTAACGCTTCAGATGTGTGTCAGATCAATGAGGTAGAACCCGAGACCACTGGCTCTATGATGGAAAAGTAGGCTTCAGATGTGTGTCAGATCAATGAGGTAGAACCCCTACTTCTATTGAAGTAGTACTACCAAGCAGCTTCAGATGTGTGTCAGATCAATGAGGTAGAACCCAAGTAAATGGTACAAAAGCTCTCACAACGCGCTTCAGATGTGTGTCAGATCAATGAGGTAGAACCCTCTTGGCCGGTATCGGAAAGGGCATTGCTAGCTTCAGATGTGTGTCAGATCAATGAGGTAGAACCCAATTGCTTAGAGAGCGATTTTTCAAACAATGCTTCAGATGTGTGTCAGATCAATGAGGTAGAACCCTACCACATTCTTCAACAGACTATCAGTCCTGCTTCAGATGTGTGTCAGATCAATGAGGTAGAACCCAACTAATTTATTCCTTTTAAGGAACATATTGCTTCAGATGTGTGTCAGATCAATGAGGTAGAACCCGCGTATATGCTCAAACCGGAGTTCATAGAAGCTTCAGATGTGTGTCAGATCAATGAGGTAGAACCCATAGCGACGTTGGCTAAACAACCAAATGGGGCTTCAGATGTGTGTCAGATCAATGAGGTAGAACCCTTTATCAGGTTTCTCTAAATAGTTCTGCCAGCTTCAGATGTGTGTCAGATCAATGAGGTAGAACCCTACAAAGCCGTTGGTAATTTATCCGGTTCAGCTTCAGATGTGTGTCAGATCAATGAGGTAGAACCCTTCACTTCCTCTTTTCTGAGCCCAGAAAATGCTTCAGATGTGTGTCAGATCAATGAGGTAGAACCCAAGCGGTGGTTCATGAAGCTCGCCAAAATTGCTTCAGATGTGTGTCAGATCAATGAGGTAGAACCCCTGATAAACGACGGAATTTTGTCCCTTGACGCTTCAGATGTGTGTCAGATCAATGAGGTAGAACCCATTTCAAAGCAATTTCGCAAAAAGATCAAAGCTTCAGATGTGTGTCAGATCAATGAGGTAGAACCCGAAAGCAAATCTTATCTCGTGACGCAGGTGGCTTCAGATGTGTGTCAGATCAATGAGGTAGAACCCTAGAATCAATCCCCTGTGCTTCGTCTCTTGGCTTCAGATGTGTGTCAGATCAATGAGGTAGAACCCGAAGGCTACATCAAGACTGGTGTCGATCATGCTTCAGATGTGTGTCAGATCAATGAGGTAGAACCCCCGTTGGCATGCAACCAGATGCCAACAACCGCTTCAGATGTGCGTCAGATCAATGAGGTAGAACCCAACCGTTCAGTCCATAAACGCCGGCGCTATGCTTCAGATGTGTGTCAGATCAATGAGGTAGAACCCCGGCAAAGCGGAATAATCTTGTCACCTTCGGCTTCAGATGTGTGTCAGATCAATGAGGTAGAACCCTACAGCTTACAAAATACATAAAAGTATGCAGCTTCAGATGTGTGTCAGATCAATGAGGTAGAACCCTTATTTAAAAGCCGGTCAACATCCTTTTAAGCTTCAGATGTGTGTCAGATCAATGAGGTAGAACCCCATTTTTATCTGTAATGTCACTAAAAATATGCTTCAGATGTGTGTCAGATCAATGAGGTAGAACCCTACAGCTTACAAAATACATAAAAGTATGCAGCTTCAGATGTGTGTCAGATCAATGAGGTAGAACCCTTTCCCGTGCGTGGGAAAACCCTGATTTAAGCTTCAGATGTGTGTCAGATCAATGAGGTAGAACCCCATGCTGGTCTTGTATGACACCAAACATGAGCTTCAGATGTGTGTCAGATCAATGAGGTAGAACTTACTTTATCTCGCATAACTATTTGTGCTTGTGGCTCAGATAAATATCAAATCCAGTTAGCACCGCCAGATAGTTCTTTATATGATAGTTTGCAAATAAAATTGAGTGAAAATTCAAATTTCCTGTCGGAAAATCTCGTTTTAAACTAAAATTTAAATGGGTAAAGGGATTTAAAGGGGAGATTATGAAGAGCGTTTTTTTATTGTGCGTAATAATTGCGTCAATTAGTTTGGTCTTATTTGTCGTTTCAGGAATTTTATTAATCTTAAAGAAATTTAGAACGGTTTCAAAAATCGTTCTTTTTCTATCGCCAATTTTACTTATTTTCGCGGTGTTTGGTGGATGGGCTGCTAACAATCAATATCAAGCTAATCTGAGGCAAGCACGCATTGCCCGAGAAAAGCAGGATCGGAAAGCTGCCATTAAAGAATCAAGTAGCTATAAGGCGGATGTGCTTGCCAGTGGCTATCTTGCTGGTTCGGAAATTGAAAAATCCGGATCTTATATTTACGGTAAGTGGCAAAACTATTTTAATGATGATAATGCTGACTATAATTCAGACGGCATCACCAAAGTTGTTAACGCGGCTGTCAGTGACCAATCTAGTAACTTGTCTAAAGCACAGGCCAAGATTTCTTCTATAGAAGATGATGTTTCCAAAATTAGGTTGATTTATGATAAATATCCACATGTCACACGGATTGCCAGCAATTACTCCAGCAGCAAAAAAATGCTGAACTTGCTGAATAAGTTTTATGATAATTGCTCGAATCCTGTTGGCACCTATAATGGTTGGACTGATAAATATAATAGTCTGGATAGTGATTTGGGCAATTTGTTAAAAAGCGACTATTGATTTTTTATTTGAATATTCAGATGTTCTTTGACACCCAATATCGTAACTTTTAGGCTTATGCTGTTTGTATAACTTGGTCGTTTTCACACCACCGACCAAATCTAGAAAGCTGGGCATGCCTATCAAATTTCAGAAGCTAAGAATCGTTATCGTTGGTGTTTTACTGATATTTATAGGGTGGACGATTATCCACTTTTTCATTCTGACTTTGCCATCGAATACTGCCAGTTGGCCGAGTACTGAAAAATTGGCTGGCTACAAGCCGCCTTCAGCAAAGGTCAAAGCGTTCGCGAGGGCTTATCCGACCGATTATTGGGATAAGGAGACGCGCACACGTTATGTCTTTGACAAGTCGCAATACATCTCTGGGTTTTTTGTTGATGATATCAACTTCATTAATCACTACTATATGGCTCGCGACCAGCATCACCCGGGTATTTTTGTGGTGGCCGTGCCAACGACTCATGGCCAAAACGCTGCCCAGCAAGCCGAACAGGCCTTTAAAAAACACAAACTTGATAAACGGCCGCATGACACGGCTTTACTGATTTATGTAGCGATTAAAGAACGCCAAGTATCGGTTGTGACGGGCAGCGGTTTGCGCAGCAAGATAGGGAATAACGCTATTTCCTGGATTGTGAATGATGAAGATAAGCTCATGATGCAAAAGCAATCCTATGGTGAAGGCATTGATAAGATGGTTCGCCGTGCCGCGGGCCTGATCAATGTTTACATGGATCCAAGCGTCAAAGCTAAAACGAAAGCTAGCCAGCATGCGTATGCCCAGACTTATTTGCAGAAATTCAATCGTTTTATCCTGATTTTTTTGGCGATCGGATTAGTCCTAGTTATTGCGCTGCTTGTTTTCCTGTTGCCAAAAGGTCGCCGAAATAAGCAGATGCGTCTGGCACTTGTTTCTCTGCAGCCTGTCATTCAGCCAAATTTAGGAGAGATGACGCCTGTGCTGAAAGATAATTTAGTTCTGCTCGCTCAGGCCCTGCAGACTGTTGATGCTGATTTACTGACGCGCCTTAAAATCGCAGTCAACATGGTACGTTATGGACATCCTGATTCTTTAGGACTGACGCAGGTTTTCAATGATTTTACTCGCGCGGTTAAGCTCTATGCGGATTATGGCGACAGCAAAGATTACCAGGGTGCCGAGATGACTTGGGCCAATCTGGCTTTGCCAACTTTCGATCCTGCGACCTTTGTTGCGGATTTGGCAGCTTTGGATGCATTGAAAAAGCGGGCTAACCTGAAATAATTTTTTATCGAGCTTTTAGCCACCAATGCAGGAATTGTGAGATGGCGATAATGACAATCACGCCGAGAAGGCCAGCCCAAAAAGATTTTGCTCCGAAGAAAAGCCAAAGAAAAATCGCGATTAATTCAGCTGCAAAAATAAGATATTTGGTCATGTTTTCGCTCCTTGCTTTAATTATTCCTTATTTCGGGGAAGGTTGACAACTTATTACTAAAAGCTCCTATAATGATCTCAATCAAATCTGAAAGGAGTTTTTATGTGCACATCAATTACGTATCAGACAGAGGATAATGTCCGCATGCTGGCTCGGACGATGGATTTTTCATTTCAGCTGGGTGCCAAACCAATCTACATCCCGAAAAATTACCATTTTGCCACTTTGGCAGGGCAGTCAGGATTCACTGGCCGCGAAGCTTTTTTGGGCGCCGGTGCCAATGTCGGTGGCTATATATTCGCTGACGGACTCAATGCAGCGGGTTTTTCGATGGCCGCGCTCTATTTTTCAGAAAACGCTAAATATGCTGATGAAGCCGATCCCGATAAGACAAATCTTGAATCTGCCGACTTGGTCGCTTGGGGATTAAGCCAGGCGTCATCTGTGGCGGATTTCATTGACCGTTTTAAAAAAGTCGTGATCGTCAATCAGGAAAATCGTTTCTTGAAAATTGTCGTCCCGCTGCATTGGGTGCTGGCTGATAAATCCGGTGTCTCAAAAGTCTTGGAAATCACGGCGAGCGGCGTACATTATTACGATAATCAGGTCGGCGTCATGACTAATTCGCCGGCGTATGGCTGGCACATGGAAAACTTGCGCCGTTACAATCATTTGCAGCCGCAGGATCATGCTGATAGACAGTACGGCAGTTTTAAATCCATTTCTGACGGCCCTGGATATGGTGCATTGGGCTTGCCGGGCGATTATAGTTCCGTTTCGCGTTTTATCAGAGCAGCTTTTTTGAGAAATTATATTGGCAAGACGACTGGCGGCGAGGCTGGCGCGAAGGCTGTTTTCCATCTTTTAAATGCTTTTGATATCCCTAAGGGTGTCAAAATTCAGGCTAATGGCGAGTCGGATTACACGCAGTACAAATGTGTCATGGATTTGACGAATTCAGCCTATTATTTCCAGCTTTACGAGCAATTCGGGCCGGCAAAATATGCCTTGGATGCCCATCTGTTGGCGAGCGATCAAGTCGTGGAATTGGATAAAGCGACTGCATGATCATCTGAAATCAGCCCATTTCAAATAAGGCTATGATGGAGGTATACGAAATGGAGATGGAAAGATGAAAGCAGGAATTTTTGTTGAAGCAGGCAAGATTGAGACACAGGATCTGCCTAAACCGGAAATCAAGGCGCCGACTGATGCCATTTTGAAGATCGTTCGCGCCTGTGTCTGTGGTTCGGATTTGTGGTGGTACCGCGGCATTTCCAAGCGCCAGCTGAATTCGCAAGTTGGCCATGAGGCGATTGGGATTGTTGAATCTGTTGGGTCGCAAGTTACAAATGTTAAACCGGGCGACTTTGTCATCGCACCATTCACACATGGCTGCGGTCATTGTGCTGCATGTTTAGCCGGATTTGATGGTGATTGCATGACGAAGACTGATTCTGAAATTGTGGGCTATCAGGCTGAATATCTGCGTTTTAAAAATGCTAATTGGGCCTTGGTCAAGATTCCGGGACAGCCTGAAGATTATAGCGATGAGCAGTTAAATGACTTGCTGACGCTGGCTGATGTGATGGCGACTGGTTATCATGCGGCTGCCAGTGCTGAGGTTAAAGATGGCGATACAGTCGTTGTCATGGGCGATGGTGCCGTGGGCCTTTGCGGAATTATCGGTGCTAAATTGCTGGGTGCCAAACGGATTATTGCCATGAGCCGTCATGAAGACCGTCAGAAATTAGCCAAATCTTTCGGTGCTACTGATATCGTGCCAGAACGTGGTGACGCTGCTGTTGCTCGCGTCTTGGAGCTGACTAATGGCGCTGGTGCAGATGCTGTGCTGGAATGTGTCGGCACGGAGCAGTCCATTGATACAGCTGTCAAAGTCGGCCGTCCGGGCTCAATTGTCGGCCGTGTCGGTGTGCCGCAGAAGACTGAAATGGACACAAATGATTTGTTCTGGCGCAACATCGGCCTGCGCGGCGGGATTGCATCTGTCACAACTTACGATCGTGGGGTATTGCTGGATGCTGTTTTGCAGGGCAAGATTCATCCGGGCAAAGTCTTCACTAAGCGCTTTGATTTGGATCTTATCGAAGATGCCTATGCAGCTATGGACAAGCGTGAAGCGATCAAGTCACTGCTGGTTGTTAGTGCTTGATAGATTCATGTTGCAGAAATTTTGAGTAAATTAAAACCCAAGCAATTAAGCTTGGGTTTTCTTTTGTTTAAGCGAGATGCGGCTGGCCAGTTGAAGCACTTGTACCGCCATCGACCGTCAGGATTGTGCCTGTGATGTAGGCAGCATCTGCTGAGGCCAAGAAGAGGACGGCAGGCGCAACGTCGGCCGGTTTTTCCACACGGCCCAAAGCAACACGGTTATTGTAGGGTACTAATTGTGCTGGGTTTTGGATGGCATTTTTCGTCATGTCAGACAGTGTGAAAGCTGGTGCCACGGCATTAATCCGGACACCGAAGGCGCCCCAATCAAGTGCTAGCGAACGGACGAAACCGTTAATCGCATGTTTGCTGGCATTATAAATGGCTTGTTTCCAATCTCCGAAACTTCCGGAGACAGAGGAGATGGCCACGAAATTACCTTTGCTTGCTTTTAAAGCCGGCAGGGCAGCTTGAGCTAGGTAGAAAAATGCATCAACATTGATCGAGCGCAGCGTTTCCCAATCGGCGACGCTGACTTTATCAAAATCACCGCCCTTGAAGACTGCGGCATCACTGACGACGACATCCAATCTGTGAAAATGTTCCAAGATTTCTTCGACGATTTCATGAGCAGACTCGGGTTTTGAAATGTCTTCAGCGATAGCGAGTGTTTTTTCTGCTGGATAGCCGGCAAGTGTCTCCTGTAAAGCCGAAAGACGACGGCCAACGATCGCGACGCTGGCACCGTTTTGCAAAAAGGCCTGAGTGATTGCTCGGCCGATACCGCTGCCGCCTCCCGTGATCAGGACAACTTTATTTTCGAATTGATAGTGATTTTCTGTCATTAATTTTCCTTTCGATTGTGCCAAAAAGGACGCAAGTTAATTATAGGCAACTTCGTTAGCAGCGACAATTTGCAATTGCTTCTGTAAAGACAGGGATTTTAGGTCATAATAAATAAAGTTCTGTTTTTTGAGGAGCTGGGGATGTTTTTGGTTTTTTCGGTCAAATTGCGAAGATTATTGATAACAGGTTTGGCAGCTTTTATGTCGCTGTTTTTGTTTTCCATGTTTGGGCCGATGGAATCGATAAGCGCGGATACGACAGCTAACCAGGCCTCGACTCAAGTCAAATATGATCAGATTCTAAGCCGGAATACCAGTGCAGTCTATCCGGTTATCATCCGTCAGACGACACGAAATGATTCGCTATATTCAGCACCAGCTCTAACCGCTGCCGCTTTCATGCAGCCAGTTGGCAGCGCAAAGACATTAAATGGCCAGATTGCTTTGGTAACTGAGATAGATTCGACACAGCGTGCCGCTAATGGGCAGACTTATCAGTACGCGAAAATTATCGTGGGCGGAACCAACCATATCTATTGGCTTGATTTACGAGCGCTTGAAACAACCACATACGCAAGTGTCAAAAAGACCGGTATGAATGACGAAGGCTACATTAATGAGAACGGCCGTCATGATGGTGCCTTTCTATATGGCCCGGCACTAACATCAGCTGAGACTTTCCAGCCTGCCTTTGATGGTGCAACAGTTAATTCGCAGCAAGTACGAATTCTGGAAATGGACAAAACTGATCGCGGCAATGACCAGTACTATTCTTATTATCAGGTTCAGGATCAAAGCGGCAAGACTTATTGGATCGATACACGAGCAGTCACTATCTATCATTTTGCGCAGATTGATAAGCGAAGCCCAGAAAATTTTCAGGCAATCGTTGATCAGTCTTCACGTCATGATTATTTATACAGCAATCCCGCTTTGACGAGTCTCGATACTATGAAGTATGTTGGGGATGCACAGGCTTTGAATCAAAAACTCGTCACCGTGACCGAGCTCGTCGATACCAAACGGCCGGGAAACAGCCAGACCTATACTTACGCCCATATCCAAAATGGTTCTGCCGATTACTGGATTGATTATCGTGCTATAAAACGGATTGATTTTGATCAAATCACTGATCGCATGCCAGTCGATTTTACAGCGGCTATCAATGGCAGCAGCCGAAATGATGGCCTGTACTCAGCTCCGGCTCAGACTGATCCAAATTCTTGGGACGCAATCGCTCAGGCATCCTGGTCTGGATTTAATCACCGTTCAGTACAAGTGTCCGAAATTGACACAACCAAACGGGCCTCAAACGGGCGGACTTATCAATACGCTCGCATCACTTTGGATGGCAAAACTTATTTTTGGATTGATCTGCGCGGCCTATTTTCACCGATTCTTTCTCGAGACAATGTCGATTATTCCGCTTGGATAACACCGCAAACTGGACAGGATCAAGGCTTATATACCGGTCTCCCTAAAAATAGTCCCGACGCTTTTTCCAGCAGCCAGACAGTTGACAGCTTGATTGGTAGATCAATTCAGGTCACGGAAATTGATCGTTTATCTGATAATGCGACACAGGCTGTTGAGCAATTCGCCAAGATCCTAGTCGATGGTAAGACATATTGGCTCAGGCTTGAAAATTTGCAGTTTGCTCGGATTGTTTCTCAGAAGAACTTTAGCGGTCAGTCATTGATTGTCCAAAAGAAGACACATCGTAATGATGGTATCTTTGTTAACGGTCCCGGCTTGACCGCAATGAATACGCTTTTGCCTGATCGCCAGGGACTACCTTATAATGCCCATCAAGTGACTTTGCTGAAAGAAGTCGTGACTGTACGTCCCAATGGTGGCCAATATACTTATGTCTATGTCCAGGATGGCAACCAACATTACTGGATTGACGCGCACGCCTTGGCTAGTGGCTTTCAATACGTGAACGGTGTGAAGTATTACGATCCGAACTCACATGTTTTAAAGACAAACGCGACCGTTTGGGATCGTGGACATAGTTATCACACTGACCAATATGGGAATCTCACTAGCGGTAATTCACAAATAGAACGCGCAATTTCTGCTGGTCTATCGATTGTTGGCAAGTCGCCATATCTGTGGGGAGGCGGTCGCAACGATTGGTCTGTTGCTGAAAGAAGATTTGATTGTTCGTCATTTGTCTATTGGTGCTATCAGCAGGCTGGTATCGTACTTGGAAAACGTTCTATTGTTGTGACTTGGTCATTGGCAGAAGAAGGCCGTCCAGTATCGTGGGACTCTATGAAACGTGGCGATATTTTCCTCATGGATGAGTATAATCATATCGGTATTTATCTCGGCGGTGGCTATTTCTTGCATGATTCGCCAAATTCGCCGACAGGTGGCGTCGGCATTTCTAATTTGTCCGATATTGTCAATCCAGATAATTTTCCATATACCTGGGAAGGGATTCGAGATAATTGTATCCGCCGCATCGTCGGCTAGTGATTCTGTTTCATAATTTCTATGAACGAACGATTTTCTCATTATGAGAAAATTCGTTCGTTTTTTTTGTCACATTTCTATTGCATTTTTCACAAATGAGACTACTATTAAAAACAAATCTAATAAGACCCAATCGGATCCCAGGGGGATAAGTTAATGAAAAAAATCAGATTTTTTTCTGTAGCACTGGTTGCTGTTCTTTTATCTTTATTATTCTTCGCTAAAGCACAGCTGATAGCAGCTGATTCGAGCAGAGGCTCGGTAGCGCAGACTGTCACAAAAAAGGTGCTCAATCAAGCGGATTATAGTTCAGCCGTTCCAAACGACACTCAGGAAAGTGTTGATGTGATTTTAAAGCCAAAAAGTCAGACGGCTTTGGGTAATTATGTTTACAGCACGGTATCTCCGACTAGTTTTTCATATCGGCGCTATATGACGCCAGGCCAGTTTGGCAGTACTTTTGGTGATGCTGGTGCGGCACGAGCCGTTTTGAAGTATTTGTCAGGATTTGGCATTCACGCTAGTCTGGCCGCTGATAATCTTGTCGTAAAATCGGTCGGTACCACGAGCCAATTTGAAAAGGCATTTGATACCTCGATCAGTCAAGCCACTTATCGGGGCCGCAGATTCCATGCGACAAGAAAAACACCGACTTTACCGTCTTGGTACGCCAGCCGTATTCTTGGAATTCTTGGCCTGACCACTTACAACTCGCTCACGAGTAATATTCAAAAAGCACCAAAGAATTTGATGAAAGCTGTAACGCCCAAAGATGACCCGACGACGGCTTATCCGTCCACACCGGCCAGTTTTGCTGCTCGTTACCACCTAGACCAGCTTTATAAAGAAGGCTTCACAGGTGCTGGTCAGCGGATGGCAATCGTTTCCTTAGCTGAATTCAATCCGGCTGATGCTTATGCGTATTGGCAGACAATGGGAATCAAAGTGCCGAAAAATAGGCTTGATTTGATTAACGTTGATGGCGGATCAGGCTGGGATGGTTCGGACGAAACATCTTTGGATGTTGAACAGTCCGGAGCCTTGGCGCCGCAAGCCAAAATCAGCGTCTTTGTGGGTCCCAATAGCGATACTGGTTTCTTCGACGCTTTGGAAACAGCTATCGATCAAGATAAAGCCGCTCAATTGTCCCTGAGCTGGGGCGAGAGCGAGACGGCGATTACGGAGAGCGTTGCTCAAGGCATCGAAACGCCAGTCTATGGCCAGATCTTCAATCTGATTTTCGAACAAGCTGCAGCAGAAGGCATCTCTTCCTTTGTGGCTTCCGGTGATCAAGGTGCGTATGATGCGACGAAAGACGTCGGCACCTTTGATTTAGCTGTTGATAACCCGGCAGATTCGCCATTCGTCGTGGCAGCAGGCGGTACCACACTGCCATATTCCGCTACTTTCGTCGATGGTACTTCGATTTCCATTCCGCAGGAACGTACTTGGGGTTGGGATTATCTGTATCCTGTCTTTGATAATCTTGGATTTAATCAGACACCGGACGGCTTAGGCTACTACTTCGCCGGTGGTGGCGGTGGATTCAGCAAGTTCTTTGCTACACCGCGTTATCAATTTGGTGTTCCGGGTGTGAACCACTTTACAAGCCTTGCTCTCTGGCAGACTGATCCTACCTTCTCGACTGTTCAGCGTATTGCACAGCCTGCACTTGCAAACGGCAGCGGGACAGGCCGAAATGTGCCGGATCTTTCACTGAATGCTGATCCGGAGACAGGCTACGGTGTCTTTTACAGCGCCGGCCCTGGACAGCCAGCCTCTTGGGATGGGGCATATGGCGGCACGAGTTTCGTCGCGCCTCAGTTAAATGGTGTTTCTGCGCTGCTTAATAGCAAACGCAAGACTCGCCTAGGATTCTGGAACCCGCAAATTTATCACTTTGCCACAAGCGGCCATTCGCCATTCACGCCTTTGAATGCGACAAGCGACAACAGCAATCTGTTCTATACAGGAACTCCTGGGACTGTCTATAATCAAGGAAGCGGGCTTGGTACGATTGATTTCACTAAGCTGCAGCAATCCTTTGGTTCTCGATAATCAATATGAAAAGTAGGCAAAACTGTGCCAATCCATGACACGGTTTTTGTTTGGCCATATTAGAGGGTTTATCCAATTTTTTAATCGTCGTTTTATTTTCAGCACTAGAGGTTGGAGCTGGCTTTATGTTACGATTTGTGTGTAAAAGCGGCGTTTTAACGCGTTATCGCATCTACTACCATCTTCGCTGCTTTAGCCAGCTGCTGATCGGCAGCTAATCCAGTTACTAGAAAAGAGGTCAAATGAAAAAAATACTTTTAGCAGTCATCGCTGCAGCCATCGTCATTGTCGCAGGAGTTGTGTGGGCGATGAATGGCTTGAGGACTGCACCCCAGACATCTTCCAGCAGCTCGCAAATGTCCACAAGCAGCACTTCTGGATCGGGATCGGGGACAGGGTCTAATCAGAAGACACTGATCGTTTATTATTCTCGGACAGGCAATACAAGAGCGGTCGCTGAATTAATTCAGAATCAAGTCGGCGGCGATCTCTTTCAAATCGAGACCAAAGTACCGCGGCCAAAAAACTATCGTGCTGAGGTTAATCAAAATGAGCAGGAGCAAAGTGATAATACCTTACCGGTGCTGAAAAGCAAAGTACCGAATTTTGCGTCCTATGACCGTGTCTTTATCGGTTCTCCGACTTGGAATATGGCACTGCCGCAAGCTGTTGTCACATTTTTGGACAGCTATAATTTTTCCGGCAAGACCGTGATTCCTTTTAATACGAATGGTGGCTATGGTGTCGGTTCTGTCTTCACACAAATCAGATCAGGCGCGAAAAATGCTGATCGTGTCCTTCAAGGCTTTTCTGTTGAAGGCGGCCAAGAGACAAATGGTATTTTGCTGGCCATTAAAGGCAATCGCCGTGTCCAAGTAAGCAAAGAAGTCGATAGCTGGCTTTCTAGAATCGGACAAAATCGAAAGTAAGTCCTTTGAATCAATCAGGTTCAGGAAAACATGCAGCGCAAACGGATAATTAGCATCACTATTTTAGTATTCGTGGCCATTGCTGCCATATCTGTCTCAGTTTGCCTATTTTTTGTAAATCAATCAAATGATAGTCAGGCTCGCAATCGGTTGGTTCGCTATCAGACTGTTTATAAGGGCAGAACTTATGATAAAACAGCCTTAGTATATTTGCCTCGCGGCTATCAGAATTCGTCAAAAAAGTACAATGTGCTGTTTTTGATGCACGGATGGGGGATGTCTGAGAATGATTTTATTAAGGGCGATTCCAATGACCAAGCACCTGTTATTAATGATTTAATGAAGGACGAGAAGGATCCTTTTATCGTTGTCTCTCCGACCTATTATCCAGATCGAACATTTGCAAATGATAGTCAGGCTAGTGAAGACAGGCTGACAAAACGCTTCGCTAAGACTGAGATTTTACAGGTTTTACGTGTGGTTCAAGCCAAGTATCGCGTTTATAAGGGCCGTAACCATTATGGTTTTGCCGGATTTTCCTTTGGTGCGATCACAGGTTGGGCCGTCATGCAGGATCAATTAAGCCATTTTCGGTATTTTCAAATGATCGCAGGCGGAGATGACCGGGCCGCTCAATTACGCAGCAAGCTTTTGAAAAGCAAATTGGCTTACGATGTCACTGTCAGCGTCGGCAGCGATGATTATGTGAACAACGGCACGCCCTATGATATCGATCGAACCATGAATACGCTGAAAAATGTGCCGCATATTCGTTTCCATATTGAATTGATAAAAACGGGAGCCATGATTTGCCGAGCGCCATGCGGCAGTTAAAATACGGCATGCGTTTCTTCTTTAAATAAGCTAATAAAAAACCGGCCTCTAATGACCGGTTTTATTTTATTTGCCAAGTTTGCTCAATGCTTTGAAATCATCATCGTCCAGCTCAATTTTTTGAGCGGCAATATTATCGATCGCATGATCAGCATTGCTGGTTCCTGGAATCGGCAGGATAACATCGGACCGTTTTAACAACCAAGCCAATGCCAGCTGGGCCGGACTGGCAGCGTATTTTTCCGTCAGTGAGGCGAGTTCTGGATTTTCCAGCAGTTTGCCAGTTGCCAAGGGGAACCAAGGAATGAAGGCGATATGATGTTTTTCAGCGTATTTTAAGACGTCCTCATCTCGGCGGTCAATCAAATTGTAGCGATTTTGCACGGAAACGATCGGAGCAATCTTTCTAGCGGCTTTAACCTGCTTGACAGATACTTGGCTCAGGCCGATATGCTTGATTTTGCCTTCATCCTGCATATCTTTAAGTACGCCGATTTGATCTTCCAAGTCGACTTTGTGATCAATCCGATGGAGCTGGAGCAGGTCAATGTGGTCAAGCCCTAAAGTATACAAGTTTTCCTCGACTTGCTGGCGGAGATATTCGGGACGGCCAACTGCTGTCCATTCATCAGGCCCTTGACGTGTGAAACCAACTTTCGTGGCGACCATGACTTTGGCATCCGGCCTGTTTTTTAAGGCTTCTTTCAAATAAAGATTAGCAAACAGTGGGCCGTAGGCATCGGCTGTATCAATAAAATCCACGCCGTGGTCAATCACGGTCTCAATCACGTGAACGGCGTTTTCCGGGTCGGCAGAAGGGCCCCAGACACCTGGTCCCGGCAGCTGCATTGTCCCATATCCCAAGCGATTAACGGTCAAATCATCATCAAACTGAAATTTCTGTTCCAGCATCATTCACCTCTTGCATATAGCATAGGCGCGTGTCAAATGATAGTCAAAGCATTTCAAGTTATTTTTTTCATTTGTTACTAACATATTGTAAGGCTAAAAAAACTAGTGTAGCCTTGACAGTATAAGAAGAAAATTGGAGGAACGACAATGCCTGATAAGCAATTTGATTATGATGTTTTGTACATTGGAAGTGGTCATGGTACTTTTGACGGTGCGATTCCACTTGCAGCTAAAGGTTACAAAGTAGCAGTTGTAGAAGCTGATTTAATTGGCGGTACCTGTCCGAACCGCGGCTGCAACGCGAAAATTATTCTGGATATGCCCGTTGCGCTTCGTCGCCAATTCGAGGATCTAAATGGTGTCGTAACAGGCGGCGTTGCAATTGATTGGTCGCAAAATGTTGCTCATAAAGATGAGGTCATCGGGGTACTTCCCGGCTTTATCGGCGGCCTTTTGGACTCAGTGCACATCGACGTGATTCACGGCAAAGGTGTTTTGGAAGATCCTCATACTGTTTCGATTGATGGTACTTTGAAAACGGCTGGCAAAATCGTGATTGCGACTGGCCTGCGCCCCAACCGTCTGGACATTCCTGGGATTGATTTGGCTCATGATAGCAGTGATTTCATGAATTTGACAAAGATGCCGAAAAAAATCACGATTATCGGCGCCGGTTATATCGCGATGGAGTTTGCGACAATTGCCAGTGCCACTGGTGCTGATGTGACCGTTTTGCTTCGCGGCGACAAGGCTTTGCGTGCCTTCCATCAGGAATTTGTCGAGACGATTATCAGCGATTTGGAAAAACACGGTGTTGCTTTCAAACGCGAGACCTCAGTAACAGAACTGAAAGCCGCTGGCGATCAGATTGAAGTGCTGACATCTGATGGCCAATCCAGCACGACAGATTGGGTACTGGATGCCACTGGCAGAATCCCAAATGTTGAAAACATTGGTCTTGAAAAGGTGGGTGTGCACTATACAGCTAAGGGTGTCACGGTGAACGATCACCTGCAGACTTCTGTCCCGAGTATTTATGCTTCTGGCGATGTGATTGATAAGACACAACCTAAGCTGACACCGACTGCGATCTTTGAATCTAAATATCTATCGGCACAGTTTGCCGGAGAATCAAGCGATCCGATCAAGTATCCGGTCATTCCATCGGTCGTCTTTACGACACCGCGTTTGGCTAAAGCCGGTGTTTCACCGGAAACAGCAGCTGCAGCACCATCTGATTACACAGTTTCAGCTAATCATATTCCTGATGATTGGTACCGCCAGGCAAGCAAAGAGACGCTGGGCGATAACCTGCTGGTCTTTGATAAGGCCCATCATCTAGTAGGTGCGACTGAAGTCAGCAATCAGGCGGAAAATGTGATCAACAGCCTGCTGCCCGCCATTGAATTCAAATTCGGGCCGGCTGAGCTGAATCGTCTGGTTTATTTGTTCCCATCGATTACTTCTGCGGCTTATGGCCAATTGTAAAATTAATTATTAAAAAAAACGCCGACCATTTGGCCAGCGTTTTTTTGTTGAAGAAGATTACATCACTATCTCTGAAAGCGAAGACTGTGACATGTTTTGGGAAACTTGTGCCCAATTAACGACGTGCCAGAATGCTTTGATATATTCAGGCCGGCGATTTTCGTATTTCAAATAATAAGCATGCTCCCAAAGATCAATTCCCAAAAGCGGTGTCAGCCCCATCGAAATTGGCGAATCCTGATTCATTGTGGAGACAATTTGCAACTTGCCATCTGGTTTCATCACAAGCCATGTCCAGCCGGATCCGAATACGGCAACGGCGCTGCTGGAAAAGGCGTTTTTGAATTCTTGCAGGTTTCCCCATTCTTTGTTGATCCTGCTGAGAAGTCCGGCATCGATTTTCTGATTAAAGTCCGGAGAAAGCATCTTCCAAAAAAGGCTGTGATTGTAGTGGCCGCCAGCTTGGTTTCGTACCGGTGTCCGTAGATTTTCAGGCAGTTTGTCCAGATTGGTCAGTATCTTTTCAATCGGCCAATTTGCAAATTCCGGGTAATCCACCAGCAGGGCATTTAATTTATTAATATAGGTCTGATGGTGCATGTCATGGTGAAGGTGCATGGTTCTTTCGTCGATATAAGGTGTTAGCGCATCGTAATTGTAGGGTAATTCGGGTAAAACAAAAGTCATCGGATAGCCTCCTTATTTTTGGATTAAGCACTTACATCCACCTCAATTTTATCAAATTTCGGAATTTGTTTCTTTAAAGGACTGTCTTGACAAATCGTTTGACAATCCAATAATTTCATGTATCATTGAAGACAATATATCGGCATAGAGAAGATAAGTAATTAGCCAAATTTTAAGAGAGCCGGAGGTCGCTGAAATCCGGTAATGACAGCTAATGAATCATGGTCTTTGAGCTTTGTTCTTGCGAGTGGTTTACCGCGAGTAGGAATCGGTTGCGTCCGTTATCACGTCAGACTATAATCGCAGGTTCATCTACCTTGCGACGTAGCCACAGAGGGTATGCAGGTGACTGTATACTGAACACGAGTGGTAAAGCGCTTATTCGCCCCGTAAACAGGTCTTTCTGTTTGCGGGTTTTTTGTGCAGACGGGAACAAATTGAGAATAGGGGAAAAATTATGACATTAGTAGCAAGTAAAATTGGTTTTCAGCACGTTGGTTCCTTTTTGCGGCCGCAGGCAATCAAGGAGGCCCGGGCTAAGTTTGCTAAGAAGGAAATTACCTTCGATCAGCTGCACGAGATTGAAAATCAGGAAATCGGCAAGTTAATCAAAAAAGAGGCTGAGGCAGGACTCGATTACGTCACGGATGGTGAATTCCGCCGCAGTTACTGGCACCTTGATTTCTTCTGGGGATTTGGCGGCGTAAAACACACGCATTATGGCGAAGGCTATCGTTTTGCCCATGAAGAGACGCGTGATGACTCGGCTGTTTTGGATGGCAAGCTGACCTTTGATGCTGAGAAACATCCCTTTATTAATGACTTTAAAATCACGAAAGCCTTTGCTGACGAAAATAATGTCCAAGCCAAAATCACAATACCAGCGCCCGCACAGTTCTATGCTGAGCTTGTTCGCGGCGATAATGCAAAAACAGTTCGCAATTTTTATGCCACAGATGATGCCTTGTTTGCTGATATCATCAAGGTTTATCACGAAGCCATTTTGGCCTTTTATGATGCCGGCGCTCGTGTTGTGCAGATTGATGACTGCACTTGGGGCATGCTGGTTGATAAGAATTTTTGGCAGACAATGGTTGGTGCCGGTTTTGATCCCGAGAAGCTGAAGGATACTTATTTGAGGCTGAACAATGGTGCGATTGCTGACCTGCCCTCAGATTTGACAGTTAATACACACGTTTGCCGTGGCAATTATCATTCTGATTGGGCAGCACAAGGCGGCTATGATTCAGTAGCCGATAAGCTTTTCGGCCAGGAAAATGTTGCCAACTATTTCTTGGAATATGATTCTGACCGTGCCGGCAGTTTTGCACCTTTGGCTAAAGTCAGCGGTGATAAAAGAGTTGTTCTGGGCCTTATAACTTCTAAAAGCCCTGTATTAGAAGATCGTCAAGTCATTATCGATCGTATTCATCAGGCCGAAAAATATCTGCCTTTGGACCGTTTGTGGCTCTCGACTCAGTGCGGTTTTGCTTCGACCGAAGAAGGTAATGAGTTAACTGAAGCTGATGAATGGAAGAAATTAGCTTTGGTCAAGTCAATTATCGAAGAGGTTTGGGGATAAACATTGGCACATATCGACACAATCTTAGTCCAGGCCAGCAATGGGTCTGATGATGCAAAGACCGGCGCCGTCAGTACGCCCCTGTATTTTTCGACGGCTTTCCGTCATCCGGGATTAGGCGAGTCGACCGGGTTTGATTATGCACGCCTGCAGACACCGACGCGCGCGATTTTGGAAAAACAGTTAGCCGTCTTGGAACATGGTTCCGATGGTTTTGCTGTTTCTTCAGGCATGGCAGCGATCGACCTGCTGTTTTCCAGCCTTATGCATAGTGGTGAGAATTTTGTCAGTTCGGATGATTTGTATGGCGGCTCTTTTCGCTATTTTGACGATATCGCCAAGAAAGATAATGTCAGCTACACGCTTTGGGACGGCCAGGACGAGCAGGCATTAGCGGATAAAATCAACGATAAGACGCAGTTGTTGTGGCTGGAAACACCCAGCAACCCGACCATGAAAATCATTGACATCAAAAAATGCGCTGAGGTTGCCCACAAGAAAAATCCAAATATTATCGTGGCTGTCGACAACACATTTTTGTCGCCGATTTTCCAAAATCCGATCGACGATGGCGCTGATGTTGTCGTACATTCAGCGACGAAGTACTTGGGCGGCCATAACGATATCCTGGCTGGTGCTGTGATTACAAAGTCGCACGATTTAGGCGAAATTATTGACTATAACTTAGTCACACGCGGGCAGGTGCTGGATCCCTTTTCCTGCTGGCTATTGCTGCGCAGCTTAAAAACGCTGCATCTTCGAATGGCACGGCATGATAGCAACGGCCGTTTCCTGGCCAAACACCTTCCGAAATTTGCCGGTGTTGACAAAGTCCTATACCCAGGACTGGGCGGCATGTTGAGCTTTTACTTGGCTGACGGATATGATACCGATAAATTCCTGAAGGGTTTAAAAGTGTTTTCCTTTGCTGAAAGCCTGGGCGGTGCTGAAAGTCTGATTACGATTCCTAGTATCCAGACACACCATGACATGAGTCAGGAAAGGCGTGATCAGCTGGGTATTACGGATAATCTCGTACGTGTTAGCGCTGGATTGGAAGATCAGGATGATTTACTAGCTGATCTCAAGCAGGCGATTAAGGGGGCAAAAGTATGACGCTATATGTCGCAAATGGTTTAGCCAAAGCCAGGCAAACTGAAAACAGCTTTCGCCAGCTGGCTGATAAGGACAGAGATTACTCGGACAATGCGAGTAGTGTTTTAATTGTCTGCCTGATGTCGACTCGGGAACAAAGCGAGCTGCAGTATTTAGCTTTGCTGAAGTTGATTTCTGATCAGAGCGGTCAGGATTTTAATGTGCGTTTTGCAATGCCAGCCACACATCATATGAAACAAGAGTCAGAAACGATTCGCGGCTGCTATGAACCCTTGCCAAAAGCCGAAAAAAACCACTACGACTGGACGATTGTCACTGGTTCGCCAGTGGATCGGATCGCCTTTGAGGAGGTTGATTATTGGTCGGAGTTTGCTGATTTTGTCGATTGGCAAAGCGAGAATTCCAAGCGGACCTTCTTTGCCTGCTGGTCGGCTGCGGCTTATGCACATGTCAAAGGAGTCCATGTGGCACAATTAAAACGCAAGCGTTTTGGTATCTATCGTTTTGATCTAGATGAAACACATGTTGACCGGGCACCGCATTCTCGCTGGTTTGCCATTGATTTTCATGCGGCACAGAAAGCTGGCTGGCGGATTCTGTCAGGCGACCAGGGTTTTGGTGTTTCTCTGGCCGAACTTGAACAGGGCCGTGTCTTGCTGTCTTCTGGACATTTTGAATATGATCAGGATACGCTGCAAAAAGAGTATTTGCGTGATATCGGCAAGGGGATGAATCAGGCCAAACCCGAGAATTACCTACTTGATAATCAGCAGGTAAACGATTGGCGGCAGCCGGCATCAGAGCTGCTTTTAGACTGGCTTGGTTTAGCTGGAAATTCTGCTTCGAATGGCAAGAAAAATTTATTTAAAGAGGTGGCATGAACGATTTTAGCGATCCAACAAAAATAATTAAGTTAACAACACCGCATGATCCAGAGAATGGTGCACTGAATACGCCGATTTATATGACATCGACCTTCAGCCAGCCGGATTTGGATCATTTTCATGAGTTCGATTATGCGCGTTCTGGGAATCCGACGCGTCAGGCTGGTGAAAAGGCACTGGCTCAGTTGGAAGGGGCTGAATATGGTTACTTATTTTCGACTGGTATGGCTGCCATCTCCAGCGTTCTGCTGACTTTCAGTGCTGGCGATCATCTCGTGATTTCTGGACATGTCTATGGCGGTACTTATCGTGTTTTAAATGAAATTCTGACGCGCTTTAACATCAGTCACAGCTATGCGGATTTTTGCGATCCGGATGCAGTTGAAGCAGCTATCAAGCCGAATACGAAAGCACTTTATATCGAGACGCCTTCAAATCCGACTTTGGATGTGACAGATATTGCTGCAATTTCTAAAATTGCTAAGGCGCATCATCTGATCTCGATCGCTGACAATACTTTTATGTCGCCCTATTTGCAAAAGCCTCTATCCTTGGGTGCTGATATCGTCGTTCATTCGGCGACTAAATTTCTTTCCGGCCATTCGGATCTCTTAGCTGGTGCTGTTATGACCAATGACCCTGAATTGGCAAAACAGATTTATTTCGTCCAAAACGCTGTTGGCGCTACGCTGAGTTCCTTTGATACTTGGCTGCTGCTGCGCGGTTTAAAAACATTGGCTGTCCGTCTGGACCGTTCATCGGCTTCGGCTTTAAAACTGGCTTCTTGGCTGGAAAATCAGCCCCAAGTGGTGCGTGTCCTTTATCCTGGATTGCCCAGCCATCCGGGTTATGAGATCCAACAAAAGCAGGCTAAAAACGGTGGGGCCGTCTTTTCATTTGATATTGGCAGCGAGGCTGCTGTGAGAACCTTTGTCGCGGCTTTAAAAATTCCGATATTTTCTGTTTCTTTGGGTGCGACAGAGACGATTGTGTCATATCCGCCAAAGATGAGCCATGCTGAATTAAGCGCGGCAGACTTAAAAAAAGAGGGAATTACGCCCGGTTTACTGCGTGTTTCCGTTGGATTAGAAGATGTCGATGATTTAATTGCCGATTTCAAACAAGCGCTTCAGCAGATAAAATAATATACAAAAAAGCCATCTTGCATTTGCAAGATGGCTTTTATTTTGCTTATTTAACAACCAAGACATCGCAGCTGGCGTTGCGGATCACATAACTGGTATGCGAACCAACGACAAGCCTTTCAATTGAATTGAGGCCTGTATCGCCAACGACAATCAGATCGATACCGTGCGCTTCAGGATATTCTTTTGCCAGCAGCATTTTGACATTGCCCAACAGCGTTTCGGCTGTGATATCAATATGCTGTTTCTTAGCTTTCTCGACATATGGGCCTAGTTTCTGTTTCACTTGGCCAATACGGTCTTGATAGAAATCTTCGCTAACGCCGAAGGTCGAATCCATGCCGCGGTCGCGATTGACAATCCAGACAGCGCTGAGACTGGCAGATAAGGCTGAGGCCAGTGCACAAGCCGTTTCAAACGCTTTATCAGCTTTCTTTGAACCATCAAGGCCAACCAGAATATGCTTGTAAGTCATATTAATCAGCTCCTTTTTTAGCAGAGGCCGAGCCGTCAGAATTGGACGGATTCAATTTCGAATGGCGCTTAGCATAAGCGAAGTAGATTACCATGCCGATAGCAAACCATACGATGAAGCGAACCCAAGTTTCCCAGTTCAGTCCGGCGATTAAGACCAAGCAGAAGAGAATCGCAATGATCGGTGTCACAGGAACGCCGGGAGCACGGAAGCCGCGATGCAATTCTGGATGACTGTGCCTCATCCAAAGTATACCTGCAGAAACAAGCACGAAAGCTGTCAAAGTACCAATGTTAACCAGTTCGGACAGAATGTTCAAATTGATTAAGCCGCCTGCAATGGCAGTGACGATACCAAAGAACCAAGTCCCTTTGAAGGGTGTTTGATACTTTGGATTAACTGAACCAAAGAATCTCGGGAACAAGCCATCACGAGACATTGAATAAGTAATCCGTGACTGGCCGTAAAGCTGAACGAGAATAACTGTTGTCATACCAAGAATCGCACCAACACTGACGATAATGGACAACCAAGTCTGGCCAGTTGAATGAAGAACGGCAAGAATCGGTGCATCCAAGAAACGAGCGAAGACTGTGTACTTAACAACACCAGTCATAATCAAGGTCATGATAATGTAAAGCACAGTTGAGATTAAAAGCGAACCCAGGATGCCTCTTGGCAAGGTCTTGCTGGGGTTGATCGTTTCCTCGGCACTGGAAGAGACTGAATCAAAACCAATGAAGGAAAAGAAAACAATCGAGGCAGCTGGGATAATGCCAGCTGCACTGCCGCCATGGAACGAATACAAGCCGTAAGGTGAAAATGGTACCCAGTTATGCGGCTTGATGAACCAGATCGTGCAGACAATGAAGAGAATGATAACGGCTAATTTGACGATAACCATCGAGTCGTTGACTCTTTTTGTCTGTGTAATACCAATAGAAATAATCCAAGTAATCAGTAAAACAATTAAAAACGCCGGCAAATTGAAGAATGTTGTCACGCCAGGTGTTGTACCTGCAGCAGCTGTCAGAACCGTCGGAATATGAATTCCGAGATTTTGCAGCAGATTGACAAAGTAACCTGACCACCCGACTGAGACGGTCGCAGCCCCTAGGGCATACTCCAAAATTAAATCCCAGCCAATGATGAAAGCAATAATTTCACCAAAGGCAATGTAGGAATAAGTATAGGCAGATCCTGAGACAGGAGCCATCGAAGCAAATTCCGCGTAACACAAGCCGGCAAACCCACAACAGATTGCGGCGATCAAGAAGGATAGCGACAAGGCCGGCCCGGCGGTCAGCGCTCCTCTACCAGTTAGGACGAAAATTCCGGTACCAATAATGGCACCGATGCCTAGGAAGGTAAGATCCCAGGTTCTCAACGTCCTTTTCAACGGCGACGAGTATTTCAAAATCTCGTTGACGTCTTTTTTTCTAAACACATCCATGTAACTACCACCTTTCTAAAATTTAGTCACCATTCTATCCCTAAATTTTTTTAAAAATGAAAGAGATGTTAGGAAAGCTGACATTTTTTCAAATTAAATTTATCGTTTTCAATTTTTTCCGGCCGTGATATAGTATGTAGGAAAGCGGATATGTTCTGAAGCGGATTTTTAAGAGACAAGCCGGTGCTGCGAGGCTTGAAATCTCAATCTGGATGCTCCCGTTTATTTAAAAAATAGCAGATAGAGACACAACACTGTGTGAAGCCGGGTGGTACCGCGAATTTTCGCCCCGGCATTACGCGGTGTTTTTCTATTTACAGTGATGAGGAAAAATGAAAAAACTTGATTCTGCACAAATTCGTCGAATGTTTCTTGATTTCTTTCAATCAAAAGGGCATAAGATCGAACCCAGTCAATCCTTGATTCCAAAAGACGATCCCAGCCTTCTTTGGATCAATTCCGGTGTGGCGACTTTAAAAAAATATTTCGACGGTTCTGTGGTTCCGGAAAATCCGAGGATCACAAACTCACAAAAATCAATTCGGACTAACGATATTGAAAACGTCGGCCATACGGCGCGTCACCATACTTTCTTTGAAATGATGGGCAATTTTTCAGTTGGCGATTATTTCAAAAAAGAGGCGATTCCTTGGGCTTGGGAGTTGCTGACCAGCCCTGACTGGTTTGCCATCGAACCAGAGAAGCTCTACGTAACTTATTATCCGCGCGACACAGACACCAAAGCATTATGGGAAGCCCAGCCAGGTTTTCTGCCCAATCACACGGTGCCTGAAGAAAGCAACTTTTGGGATATCGGCGAAGGCCCTTCGGGACCAGATACAGAAATCTTCTTTGACCGCGGGCCAAAATTTCAGGACCTGCCCGACGACGATCCTGAAATGTATCCCGGCGGTGAAAACGAACGCTATCTAGAAATTTGGAATATCGTCTTTTCACAATTCAACCATCTGCCAGGCATGACCGATAATTCTCAGTACCCTGAATTACCACACAAAAACATTGATACCGGCATGGGCTTGGAGCGTGTTGTCTCAATTTTTGAAAACGCGCCGACTAATTTTGAGACGGATCTTTTTCTGCCGATTATTCATAAAGTCGAATTGCTTTCTGGCAAAAAATATGGCCAGGACAAGAATCTAGATGTCAGTTTTAAAGTGATTGCCGACCATGTTCGTGCTGTGACTTTTGCTATTTCTGATGGTGCACTGCCGGGTAATGGCGGCCGCGGTTATGTGATTCGCCGTTTGCTTCGCCGAGCTGTCATGCACGGACGCAAATTAGGGATTGAAAAACCGTTTTTGACACAGCTGGTGCCGATTGTCGGGCATATTATGTCTTCATATTATCCGGAAATTTTGGCCAATCAGAATCAGATTATTCCAGTGATTAAAGCCGAAGAAGACCGTTTTGACCAGACATTAACGGCTGGTTTGGCTTTATTGGACCAGGATATTCAGGAAAGCAAAGACAAACATGAAACTGAATTATCTGGCGACAAAGCCTTTAAATTATTCGATACTTACGGTTTTCCTTTGGAATTGACCGAAGAGCAGGCCGCTGATGCCGGATTAAAAGTTGACCGCAAGGGTTTTGAGACCGAGATGAAGGCTCAGCAGGATCGAGCTCGTAAAGCACAGGGCAAGTTGAGGACTTTTGGTGTCCAGGACGCAGCTTTAATGAACCTAAAAGTGCCTTCCGAGTATGTCGGCTGGTCGCAGACTTCAGTTGATGACACAGGAATCAATGCAATCATTGTTGATGACAAGCAAGTAGATCAAGCAAAAGCCGGACAACAAGCAGCATTAGTCTTTGCAAAGACGCCATTTTATGCTGAAATGGGCGGGCAGGTTGCTGATCACGGTACTGTCAAATCGCTTGACGGCCAATTATTGGCCGAAGTATTAGATGTCCAAAATGGCCCAAATAAGCAGCACATTCATACGGTCAAACTTTCAGGGGATGTCGAAGTCGGACAGCACGTGGCTTTGGCCGTCGATATGGCGCGTCATTTAGCCGTTTCAAAGAATCATACGGCGACACATTTATTGGATCAGGCTTTAAGAAATGTGATTGGCGGCAATATTCATCAAGCTGGCTCGCTGGTCGAGACAGACTACCTGCGTTTTGATTTCACCCATCAGGGTGCTGTTTCTCAAAAAACTTTGGATCAGATCGAAGACCAAGTAAATCAGGAGATTGCCTTAGCGTTGCCAATTACTTGGATTGAGACTGATATCGAATCAGCCAAGAAATTAGGTGCAGTCGCTGTTTTCGGTGAAAAATATGGTAAAAAAGTGCGTGTTGTTTCCATCGGGGATTACAACAAAGAGTTTGACGGCGGCACGCATGCTTCAAACACGAGTGAGCTGGGCCTCTTTAAGATTGTCAGCGAGTCAGGAACCGGTGCCGGCACTCGGCGTATCGAAGCCGTGACTGGGCAAGCTGCTTTCCGTCTGTTCAAACAGCATGAAGATGAATTGAAAAAGACAGCTGCACTCTTGGATACTCAGAAAATCACGGATGTTCCGGAAAAAGTTGCTGGATTGATTCAAGAACTAAAAGACAGCAAAAAGTCATTAGAAGCCTTATCGGCCAAAGCTGCCAATCAAGCAGCTGAAAAACTATTTGACTCAAGCCAGACGGTTAACGGCATCAGTTACATCACAGCCCAAATCGATGGCCAGACTGCTGATGGCTTGAGATTGATTGTTGATGACTGGCGAGCTAAAGAAGTTTCCGACTTGATTATTCTCGCCAGCAACAATGCGGGCAGCCCAATTCTTGTTGCTGCATCACGAATTCCAAAGCAGATTAAAGCTGGCGATCTTATCAAAAACCTTGCTGTGAAGATTCAAGGCGGTGGCGGCGGACGACCAGATTTGGCGCAGGCTGGCGGTAAAAATCCAGCCGGCATTAAAGATGCGTTATCCGCAGTTAAGCAATATCTACAAAACCTGTGATAGGGTAGAATATAGTAGATGGCAGAATTTGAAGACACAACAGTATTTGATTTCGGTTCACAGAAGCCGGAAAATGTCCGTTCGATGCTGAAGCTGGTTTACGAGGCGTTGGAGGAAAAAGGGTATAACCCAATCAATCAGATTGTCGGTTATTTGATTTCTGGCGACCCGGCCTACATCCCGCGTCTCAACGATGCCAGGAATCTGATTCGCCGTTTTGAACGCGATGAGATTGTTGAAGAATTGGTCAAAAACTACCTGGCTGAAGATGTTAAAAAGCCGACGGATGAAGACAAATGAGGATTTTAGGCCTGGATGTCGGCTCTCGGACAGTTGGTGTCGCACAATCCGATCCGCTTGGATGGACGGCCAGTTCTGTTGAGATTATTCGAATCAATGAAGATAAGGGTGAATTCGGTTTGGATCGATTGGCCCAGCTGATTGACGAAAAAAAGGCGACTGGTATCGTCATTGGTTTGCCCAAGAATATGAACAACAGCGAAGGGCCTCGCGTGGATGCTTCGCGCAGGTATGGCCGGATGGTCGCCAAACGTTTTGGTCTTCCGATTGACTATGAAGATGAGCGTCTGACCAGCGTCCAAGCCAATCGAATGCTGATTGAGGAAGCCGATTTGTCTCGCGAAAAGCGAAAAAAAGTGATTGACAGTCTGGCGGCTCAGTTGATTCTGCAAAATTATCTAGATAGAAAAGGAAAACTCGTAAATGGCTGACCAAGATAATGACAAATATGTAACTCTGACTGATGATCAGGGCAATGAATCTCTCTATGAGGTACTGTTTACTTTTCATTCTGACGAGTACAACAAAGACTACATCCTCTTTACGCCGGCTGGTGCCGATGAGATTGCGATTGAAAATCCCGATCAAGAAGTAGAGATTCAGGCCTTTAGTTTCGACCCGCAGGCTGGAGATTCCGAGACTGATTCTGATCTGTTCCCAATCGAGGACGAAGATGAATGGAACATGGTTGCTGAAGTTCTGAATACTTTCGTTGCAGATGATTCATTAAAGACTGAAGACGACGAATAAAAAAACAGCCTCAAAAGCATAAACGAACTTCCTGTCTGGGTCATCCCTGACAGTGAAGCTCGTTTTTTTGAGGCTGTTTAGAAAATATTAGAACAATTAGTCTTGGTCAAAACCATCCGCGTAAAGGACGTTAAAGCTGGAATAGAAATCAGCGGAAATGCCTTGTATGATCTTCGAGTGGGAAAAATGTTCGTAGGCTGCTGCATCGTCCAATTGAACCAGGAGAACATTTCTGTGCAGATATTTGTGTTCTTTGGCCCAGATAGCACTTCCGTGAGCGCCCAGACGTTTTAATTCATCTCGGTGGATTTCAAGTGTTTTCTTTGCGATTTCGGCCTGTTTGTCTTCTCCAATAAAATAGAAAAGTCCAATCAATTCTGGCCCCTTAATCCGCTTGGCATATTCTTGTTCAATATCCAGTTCGATCGGGTTGGCATTGGGAGCTAAAATTTCCCGAGAAATAATGCCAAACTGTGATTGACCCGGTTTGGAGATGAATTGGATATCTGAAACATTCGTCCGATCTGCTAATCCGAGCAGATAATCTTTACTTCCGAAGGTTAAATATAGTTTATCCATAACTAAATTTTAACGCTATAATAAGCAACTAAACGAATTGGTATAATAGAGATGATGAAATTAGAAAAAATTGATGCGAATACTCTGCATATCATGTTGACCAAGGCTGATCTAGATGATCGCCATGTCTCGATGATGGATTTGATGTCCGACCGTAATCAAGTCGAAAGTTTTTTCTATGCAATTTTAGACGAGGCGGATGCAGACCATTCCTTTAGCAATGATGACCAGGTGACCTTTCAGATTTTGCCGACGGGCAAGCACGGTGTTGAGTTGTTTATCTCGAAAATTGTTGACGATCCGAATATTTCAATCGACGAGAGCGGCAATACGGTATTTGCGTTAAAAGACGAGCAGGTAGATCCGGCAGTTTCCAAGCTGCTTTCGGGTTACGACCGTTCATCAGCGGGGCAGAGGAAGACGATCAAACAAAAGACTTCAAATTCATCAGTAATGAAGAAAACAGATAGCACACCAAGTACGATCCTGGACAGCTGGTATCTGCTGGCAGACTTTGATGAGTTTTTGAGTGTTGCTCGCCAAATTGATGCCAGACAGGTTGTCTCTGATCTGTACGAGATTCAAGCACCAAATGTTGATTCACAGACACATCGTGCCTTTCTGCTTCACCTGTTTTCACGGACGAAAAAAGCACCTGCCATCCAGCTTTTGATGACAGATTTCGGTGTTCGCCTTGATGGCGGCAAGATTCAAGCAGCCGATTTGACCAAACCCATTTTCACGAATCTCGCTTTGGAACTTTCAAAACATATTTTTTGATTTTCAGCTGCTGATATCGTAATAATAATCAGTGCTGATTGCGAAGAATCAATCTGGTGAGTTGATTGAGGCTGACTATGCTATTGCTGGTCAGCTTTTTTCCTGTCCTGGATGCCAGCGGTCATTATGCCTAAAAAAAGGGCAGATCAAAATGCCGCATTTTGCCCATCAGTCTGGGACGGCTTGCGGTTATTTTTCGGAAAACGAAAGTCAGCTGCATCTAGAGGCTAAAAAGTGTTTGAATCGGATCTTAACCCAAGCAGGCTATCAAACTCAGCTAGAAAAAGTGTTTCCAGAAATTAAACAACGAGCTGATCTTTGGATCCAAGATGCTCATGGCCGACAGCTGGCAATTGAATTTCAGCAAAGCCCGATCAGCGTTGACAAATTAAGACAGCGTACGGCAGGCTATCTGCAACTGGAAATACCTGTGATTTGGATTCTAGGGCCGAATTATTTTCGTCAACGCTGGCAAGAAAGGACGATCTTTAAATTCGCCGACGCCAATGACATGATATTCACTTGGGCGCCGTTATTGGATCAATTGACCGTTTACAGTGGTTTTCAAAAAAATGATTTATCAGTCTTAAAAATGCAGCAGCATCAATACTCTCCGGCGACTTTTTTTGATATTTTTTTGAACGGCCGGCATCGAACAGAAAGACGCACCCAGCCGATTTTGTCAAAGAGCAATTTACGTCGAGATCTGCAACAGATGCAGCAGCAGTTAACACTGAAACGATTTTCCTCTGAAATAACCCGTCTTGTCTATGAACGAAAACACACAAGTCCAGTCAGTGCGCCATGGCTGGTTCACGGCGGCAATCAGGCCGGATTAAAAGTCAGCAATTGGCACTGGCGGCTAGCGATGCTTTTGGCTTTAGAGACTGGTTGCGGGCTTGGCCGTCTTTCTCGCAATGCATTTATTAAAGAATTTTCATCCGAGACCTATTTTTATGAGCGCAGTTGCGAAAGCCGTTTTTCTCAGCAGGCAGTTGTTAATTTTTTACGAGAATTGTCGGCAGCGGGCTATATTTATCTGAAAAACGCCTATATTTTAGTGCGGTCGCTTCCGCCATGGCCTGACAATTATCAACAGAAATTGGCACTTTTGCGGTAGAATAGTTTCAATTAATGGAGGTTTTATGACAGAGAGTAAAAAACAGATCACTCGTGCTGAGGTGGAAAAAAATCCTTCTCAGACTTGGGATCTGAGCCAGATTTTCAAAACAGATGATGATTGGGAAGCAGCTTTTAAGCTTTCTGAAGAAAAAGCACAAGCAGTCGCAAAATTGTCCGATACAGTCAAAGACGCGGGCAGCCTACTGACTGCAGTCAAAGCTGTTCTGGATTTATTCCGTTTAGTAGAAAAAGTCTATGTCTATGCTTCGATGAAATCCGATCAGGACACCAGCAATAATAAATACGCTGCCTTTGATGCACGTGTTGCGGGTTTGGCAGCTAAATCCGACTCGGCCAGCTCGTTTCTGACCCCGGCGATCATCGCCTTTTCGCCTGAGCAACTGGCATCTTTCTACAAAGATGCACCAGAATTAGAAGATTATCATCATTTGATTGATACTTTCGCAAAAAAGCGTGATCACACGCTGCCGCCAGCTGAAGAAAAGCTCTTGGCCAGCGCAGGGGATGTTTTCTCTTCAAGTTCCCAAACATTTAGTACATTGAATGATTCTGATTTGAAATACGGCGATGTCGTTGACGAAAATGGCGATACCGTTCAACTGACACAGGGCCTTTATTCAACCATGCTGGAATCCAGTGACCGCAAGATTCGCCAGACTGCCTTTACGACTCTGTACGCCGCTTACGGCACTTACAAAAATACCTTTGCTTCAACGCTTTATGGGCAGATGAAAGCCGATAATTTCCTTGCCAGTGCCCATCATTTCAAGAGTGCACGCGAAGCTGCCACCTTTAGAAGCGATATTCCAGAAACTGTTTTTGAAAGCCTGGTTGCTTCGACTGATGCCCACTTGGCCTTGCTGCACCGCTATGTAGCACTGCGCAAAAAATTATTAGGCGTTTCCGAATTGCATACCTATGACCTCTATACACCAATTACAGGTGATGTTGATTTTCCGGTTGATTTTGAAGGTGCCAAGGCGATTGCGTTAGAAGCTCTTAAGCCATTGGGCGACAAATATCTGGCTGGTTTGCAGCGCGAATTCGACGAACGCTGGATTGATGTGCCAGAAAATGCTGGTAAACGGTCAGGTGCCTATTCGGGCGGTGCTTATGACACAAATCCCTATGTACTGCTGAATTGGCAAGATACTTTAGACAATATCTTTACTTTGGTTCATGAATCCGGCCATTCGCAGCATTCGTTACTGACTCGCAGCAATCAGCCATACCAGTATGGTGACTATCCAATCTTTTTGGCTGAGATTGCTTCAACGACTAACGAAATGCTGTTGACTGATTATCTGCTGAAGACGCAGACAGATCCGAAGATCAAAGCTTATGTTTTGAATCATTATCTGGACGGTTTTAAAGGAACAGTCTTCCGTCAGACGCAGTTTGCTGAATTTGAGGATTGGATGCATAAACAGGCTCAGGCCGGTGTGGCTTTGACTGCTGATGCCTTGTCTAAGTTCTATGGTGATTTGAACAAAAAGTTCTATGGTGATGCGCTCACTTTTGATCCGCAGATCGCTTTGGAATGGGCACGAATTCCGCATTTCTACTATGACTACTATGTTTATCAATACGCGACTGGTGAATCGGCCGCTACGACGCTTTCACAGGGAATTATCGATGATCCGGAGAAAAATGTTCCGCTTTACTTGGGCTATCTGTCAGCCGGGTCTTCAGATTATCCTTTGAATGTGATTAAAAAGGCCGGTGTTGACATGGAGAAAACTGATTATCTGGACAAGGCCTTTGCCGTCTTTGAGAATCGTTTGGATGAATTTGAAAAACTCATGTCCAAGTAACAATATCGCATCAAAAACGGCCATCAGGCTTTTTTTTATTTGCTGATTAATCATGATTTTTCTGGAAAAAACGCGGCAGGGATTAATAATGACTGCTTTTCCGCTAGAATGGAAGATATGAAAGTTTGCCTGTTTCCTAATGATCAGCCGCAGTCCTTGGCAGTGGCTGACGTATTAAAAAATAAATTAGAAGCAGCCGGCCAGGAAGTCTCCAGTCGACAGCCGGATTTGGTGGTTTCAATCGGTGGAGACGGGACTTTTTTGTCAGCGGTTCATCAATTTTCCAATCAATTAGCCAACATTCGTTTTGTTGGCGTACATACGGGGCATTTAGGCTTTTATTCGGACTGGCTTGTAGATGAGCTTGATGACCTGGTTGATAAAATTGCTCATGATCACGGGCAATTGAACGAATACCCGTTAATGGAAGGTGAAGTTTTTTACGCTGATGGTCAGGTGGCCGAGATATTAGCAGTCAACGAAATCATTTTGAACAGAATTACCAATTCATTGGCGATTGATGTTTATATCAATGATGTGCTGTTTGAAAAGTTTCGCGGGGATGGCCTGGCTGTTTCCACGCCGGCTGGTTCTTCAGGCTATAACAAATCCTTGGGCGGTGCTTTGATTGATCCGGATTTTGCAGCCCTGCAGATGACTGAGATTGCCTCGATCAATAACCGCGTTTACCGGACTCTTGGTTCGCCGATTATTGTGTCGGCCGATACACGCATTCGTGTTGTCTTGGAAGTGGGGAATTCGACAATTAATTACGATAGTTTCCAATTGCCGCAGGTCGCCTACAGACAGATTTTATTCAAAATTTCCAAAGAACCATTAAAAATGGCCAATTACAAACAGATTAGTTTTTGGCAGCGTGTCAAAAATTCATTTATCGGAGACGGTCATCAATGAAGTTTTCCTGGGTTTCTGATTTAGACGACATGCAAAAAGTTCGCCTCTTTTTAAAAGCGCGCGGCGTTTCGCATCGAATGTTCTCACAGTTAAAACATTTCGGCGGCAAAATCGTTGTTGATGATCATGAGGTCTTCACAAATGATTATGTCAAACCAGGCCAGCAGATCAGCATCTTCATGCCGGCTGAGAAGGAAAACGGCCAACTGACCGCTGATTTTAAAGATCCGCTTGATGTCGTTTTTGAGGACGACAATTTTTTGCTTATCAATAAAGCACCTTTCGTGACGACCGTTCCTGGCCATGCTGACCGGCAAACAACTCTTGTCAATATGGTCAAAGCTCATTTGATTACTGAAGAAGCCGAAAGCCTTGTGCCGCATGTTGTCACGCGTTTGGATCGTGATACAAGCGGACTGGTCTTGCTTGCGAAACATAAATTTGCCCACGCGTTGCTAAATGACGCACTCATGGACCATCACGACATCGAGAAATTTTATCAAGCCTTTGCAGTTGGCGAATTTCCTGAGGATCATGGCATCATCGACCAGCCGATCGGACGCGTTGAAGGCGACTTTATCAGGCGCCAGGTGCGGCCGGATGGTAAAGAGTCATTGACCGAATATTGGGTGGAAAAACGTTATGACAACTTTACCCAGCTAAAAGTACAGCTGCATACAGGCAGGACTCACCAAATTCGTGTTCATCTGGCCTGGGCTGGCCATCCTTTAGTGGGTGACGACTTGTATAAGGGCCCAAAATCATCTTTTATTTTTCGCCAGGCCCTGCATGCTTCGGATTTAACTTTTTTCGATCCTTTTGCAAACAAAAACCAGCATTTTCATGCTGGCCTGCCAGAAGATATTCAGCGTTTGATTGACGCTGGACATTACTAATTTGATTACGCTTGGAAGTAGACGCGAACGGCTTCGGGCACGTAAAAGTCTTTTTGAATCAATGTTAATTCGCCGCTAGTCTTGTCAATGGCATAACTAGAGGCGTTATTTGTATTTTGGTTAACGGCAACTAGATAACGGCCGTCCGGTGTGATATTGAAGTCACGCGGAAAATCACCCTCAGTCGGGATCTGCTGGATGAGTTTGACATCATTTTCATCGTCTGCAATTTTGAAAACAGCGATTGAATTATAACCGCGATTTGTCGTGTAGATATACTTATAATCGTCGGATAGGCGGATCGCTGCTGCACCGTTATGTTTTGTCCAGTCAGCCGGAATGGTTGAAATTGTTGAGATTAACTTGAACTTGCCCTCCTGATATTTCAAAAGGGAAAGCTTTGAAGAAAGTTCGCCTAATAGAAAGGCACGTTTGCCGTCTTCACTAAAACGAATATGGCGGGGGCCAAAGCCGGCTTCTGTCTGAAAGCGGATCGGCTCTGATAATTTGCCATCCTGAGAAATTTCAAAAGTCAGAACTTCATCTGTTCCTAAATCAACTGCGACCAGACGGTTATCCGGCGTCAGATTCGTGAAATGGATATGAGCTGAATCCTGTTCAGCCCTTGGTCCTTTGCCTTCATTTTGAAATTCGTCTGTCTTGACCAATTTTTGGCCGTCAATCTTGAAAATTGTGATCAAGCCGGTATGATAATTGCCTGTAAACACCAGCTGTCGGCCTTCATCAACAAAAACATATGCTGGTGAAGCACCATCGCTAATCTGCTCGTCAGTCTTGGTAAAAGGCATCGTCGATGTGTCCCAGACGGAGACACCGCCGCGGCCCCCTTGTTTGTCTACGGCATAGAGCAAGCCTGCGTTTGAAAGTGCAAAATAGGTCGGAGATCCGATCTGTGCGACGTTTTCCAGGTTATTAAGTTTTCCATCATCTGATAGGAAGGCTTCGTATAGACCCTTGGAATCAGACTTCGTATAAGTTCCAAATAACAATTTGTAGCTCATTATTTTTCCTTTCGTGTTACATTACTATTATCATTCATGATAGAGTAAAAGGGAAATGCGATTGAATAAAAATGATAGCACCGAACAAAAAAGCTGGTTTTATCGTTGGGTGGTCAATAACCGCTTAGTAGCGGCACTTTTAGTGGTTATTGTGCTTCTCACAGCCATCTACATGATGCGCCGAGTCAATTTTATTTTTGAACCAATTTCTGCACTTTTTGCAGCAGTTGGGGCTCCGATGATCACGGCTGGTGTTTTTTACTATTTGCTAATCCCAATTGTGAATTGGGCCAATCGAAAATTCCGCTTATCCAAACAGACCATTGTTCTGATTATTTTTCTGATTGTGTTTGCCGTTCTGATACTTGGCGTCATATTCATCGCACCGATTATTCGGACTAATTTTGTTCAATTTGCCAAACATTGGCCTGATTACTATAAACACTGGTCCCGCCAACTATTGGTCTGGCTGGACTATCCAGCACTGAACCCAATTAAGAACTGGGCATTGGATGCCAACAATAATTTGAATAAGACGATTATTGATTGGTCTCGGAGTTATTTGTCCAACGGCATTGCCGGTGTCGGTTGGATTACGCACTTTTTGACGATGACGGCTATCACGCTAGTTACTTTTCCTTTTATGCTGTATTACATGCTGAAAGAGAGTGATAAGTTTCCAAAATATATTTCTCAGTTTTTTCCTGAAAAAACACGTCCAAGCCTCATGGAAGTCTTATATGAAATTAACAAACAGATTTCTGATTATTTAAGAGGCCAGATCTTGACTGCACTGGCAGTATCAATTATGTTCATGATCGGCTTTTCAGTCATTGGCCTGCCTTATGGTATTTGGATCGGTTTGCTAGCCGGGCCTCTGAACCTCATCCCGTACCTAGGTTCTTTTCTCGCTATGGTGCCAGCCATCATCATTGCGCTGCTCGGAAGTACGAATCTCTTATTGGCTGTCTTGATCGTGTTCGCTATCGAACAGACTTTAGAATCGCGTTTGATTCATCCAAAAATCATGGGTGCTTCGATGCATATTCATCCGGTGACGATTTTGGTTATTTTATTGGGAGCCGGCGAAATGTTCGGTCTGCTTGGCGTAGCTTTTGGCATTCCGGCTTATGCCGTGCTGAAGGTTTTGATTAGCCGTATTTATCTATGGTGGCGCCAAAATTCGGAGCTGTTTAAGTCATGAACCATATCGTTTTATTCGAGCCGTCTATGCCGGCCAATACTGGGAATATTGCCCGTACAGCGACGGCCATTAATGCACGGCTGCACCTGATCAAGCCTTTAGGCTTTGATTTGGACGACAAGAAAGTGGTTCGAGCAGGTTTAGATTACTGGAAAAATGTTGATATTACTCTGCACGAAAATTTACCTGCTTTTTTATCGACTATCAATAATGCCCAGCTCTTTCTCGTATCCAAGTATGCCGAAAAGTCCTACGATCAGATAGATTATTCGGACAGCAGCCAAGACCGTTATTTTTTATTTGGCAATGAGGCTTATGGCCTGCCGGAGATATTTATGCGCAGGAATCCGGAAAAGGCAATTCGTATCCCGCAAAATGATCAGCATGTGCGATCTTTGAACCTCAGTAATTCTGTGGCAATTGTCTTATATGAGGTCTTGCGCCAACAGAATTTCATCGGTTTGGAACGTGAACATCTTTATGAACAGGACAAGTTAAAGTAAACCTTAAGGCATTTTTAACTGAACCTGTTTTTTTATAGACTTAACTGTGGACTATGGCAGCTAGAACAAGAAAAAAAACAAGCACAAGAAGAAGCAGGAAAAATCAGGGTATTGACCCGAAAATTGTAGTAGTTCTCATTTTTGAGATTTTTTTTGCTTTAGGCATATTTCGTTTAGGACTGGTCGGAAATTTCTTCGCGGATGCCTATAAATATGTTTTTGGCGACTATTTTGTCATCTTTATTCTGATGATTGCTATTTTCTTTGCTTATTGGCTGTTATATCGTAAATTCCCTAAAATTCCGGGCCGAATCATTGTTGGTATCTGTTTTATTGCTTTGTCTTTTTTGACGATTAGTTCACTTTTTTTCGCATCATCTCTGAAAAATGAGAATAATCTCATGTCTCAATTAGGCCAAATTATCTTAAATGATATGCGTCACGGACATTCGCAATCAGCTAGCGGCGGCGGGATTATTGGTGCGGCAATCTATACTGGATTGGCACGGCTGATTGCAAATGCCGGAGTTTGGGTGATTTCGATTTTATCTCTGGTTTTTGGTGTTTTTCGCCTGCTGAATAAATCGGTCCTGCATTCTGCTTCCAAAGCTGCCGAATTCAGCCGCGATAAGATTTCAGACATTCAAGAAAAACGGCTCAATGCACCGAATAATAGAAAAGAGTCTAGTTTTTTTAAAAAGTACTTCGAAGACCCTAACAGCGCTGATCCTAAAAATGATGCGCAAGCACAAGAAGGGAAGTCGGCAAGCAGTCCAACAACGCCGGTTCAGCCGAAAATTCATTGGAATCAGACGACACCCTCAACAGACAATAGCTCTGCCGACAAAGAAAGTGCCGCTTTACTGAATAGTCTGCGGCCTGCACCAGCCAGCACTGCGCCGGATGATTTCGGGGATGAGGCTGCAAAAGCAGTTTCAGATGATCAGGTAGTCGATTCGATTGAAACGGCTGACAACCCCGATTATCAGGTACCGCCCGCTACGATCTTGTCTCATGTACGTGCCGTTGATCAGACTGGTGAATTTCGTCAGCTGAACAAAAAATCTCAGATTGTCCGTGATACACTCAAATCTTTCAATATTGAGACAGAGGTGAGTTCTGTCAGCTTGGGTCCGACCGTCACGCAATACGAACTCAAGCCGGCTCGAGGCGTCAAAGTATCGACGATTGCCAACCGTGCTGATGATTTGGCTCTGGCACTTTCGGCCAAATCTATTCGTATTGAAGCACCGATTCCTGGCAAGCCCTTTGTCGGTGTCGAGGTGCCCAATGAGGTTCAAGCAACTGTTGGTTTTTCGGATGTAATCGAACATTCAAGCTTTAATCCCAAACACCCATTAACGGTTCCTTTGGGCCGCGATGTTGATAATCAAGTCATTTCTGCTGATTTAGCAGCGATGCCGCATCTGCTGATTGCTGGTGCGACTGGTTCTGGAAAATCAGTCGCTATCAATGGCATTATCAGTTCATTGTTAATGCGCCTGAAACCTAACGAAGTCAAACTGATGATGGTCGATCCTAAAAGAGTCGAATTGTCCATGTATAATGACTTGCCGCATTTGCTTACTCCTGTTATTTCAGAGCCGAGAAAAGCTGCTCGCGGGCTGCAAAAAGCTGTTAAAGAGATGGAACGCCGTTACGAACTTTTTGCTGACCATGGTGTCAGAAATATCGACGGATGGAACCAAAAAGTGGCTGATTACAATAAGACGAAGGGGCACGCGATGCCTAAAATGCCCTATATCGTGATTATTGTTGATGAGCTGGCCGATTTGATGATGACTGCCAAAAGTGATGTCGAGACGACGATTGTGCGTATTGCGCAGATGGGCCGAGCGGCCGGCGTGCACTTGATTTTGGCAACGCAAAGGCCGTCTGTCGATGTTATTACCGGTTTGATCAAGGCCAATGTCCCATCCAGGATTGCTTTTGCTGTTTCCTCTGGCATTGACAGCCGCACTATTTTGGACCAGAACGGTGCTGAAAAACTGCTAGGCAAAGGGGATATGCTATTTGCGCCGGTTGGCAAGGAACCAACGAGAATTCAAGGTGCTTTTATTTCTGATCAGGATGTTGAAGCTGTAACGGCTTTCATTCGAAAAGAATCTCCAGCTCAGTACGCTTCCAGCATGCTGGTGGATGACGATAGCCAAGAAGATGATCAGACAGATGAGACGGGTGCTAATGGCGAACCAGTCGATGATTTGTTTAACGAAGCTTCTGAGTTTGTCATTCAGCAGAAAAAAGCTTCAACAAGTCTGCTCCAGCGGCGCTTTCGTATTGGTTATAACCGTGCGGCCCGCATTATCGATGATTTGCAAGCAGCTGGTATTGTCGGACCACAAGATGGTAGTCGCCCAAGAGATGTATTAGTCAGCCACCAGGATGGTTCGGAGGAAAATCACTAGTCTGCTGTCATAAAAGACTTTCCAGCGGCCGAGATTTAACGTATCGTATAAACTATGTTCTATTCTGCAATCACTTTTTGGCTGATCTCGCTTTTTTCCTGGGTCGCACTGCAATTTTTCGCGCGTCAGTATCGTATTAGCGATTTGCCTTTTTGGACCTGGCTGTTACCGGCAGATTTCTTCTTGGCGATTGGAATTATTAATAAATATTTAAGTTTTAATTTTCAATATATTCTTATCACTGCTTGGCTGATTTTATGGCTGCTGATTATTATTTTTCTGATCTGGCGGTCCGAAGATCGCCGGAGTCTCAGGCGTTGTTGGTTATTTTTTATTAATTTAAGCGGTATTTTACTGCTGTTAGAGGTGATCGGAATCGCCGCCTATATTTTCTTAAACAAAGATTAAAAGCTAGACCGAAAGGTCTTTTTTTGTGTCCAAAAATGCATTTTTCAAAGTGGGTTTTATGTGGAAATAAGTGGGGCAAAGTGGTAAATTTATGAAGTGAACTTGAAAGGAGGATTAAACGCATGTTTATGGGCGAGTATCAGCACACGCTGGATGATAAATCCCGTTTAATTATTCCGGCCAAGTTTAGAAATCAGCTTGGGGACACTTTTATCGTGACTCGTTGGATGGAACATTCCTTGTTTGCTTTTCCCAAAGACGAGTGGGATAAATTTGAAAGCAAGCTGGATAAATTGCCTCTTGGTGCAAAAGATGCACGTGCTTTTCGGCGTTTTGTGCTGGCAGGCGCGGTGGAAGCTGAATTCGATAAGCAGGGAAGAATTATTATTCCGGCCGTATTAAAAGCGCATGCTCAGTTGGCTAAAAGTGTCGTCATCACTGGTTCTGGCAATGGGTTTGAAATCTGGAGCAAGAATAACTGGGACGAATATACGGCTGGTACGGCTGAGAATTTTGATCAGATTGCCGAAGAATTGACGGACTTTGACCTATGAAAACAAATGATTATGGACATATCACAGTTTTCCTACAGCAAGCGGTTGCAGCATTGGAAGTCCGTCCTAATGGGATTTATGTTGATGCAACGCTTGGCGGCGGCGGCCACAGCGATTTGATTCTTAAAGAAGCACTGCAAGGCCATCTGTACAGCTTTGATCAAGATGAAGAAGCAATTCGTTTTAATGAAAAGCGTTTTGCTGAAGAGATCGCTGCCGGCAGAATGACACTGATTCACGATAATTTTAAAAACTTGGCCAGTGAGCTGGCAAAATACGGTGTGACACAAATTGATGGTATTGTCTTTGATCTTGGCGTCAGTTCACCGCAGTTTGACGAACAAGGCCGCGGCTTTAGTTATCGCAGTGATGCGCGCTTAGATATGCGAATGGACCAGGAACAATCCCTCGATGCTTATGAGATTGTCAATCATTGGGATTATAAGGAACTGGCTCAGATTCTGAACCGTTATGGCGAAGAAAAATTTGCTTCTTCGATTGCCAGACGGATTTTGCTGCAACGTGAGAAAGCCCCGATCGAAACGACTGAACAACTGGTCGCAGTGATCAAAGAAGCACTTCCTGATCGGGTCCTGCATGCCAAAGGGCATCCGGCTAAAAAAACTTTTCAGGCCATTCGAATCGCAGTTAATGACGAATTGAATGTGCTTAAAGAAGCGTTGGCTCAGTCGGCTAATCTATTAGCGCCCCATGGCCGAATTGCAGTGATTACTTTTCAATCTTTAGAGGATCGGATTGTTAAACAATTTTTTCGTGATATGGCTACGAAAAATCAGCTTCCTGACAAGATGCCCGTCTTGGATAAAGACATTAAAGAAGATTTCAAATTGGTCACGCGGCACCCGATTGTGCCTAGTGAAAAAGAAATCTCGGCAAATCATCGATCTCACAGCGCAAAGCTGCGTGTTTTGGAGAAAAACTAATGGCAGAAAATGCACCTTCATATACATATAGAAAAGTCAATAAACAAGCATCGACTTTAAAACTCGTTAAAAGCCGCCCAGCCGCCCGTACCTATAAAAAAGCCCGCTGGTCGCTCGGTGATTTTGTATTTGTTTTTGTTGTTGCAGCTTGTGTGTCGGCTGTCATGTTTGCCAGTATTCTGCTTTCCAATACGACTGCGCGAGTTGATGACCAGCTTCAAGCAGCGAATGGGCGAATTCAAGCAATGCGCAGTGAAAACGATAAATCTAAAGAAGAGATCAATAAGGCAACGAGTGTTATAGCTTTGCAGCATTTTGCCAAACAAAACGGCATGACATTGAACTCGGCAAACGTTCAGAATATAAATAAATAGTGGCAAAGAAGAGAAGAAAAAAAATATCGAGTCCGATTGGCCGCAGTAAAAAAGCCGGCGTGGTTATTTTTGTGACAATTTCGCTGGTTTTATTGCTTTTATCAGGGCATTTTGTCTATGTAGCTGCGACTCGCAATATCAAGGGACGCAAACTTTCCGAAACCGAGCTGCGTCATTTTATGCGTGATCAAGCAATTCAGCCTCGTCGCGGAAACATTTTTGATGCTAGCGGCCAGGCTTTGGCTGAAAATACGACAACTTACAATCTTTATGCCATCGTTAAAAAAGGTTTTCGTTCTGGGACAAAACCGCTTTATGTCGTCAACAAACAGAAAACTGCGCGTGTTCTGGCACCGATAATTGGAATGAAAGAGTCGGATGTACTCAACCACTTGCAAGCCAGTCCAGGCACCTTTCAGGTTGAATTTGGTTCGGCCGGGGACAATCTATCCATTGCGCAGCACGATCAAATCGTGGCCGCAAAACTTCCAGGCCTGAATTTTGTCAGCAATGCAGCACGTTTTTATCCGAATGGTGTTTTTGCTTCGCAATTGATTGGCCTTGTTTCCAACGGCAGTAACAATAATCAACCTGCCAAGATGACGGGCATTATGGGGCTGGAGCAATCCTTAAACCGTTACTTAACAGGAAGAGCAGGCATCAAAACCGGGCAGCAAACCGCCGGCGGCGTGGCCTTGACATCATTTACGAATAAAAAAGTTAAAAATGGCGATGATGTTTATCTGACTCTTGATTATCACCTGCAGTTTCAGCTTGAGCACTTAATGAGCAACGTCTTTGATAAGACCAAGCCGCAGGCGATGACTGCTATTCTTGCCAATGCTAAAACCGGTGCCATTCTCGCCGCCACACAAAGGCCTACCTTTAACGCATCGACAAAGGCGGGTTTGAGCAAAATGTGGGATAACCTCTTGGTACAAGACCCTGTCGAGCCGGGGTCAACCATGAAAACTTTCACGCTTTCTGCAGCCATTGACAGCGGCCATTGGAGCCCAAATACAATCTATAAATCCGGTACTTTAAATATCGGCACTCAAAAGGTTTTTGATTTTAATCGCAACATGGGAAACATCAGCTATCGGGAAGGATTTGCGCGTTCGTCGAATGTGGCTTTTGCGAAAACTGAGATGGCCATGGGGCCGTCTATCTGGCGCGATTATCTAAATCGTTTTGATTTCCTCAAGGCAACGCAAACGATGCTGCCAAACGAAGCAGCCGGTTCGATGGTCTTTAATGAACCGATCGAGCAGGCCAATACGGCTTTTGGCCAAGGAATTGAAGTGACGCCTATGCAAATGGTCCAGGCACTCACAGCTGTGGCTAATAACGGCAGAATGGTGCGACCATATATTGTTTCAAAAATTGTTAATCCTGATAGCAAAAAAACAACTTACGAGCACAAAGTACAGCGTCTAGCTGTTGTGATGCGTCCAACAACTGCACAACAGGTTAGAAAAGACATGATTGACGTTGTTAATTTACCCGATGGAACTGCGCGGACTTATTCCTTAGCTCCACAAGGTATTCAAATCGCAGCGAAGACCGGAACAGCTCAAATTGCTATTGATGGAAAATATACGAATAATTATTCGGCCTCGACACATTCGGTAGAGGTCCTAGTTCCGGCTGATGATCCGCAATTTATTTTCTACATGTACTTGCGCCAGCCAAAGGAATTTATTGGTGGTTTTGCTGATGCGACGATTAATACAGTCTTTCATCCTTTGATTTTGTCGGCTCTGAATGCTGCTAAAACATCTGCCTCGGTAAAAAACACAAACCTGCTGTTGCCTAATTTTGTGGGGCAGACTGTGGATCAAGCTCGTCAGACTGCCCAAAGCAGCGGTCTGACCGTCATCGTTGCTGGCGATGCGAATCAGAAAATCAGCTGGCAGTCTGTCGGTCCATCTGCCCAGGTGATGGCCGGCCAGAAGATTTTTTTGAGGACATCTGGCAAAATAATAATGCCGGATATGAAGGGCTGGTCGATCGCTGATATCTCGACCTTCAGCAGTATGGCGAAATTGGACTTGTCGTATTCTGGAACTGGCCAGTTGGTTTCACAAACTATCAAGCCCGGAAGCATTCTCACAAAAGGACAAAAATTAGAGGTAAATCTGCAATGATGTTTCAAATGTTTCTAGCATTAATTATCAATTTCTTGATTGTGCTGCTGGCAATTCCAATCTTGACAAAATACCTGAAAGCAAGAGGAGAGGTCGGCGTCGAAAGAAGTGGCGAACATGGTTTTGGCGTGGATACTTCCGCTAAGAACGGGACACCGTCAATGGGTGGCTTGGCCTTTATTCTTTCCTCATTGTTGTCGACTTTGCTGCTGCTTGCAATTTTCCGCCAGGTCACAACAATCTACCTGCTGATTTTAGTTTCAGTATTTTCTTATGGCTTGATTGGTTTTATTGATGACTGGCTGAAGGCATTTTATCACCGTGATGATGGTTTTCGTTTTCTTCCGAAATTGCTATCTCAGATTTTTTCTGGATTGTTAACGACGTTTGTCCTCCTCTTTTCCGGTCTATCTGATCAGCTGACTTTCGCATTTCTCAAACAGCTGCCGATTTACCTGCTTTTGGAATTTCTTTTTTATTTAGTCTGGTTTGTCGGCTGGAGCAACGCAGCTAATTTCGTTGATGGTATCGATGGCTTGCTGGCCGGCGTATCAATCATCATGTTTACGGGCTTTGCCTTGGTTTCCTGGAAGAATAATTCAACGGTATTGTTCTTATTTGATATCTCTTTGATTGGCTCTCTACTGGCTTATCTGATTTTCAACAAGCCCAAAGCTTCTATTTTTATGGGTGATTGCGGCAGTATGGCATTAGGCGCCGCGATGGCTGTTAACGTGATTATTTTAGGAAATCCTTGGAGCCTGTTATGGTTCGGCTTGATACCGCTCGTACATACTTTATCTGTCATGATTCAGGTACCTGTTTATCATTTTTTCCATGTCCGCGTTTTTCCAGTGACGCCCTTGCAGCATGCGTTTCAAAAGATTGGCTGGCCGGAGTGGCGCATTGACGGCCTCTACTGGCTGATTCAGTTTATAATTACCGTGATTGGAGTATATGTATGGATCAGATGACTTTTGAAAATAAAAAAGTGCTTGTCTATGGCTGGGCACGCTCAGGAAGGGCAGTTTACCAATTTTTAAAAGAGTTGGGTGCTCAGGTATTTTTGACGACAGATGACAAACCACGAGATTTACCGAATGATATTAATTTCGTCACTGATATCGATGAGAGTTTTGCCTATCTCGTGAAGAATCCTGGGATCAGATATGACAAACCCATTATCCAAAAAGCGCTGGCCTTAAACATTCCTGTCATGACCGAAGTGCAGGTTGCTTTGAGTCAATATCACGGTGAAGTTGTTGCGGTGACGGGCTCTAATGGTAAAACAACGACCACAACTTTGATTGGCAAGATGCTTCAGGCTGACCAAGTGGATGTCAAAATTGGCGGGAACATCGGTGTGCCTGTCAGCGAATTATTGTTAACAAAACCTTACCCCAAAGTACTGATGCTGGAATTATCCAGTTTCCAGCTTGAAGGGGCGCAAAATATCGAACCAAGAATTGCTGTGATCACTAATTTATTTGCCTCGCATATCGATTTTCACGGCACGCGTGCCAATTATCTGAAAGCAAAATTCGCGATCACGCAAAATCAGACGGCTGACGATTATCTTGTCCTCAATGATGCCTCAGCCGATGAAAAAGATTTTGCCAAACGGAGCCACGCACAGGCCTATTATTTTTCGCCGACTAATACCCATACAACCAGTTATGTCAATAATGACGTCATCTATTTTGAGGATGAAAAAATTATCGATCTGGATGAAGTTGTCTTGGTAGGTGAACACAACCTGGAAAATATCCTCGCAGCAATCACAGCTGCGAAGCTCTTCGGCGTCTCTAATCAGGCGATTAAAGCTGTCCTGAGAAGCTTTAGCGGCCTGGAACATCGTTTGGAGCATGTTGGTACAATTCATGGCCGAATTGTTTACAACGATTCCAAGGCGACGGATATCGAGGCCACTCAAAAAGCCCTGGGCAGTTTCAAACAAGACATCACTCTAATCGCCGGCGGTTTGGACCGCGGTGACGATCTCACCAGGCTAGTTCCAAATTTGAAAAAGGTTGTTAATTTAATTGTTTACGGCCAGACTAAAAATAAACTTCAGGAAGCTGGGAAATTAGCTGCAATCTCAAAGATTGTCGTCCTTGATAATTTGGATGAAGCCGTCGCAAAAGCCAAGGAGATTAGCCAGCCGGACCAGGTTATTTTGTTCAGCCCGGCAGCCGCAAGCTGGGATCAGTTTGCCAATTTTGAAATTCGTGGACGCGAGTTTAAAAAACTGATTCAAGCCGAGGAGGGCTGGTCATGAGTATGAGATTAATTGTTTCTGGCGGTGGTACCGGTGGGCATATCTATCCAGCCTTAGCTTTGGTGGAGACGCTGCTGAAAAAGGACCCGGATGCCAAAGTACTGTATGTTGGTTCTTTTCGCGGCTTAGAGGGCGGCATTGTTCCGAAAACAGGACTGGCATTTAAGCAGCTTCATGTGCAGGGTTTTTCGCGCTCGCTTTCTTTAACGAACTTCAAAACAATCAGTCTATTTATTAAGGCTGTTAAAGAGGCTAAAAAGATTATTGCTGATTTCAAACCGGATATCGTATTAGGTACTGGTGGTTATGTTTCGGGTGCTGTCCTATATGCGGCTCAACGCATGCATATCCCAACAGTGATTAATGAACAGAATTCCATTGCCGGCATGACAAATAAATTTCTTAGCCGAGGAGCTGATAAAATTGCGATCAGTTTTCCTAATGCTGCTAGCCAATTTCCTAAAGACAAGGTCGTCATGACTGGCAATCCCCGTGGCCAACAGGTCGCTGAAAAAAAGAGCACCTTTAGTTTGAAGGATTTCTCATTTAAAGAGAAGCTGCCGACGGTTTTGATTTTCGGCGGTTCCGGTGGTGCTTTGGCTATCAACCAAGCCGTTGTTGATTTTGCGCAGCGTTTTGCCAAACAAACACAGATGCAGGCAATTTTTGTTACCGGTAAAAAATACTTTGCTTCGGTTAGCGAAAAATTGCTTAATCTTGATGTTCATAGCACTAATTTGGCTGTGCTGCCTTATCTGGATAATATGGATGACGTTCTGCCGAAAATTGATTTGCTGGTAAGCCGTTCCGGTGCAACAACCTTAGCTGAAATTACTGCGCTGGGCATTCCGTCTATTTTGGTTCCGTCACCAAATGTGACTGCCAATCATCAGGAAAAAAATGCCCGCCAATTAGAAGAGGCTGGTGCAGCACAAGTCATTGTCGAATCAGAACTAACCTCTGCAAAGCTTTATCATGATATGACGGAGCTGCTGTCTGATTCCGCAAAACTGGCACGAATGGCGGCTAAAGCCAAAAGCCTGGGTCACCCGGACGCTGCTGACCGCCTTTACGATTTGCTGCTTGAAGTGATTAATGAAAAGCAGAAACACTAAACAACCTGATCAAAACCATAAACAGGCAATGATTCATTTTCAAAAGGGCTCACCCAATATGCCGCATTTTAAAAATCCAATACTGAATAAGATTGGATTATTTTTTACTGCCCTGATATTTGCTATTTTGATTGCCCAGATGCTGCTGTTTTTGCGGCCTTGGCAAAAAATTACCGAGGTGAAAGTCTATACCGATCAGATGGATTATAAACAGATTTTGGACCGCGTCGGTATCCATACTGGCGATCCTTATTGGCGCTGGGCTGGGCAAGGGCAAACTGTCAACTATCCGGTTAAACACGATCCAATGATTAAGTCGGTCAGTATGACATTGTCAAAGAGCGGGGTAGCCAGCCTGCATGTTCAAGAAATACTGACGGCTGGTTTTGTCCAAAATGGACAAAGCTGGTATCGCTTGGATCAGCAGGGAAACTTGGGCCGAAAAATTGCTCAGCCGGACGGCAGGACACCTGTTTATACAAACTTTTCACTGGAGTCACCCGTTTTAAAGCGGACTATCAAAGCTTACTTGTCAATGGACAAAGTGATTCGCTTATCTATTGCACAAATTGTATTCTCACCGATCAAAAGTGCACGAACAAGGCTGGCATTGATTATGAATGATGGCAATCTTGTCTATGCCCGGCCTGTCTCTATGGCGGCAAAAATGGCCTTGTACCCGCAAATGGTTACGGCAATGAAATCGCAAGGCATCGAAAGGGGTGTGATTGATTTGCAATATGGTTCTTTTGCAAGAAAATTTCAGGAAAGCGATAAACATTTGACTGATTCGATGCAAAATAGCAAGTGACTAAATTACCGGTTAGAAAACAGCGAACAAATGTTTGAAAATTAAGATGGTTTTAAAGACCTTTATTATCGGGGTAATCACTGTTAAATTTGTGTTTGTTGGATATGAATAATGATGTAATCGTCGGCCTTGATGTCGGCTCGGATAAAATTAAATGTGTGATTATCAAACGCACGCCTAATCAGCACTACGGTATTGTGGCTGTTGGCGAGACAGTCAGTCAAGGCGTTAAGCATGGTATGGTAGTAGATATAGCTGCAGCCAGCCGGTCGATTGCTGATGCGATTGCCCAGGCAGAAAGCAAAGCCAATTTCTCGATTACCGAGGTAAGCCTGTCCTTACCGGCAATTCAGATTTCGATGCGGCACCTTCATGGTTCGGTGAATGTTGCCAGAAATGATAAACGCATCACTGAAGACGATGTTGTCAATGCCTTTCGACAAGCGATTTCCACAGCACAGCTGCCAGCTAATCAGGAAGTTGTCGATTTGATACCAGAAGAGTTTGTGATTGATGGTTTCGGCCAAGTTCCTAATCCGCTCGATATGGTTGGCGTGGTTCTGGAAGTGAATGCTCAGGCTTTTATCGGGCCAAAGACGATTGTTGAAAATTTGAAAACGGCCGTCCGTCAAGCCGGTCTGATCATCTCAGAATTAATTCTTTCGCCAATCTCTGAAAGCGAGCTGATACTCTCTGATAATGAACAAAATGAAGGCAGTATCATTATTGATTTAGGTGCTTTTCAGACAACGGCTTCCATTGTTAAAAATCATCGTCTGCAATTCATTGCGAATATACAGCAGGGCGGCGCTTACGTCACTTCTGATATTCGGACAGTCCTGGCTGAAGAAAATCACATTTCGATTAGTTTTGATCAAGCTGAACAGATAAAACGTGATTTCGGTTATGCTGACCCTTTGAGGCTGGAAAGCGGACGTAAAATCGAACTGAACCGCGCTGGCAGCGGGCAGGTGCAGGAAGTTCCCGTTTCATATCTCTCGCAAATCATCGGCGCACGATTAGAAGAGATTTCATCTGAGCTCTATGCACATCTCAATCAGCTCCAGTCGTTACCGGTACCCAGAAGTATGGTCTTGACTGGCGGCGGCGCGGCTTTGGCCGGCATTGACGATCTGTTCAATAAACGTTTCAATAAGCAGGTACACGTTTTTGTTCCTCAGGAGATTGGGCTCAGGCATCCATCGTTTGTTAACTCTTTGTCTGTTGCCAACTATGTTGCAAATCAATCTGTGACAGACTGGCTGGCAAAGCGTACACTAAATTTGGCGCTTGTCCCTCCGAGTTCAGATTTCACACAGGCAGGTCCTGAAGGTGAGCAGCAAAAAGCAAGAAAGCGTAATAGGACCGGGTCAGATGAAAAAAAGCCGGGTTTTCTTGATAAAATAAAAGAATATTATTCGCGGATGTTCGAATAAGAGGTAAAGATGGTAGGTAAAAGAAAAGTGACAGAAAATAATAATAATGACTTGGTTGCACCGGCGGCTCAGTCAGGTTACGGCGCTAATATCAAGGTAATCGGTGTTGGCGGCGGCGGTTCTAATGCGATTGACCGTATGATCGAAGAAGGAATCGAAGGCGTTCAATTTATTGTCGCAAATACTGATATGCAGGCTTTAAGTGCTTCTAAAGCACCAAATAAGCTGCAATTAGGACCAAAGCTGACACGTGGCCTTGGAGCTGGTTCGACACCTGAAGTCGGTGAAAAAGCCGGTGAAGAATCACAACAGTCAATTCAAGAAGTATTGCAGGGCGCTGATTTGGTCTTTGTTACTGCTGGGATGGGCGGTGGTACCGGTAATGGTGCCGCTCCTGTTATCGCACGCATTGCACGCGAAGTTGGTGCATTGACAGTTGGTGTTGTGACACGTCCATTTAATTTTGAAGGTCCTAAGCGTGCACGTTTTGCTGCCGAAGGCATTGCAAAATTAAAGGAAAACGTTGATACCTTAGTGGTTGTCTCAAATAATCGTCTTTTAGAAATTATGGACCGCAAAGCATCCTTGGCTGATTCCTTTAGAGCGGCTGATAATACTTTGCTGCAAGGTGTCCGCGGAATTTCCGACCTGATTACCAAGCCGGGTATCATTAACTTGGATTTTGCCGATGTTAAGACCATCATGACAAACGGCGGTATGGCCCTTATGGGTATCGGTTCTGCAACAGGCGAAAATCGTGCCGCAGAAGCGACAAAGGCTGCTATTGCCTCACCATTGCTCGAAGTTGATCTGAAAGGTGCCTCTGACGTTATTTTGAGTGTTACCGGTTCAGCTGATATGTCTCTGTATGAAGCCCAGACGGCAGCTGATGTTGTCACACAAGCCGCTGGCCAAGATGTCAATATTGTCTTTGGAACTTCGGTCGATGATAAGCTTGAAGATGAAGTACGTGTCACAGTTGTTGCTACGCATATTAATCAAGGCCCTAGCCAGCCTGCTGCTTCTTCCTCCAATGACGTTTTCACGATGAATAGCGACGCAGAGGACTCCGAAGCTGATCAAGGCAAAAAATCTTCAGTTTTTGATGATATTCCAAATGTGACTGTTGATCCGATTAGTGGTAATAACAAGGTTGTACCGAATTCTAGTGCTGCCTCAGCTGCACCTAAATCTGCAGCACCGAAGAATAATTCAGGCAAGCTGTTCGAAGATTGGCAGTTGAATACGGTTCATCGCGATCAGAATCAGAATCTGCAGAACAATAATTCACAATTTGATCGTCCGAATAATCAGGGTTCAGCATTTAACCAATCCAACGATCCTTCAGATGATGACGACTCATCATCGAGGCCTTCATTTTTCAAGCGTCATTAATATTAATTAGGAGCAGATATGGCATTTTCATTTAAAAGTTTTTTCGGCGGCGCAGATGACGACGAAGAGGAATACGAAGACGCGAATTACGAACAGCAGCCCGCTCAGGCACAACGTAATCCCAATCCTCAGGCACAGACTGCAACCGCACAAAACTCAGCGAATTATCAAGGTAGAGGCAACTACGGATATAGTAACGAATATCGGCAGCAGCCTCGTATGTCTGCTGTTGGTTCTTCAACGCAGAGTAATAATAATAATTCGGCTAAAATCGACAGCCATATTGCGCTCTTTGTTCCAAAAGTGTTTTCTGATGCCAAAACGATCGTGAATCAATTGCTGCTCCATGAAGCAGTCATCGTGAACTTTTCTGCAATTGACAGCACTCAGTCTTCAAAAATTGTTGACTTTGTTGCCGGCGCAATTTATGCAGTTGAAGGGTCCATTGAAAAGATTTCTGATGATATTTGGCTAATTGCACCTAATAATTATGCAGTATCTGGTTCCGGATCAGCAGCGGATGCGATGGGTCAAAATGCCCGTTTCTAACATTCTATATTATTTGTACGCCCTCATTCATTGGGCTGTTAACATTTATTCTTGGATTATCGTTTTTTCAGCCATTATTACTTGGCTGCCGAATTTGAGGGCTTCACGACTGGCCTATTGGTTAAATCGCTTGACACAACCTTATGTTGGTTTCTTTCAGAGACTGATTCCGCCAATTGTCGGAATTGATTTTTCACCTTTGATCGCATTGCTGGTTTTACAGTTTGCTGATCGTGCTTTGTTCGCAATTTTTGTACAATTGTTTTAATGACAAATTTTGAGATTAATTTAGACGCATATCCTGAGTCGGAGCGCCCTTTTATTAAAAAGGCACTTGGCTGGGTGCGTGCTGCATTCAAAGACAGTTTTTTAACTGTCTTTTTGAATCCACGAGAACAGCTTCTTCTAGCGGGATTGGCCAAACAAGACGCCTTGCCAATTGTATTTTCCGGTGGATACCCGCAGGCAGAAAATAAACGTGCCCTTATTGGGGCTGAAGATGGCAAAGCAGATTTTCAGATAGCGGTTCTGCAATTGGATTATGCGGTCAAATATATTCATCTGCATCATTCTACGATCCTTGGCTCATTGCTCCATCAGGGAATTGCCTATGACCGTATCGGTGACGTGATCCATGAAGCAGATCGCTGGCAGATTTTGATTGATGCTCAGCTGGCAGAATTTGTGGTCGAAAACGTTAAACGGGCCGGGTCGAAAAAAATCGCTTTTCATGAAGTAGCGGCTTCTGAGATGCTTGCACCTGAGTCAGATGAAAAAGAAAAAGAGGTAATTGTGGCCTCTCAGCGGATTGATCTGCTGATTAGCCAGATTTACAATTTTTCTCGCGCACATGCCAAAGATTTGATCGAGAGCGGTCAAGTGATGGTCAATTGGTTTGAGAATGATAACCCGAGTTATTTGGCCAAATTGGGCGATGTGATTTCAACACATTCATTTGGGCGTATTCGTTTGATTGAGACTCGCGGGACAACGAATCGCAATAAAATCAAGCTAACGATTGGAATTGTCGGAAAAAACTAGAAATTTGCTGACAGTTTTGTATAATGGCTTTATATCACTGGAACAGAAAGTTAAAGTTTAGACGCCAAGCAAGCCGGGTTGATGGAAGCCGGTCGTCAATGAATTTTTTCAGATCAGCCGGTTGGAGTAATTTAGATACTGAGGCATGCTGCAAATGTCAGCGTGTGAAGTTGGGTGGTACCACGTGAAAACGTCCCGATATTTCGAGGCGTTTTTTATTATCTGGAAAAGGGTGAGAAGAGACTATGAAGATCAAAGATACATTACATTTAGGCCATACGGATTTTCCAATGCGCGGCAGTTTGCCAAAGACTGAACCTGTCCGCGAAAAACAATGGGCTGACGACAAAGTTTATGAGCAGCGTTTGGAATTGAATAAAAACAAACCGCATTTCAATTTGCATGACGGCCCGCCATATGCCAACGGCAATATTCATATTGGCCATGCGATGAACAAGATCTCCAAGGATATCATTGTTCGTTATAAAAATATGACCGGGTATTATGCGCCTTATGTGCCAGGCTGGGACACACATGGTTTGCCAATTGAGCAGCAGCTGACCAAGGCCGGCCACGATCGTAAAGCGATGGCCAAAGCTGATTGGCGCCGTTTGGCACATGATTATGCTTTAAAACAAGTCGATATGCAGCGCAGAGATTTCAAGCGCTTAGGTGTTTTGGGCGACTGGGATCATCCTTATCTGACACTGCATCCGGAATTTGAAGCTGCTCAGATTCGTGTCTTTGGCGCCATGGCGGGAAAGGGATATATCTACCGCGGTTTGAAACCAGTTTATTGGTCTTGGAGTTCTGAATCTGCTTTGGCTGAAGCTGAAATCGAGTATCATGATTTGGAATCGACTTCGCTTTTTTATGCAAACCGTGTTAAAGACGGCAAGGGCATTTTAGATCGCAATACTTATCTGGTCGTCTGGACGACGACGCCTTTTACGGTCACGGCCTCTCGCGGGATCACCTTAGGACCTGATTTTGATTATGTCTTAGTCAAAGCTGCTAATGATGACCGCAAGTTCGTTGTTGCCAAAGCTTTACTGGAAGAAAATGCCAAGCGTTTTGGCTGGCAGGATTACAAAGTTCTTGCCACTTATAAAGGCATGGATTTGGATAAAATCACGGTCGAACATCCTTGGGATCCGGATGTGACTGAACTTGTCATGAACGCCGATCACGTCACTTTGGATGCTGGAACCGGTTTGGTTCATACCGCCCCTGGCTTTGGTGAAGATGACTACAATGTCGGCATGAAATACGGCATCGAAGTAGCCATGACCGTCGATGAAAAAGGTTATTTGATGGCTTCTGCCGGACCTGATTTTCAGGGCAAATTCTACGATGATGTCGCACCGATCGTGATTGATAAATTAAAAGCGGCTGGTTTGTGGCTGGCAACGGAAAAAATTGTCCACTCATATCCATTTGACTGGCGGACAAAAAAGCCGATTATCTGGCGTGCTGTGCCGCAGTGGTTTGTTTCCATCGAGCCATTTAGAAAACAAATTCTTGATCAGATCGAAAATGTGACCTTCTACCCGGATTGGGGCAAAGTCCGTTTGTACAACATGATTAAGGACCGTGGCGACTGGGTCATTTCCCGCCAGCGTGTCTGGGGCGTTCCGTTGCCGATTTTCTATGCCGAAGACAAGACACCAATTGTCGATGAAAAGCTGATTGATCATGTGGCTGATTTGTTTGCTAAATATGGATCGACTTATTGGTTTGAACATACGGCCAAAGAATTGCTGCCGGATGGCTATACAAATCCGCACAGCCCTCACGGCGAATTCACAAAAGAAGAAGATATCATGGATGTCTGGTTCGATTCTGGATCAAGCTGGGCCGGCGTCATGCAGCAAAGAGACAATCTCGATTATCCAGCTGATGTCTATTTGGAAGGTGCCGACCAATTCCGCGGCTGGTTTAATTCCAACATCATCACGTCTGTAGCTGTGAACGGCATTGCACCTTATAAATCTGTGATTGCGCAGGGATTCGTCTTCGATGATAAGGGCCAGAAAATGTCCAAGTCCTTGGGGAATATCATTTCGCCAAACGAAATCGCTGACCAGATGGGCATTGAAATCATCCGTCTTTGGGTCATGAGCATTGATTCAAGTGAAGACGTGCATGTTTCGCGCGGTATTTTGAAACAAGTTTCCGAGTCTTATCGTAAGATCCGCAATACGATGCGTTTCCTATTGGCCAATACGGAAGACTTTGATGCTAAAAAAGACCGCGTACCATTTGAAAAACGGGCAGCCGTTGACAAGTGGATGACCGTCAAATTGAATCAATTTGTCAAAGACTGGCACGAAAAGATGCAGCGTTATGACTTCTATGATTTGTTCAAACAGCTGATTAATTTTGTTTCCACGGATTTGTCAGCCTTCTATCTGGATGTGGCCAAAGACATTGTCTATATTGATGAAGCAGATTCGGCCGAACGTCGTTCCATGCAGACTGTTTTCTATGAGACGGCTGTGACGCTGACGAAGCTTTTGACCCCATTTTTGCCGCATACCGCTGAAGAAATTTGGGAAAATCTCCAGGAACCGGAAACTTATGCTTATTTGTCTGAGGCACCGGAATTTCAGCCGATTGCTGAAGCTGACAGTTTGCTAACCGATTGGCAGACATTCTTTGATTTCCGCGACCAGGTGAATAAGGAATTGGAAAATGCCCGTGAAAAGTCTTTGATTGGCAAGAGCGCCGAAGCAGCTTTGACAGTTGTTTTGACAAAAGAACAGGCTGATACTTTTGCAAAGCTCGGCTTGGATCTGCGTAAATTGCTGATGGTCAGCCAATTGACACAAAGTCAAGGCAGCGAGACATCTGTTCAAGTGGCGCATGCTAGCGGAGCAGTCGATCCTAGAGACCGGCTTTTCCATGATGATATTGGCGCTGATCAGAAGTTCCCGATGTTTTCCAAGAAAAACGCTGAAATTGTCGAGCATGATTTCCCGACTTTGACTGCAGCAGACTTGGAAGATTAAATTAATTATTTGTTTAAAAAAGAGCTTAGGCTCTTTTTTTGTTTGCCATTTTTTGGAAAGAATGCCCTCGTTTAGGGATTCTGGTCGATATGCTTAATATTCGGGAAACAATAAAAATAATAAGAATTCTTAATCAAAACTTACGTAAATATAGTAAAACACGAACGTTCGGAAATAGATAGGCTGGATTTTTCAGTTTTTTTGGGGTACACTAAACAAGTATTTCGGAGGAAAGATGTCAGATACGAAGGTTGCGCTAGTAATGGGATCGGTTTCAGATTGGGACACAATGAAGCAGGCTGTCTCAGTTTTGAAGAACTTGCATGTGCCCTTTGAGAAGCATGTTATTTCCGCTCATCGTATGCCAGATCAGCTGGGTGCTTTTGCCAAATCTGCGAGAGATCGGGGCATTCAGATTATCATCGCTGGTGCTGGCGGGGCTGCACATTTACCCGGCATGCTGGCGGCTAATACGACTGTACCCGTTATCGGCGTACCCATGCAGACTCATGCACTAAATGGTTTGGATTCATTATTATCAATTGTCCAGATGCCGGCAGGCGTTCCTGTAGCGACGACGGCGATCGGCACGGCTGGTGCAAAAAATGCCGCTTATCTTGCTGCATCCATCCTGAGTCTTTCTGATTCAGAAGTTTTAGATCAATTAAATTTATTTAGGAAAACACAGACTGAAAAGGCCATTGAAAGCGAGATGCAGCTCAATGACTGAGATGAGGTCTATTTTTTTTCCGCCAGCAACGATCGGCATTATCGGCGGCGGACAATTAGGGCAGATGATGGCCCTATCTGCTAAAGCCATGGGCTATCACGTTGGTGTGTTGGATCCAACCCCTGATGCGCCGGCGGCTCAAGTATCCGACTTTCAGATCACAGCTGCCTATGATGACCAAAAAGCCCTGACCAAGCTGGCTGAAAAATCTGATCTGCTGACTTATGAATTTGAGAATGTCGATCAAACAGCGCTCGCGGCTGTTGCCAAAGCGACTGGGACAGCAGTTCCGCAAGGCGTAGCTTTGCTGGATATCACGTCCAACCGTTTGAATGAAAAAAATTTCCTGCGCGATCATGGTTTGCCGACAACAGCATTTGCAGCGGTCGCTTCGCCAGCAGAATTGAGAAAAGCGGTCGAAGAAATTGGTTTTCCTGGAATTTTAAAAACAATTTCCGGCGGCTATGATGGGCACGGTCAATGGGATATGAATTCTCAGCAGGATGTTGACCAATTGATAGAAAAATGGCCGGACAAGCTAACGGCGATTTTAGAAAAACGCGTGAACTTTGTCAAAGAAATTTCAATTATGGTCACGCGTGACGGCCAAGATCAAGTCAAATTATGGCCGGTCACGGAAAACCTGCATCAGCATCATATTCTGCATTTCTCTTTGGCACCAGCTGATATCAAGCCGGAAGTCCGCCAATCAATTCGTGAGAAAGTCACGCATTTGGCACAGGAATTGCACTTATACGGGGTTTTGGGTGTTGAGATGTTTCTTACAGCCGATGATCGCGTGATTATCAATGAATTGGCACCGCGGCCGCATAATTCCGGACATCTGACAATTGAGGCCTGCAATGTTTCTCAATTTGAGGGTCATATCCGATCAATCTGCGGACTGCCGATTGCCGATCCGATTTTACAGTCACCGGCCGCTATGCGAAATCTATTGGGTAATGATTTATTGGCTGCACGACAGGATTTGCTGAAACATCCCGAGTGGCATTTTCACGATTATGGCAAGGCAGAAGTCCGGCCCGGCAGAAAGATGGGACACATTACAGTCGTTGGCAGCGACGCGATCAAAGAACTGAAAGGGTGGAGACCATGACAGAAAAATTATTGTATTCAGGAAAAGCAAAAGACATGCTGCAGACGGACGATCCGCAAGTGATCCACGTCCGTTACAAAGATCAGGCGACAGCCTTAAATGGCAAAGTCAAAGAACAAATTCCCGGCAAGGGACAGCTGGCTTCGCATATTTCGGCTCTGCTCTTTGATTATTTGACAGCAAAAGGCATTGAAAACCATTTTATAAAAGAACTGGATAACGGCGATGCACTGGTCAGAAAAGTCACGATTGTGCCATTGGAAGTTGTCACACGGAATCTGACGGCTGGCCACTTTGCTTCACGATTCGGCCAAGCTGAACMCCTGCCACTAAAACCCGCTGTTCATGAATTTTATTTCAAATCTGATGCATTGGATGATCCCTTTATCAATGATGAGCAGGTCTTGGCTTTGAAAATTGCTGATGCTAAGACGATCGCGGCCTTAAAAGAAAAAGCTGAAACAGTCAATCAGCTGTTAACAGAATTGTTTGCTTCAATCGGCGTGACCTTAGTCGATTTCAAATTGGAATTTGGTTTTACAGATGACGGGCGGCTAATTTTAGCTGATGAACTGTCACCGGACAATATGCGGCTGCTTGATCAGGAGAGCCAGCAGTCCTTGGATAAAGATGTTTTTCGGAAAAAGACCGGCGATTTGAGGGTCGGCTATCAGACTGTGTTAACCCGTTTGAACAATAAATTGAGCATAAAGGAAAACTAATTATGTATTTGGCTAAAATTTACGTCACTTATAAAAAATCGATTCTGGATCCGCAAGGCGAGGTCGTTAAGTCAGCCCTGCATCGTCTGAGCTATACGAATGTCGAGGCTGTTACTTGCGGGAAATATTTTGAAATCAAGCTGGATACCACTGATAAAGCGGCGGCTGCCAAGGAAGTGGAAGCATTTTCTGACGAGCTGCTGATTAATATCAACATGGAAAGCTTCACTTACGATTTGAGCGAACTGGCTGAGGCGGTGGATTAACATGCGCGCGGCGGTGATTAATTTTCCTGGTTCCAATTGCGTACTGGATATGTATTATGCGCTGAAGGATTTTCGACTTGATGCTGAAATTGTTGATGCCAACCAGGAAAATCTAGATGGCTTTTCAGCAATTTTTCTGCCGGGCGGCTTTTCTTATGGTGATTATCTGCGCACAGGCGCGATCGCGCGTTTTGCGCCAGCCATGAAAGGCGTTGCCAAAGCGGCGAAAGATGGTCGGCTGGTTGTCGGCATTTGCAACGGTTTTCAGATTCTGACAGAAGCTGGTTTGTTGCCTGGAGCCTTAAGGGAAAATGCCAAACCCGGCTTTATCTGCGATGAAATCACATTAAATGTTGCTAACCCCGACAGTATCTTCTCATCGGCTTATGACAAGTTGCAAATCACATTGCCGATTGCTCACGGTGCCGGCAATTATTACGCTGACGCACAGACACTGGCATCATTAAAAGCACATCAGCAGATTATTTTCACTTATGAAGATAATCCCAATGGCTCCTTGGATGATATCGCCGGAATCGTCAATCAGGCGGGTAACGTGTTTGGCATGATGCCCCATCCTGAACGTGCTGTCGATTCGCTTTTAGGCAACACGGACGGCCGCGCTTTCTTCCAATCAATTCTGCAAAGAAAGGATCTTTTAACCCATGCTGACTAAAGTAAATCCCGAACCAAAAACGGCTGTCCAGATTCAAACCGAGAAAATTTACGCGGATTGGGGCTTGACCGAGCGCGAATACGAGATCATAAAAACGCGTCTTGGCCGTTTGCCTAATTACACGGAAACGGGCTTATTTTCAGCCATGTGGTCCGAACACGCTTCTTATAAAAAATCCCAGCCATTACTGCGCAGCTTTTGGTCAAAAAATGAGCGCGTCCTGCAAGGGCCTGGTGAAAACGCCGGTATTTTGGATATCGGTGATGGTCAGGCAGTTGTTTTCAAAGCCGAAAGCCATAACCATCCGTCACAAGTCGAACCCTATCAGGGTGCGGCCACCGGAGTTGGTGGTATTTTAAGAGACATTTTTGCCATGGGGGCTCAGCCGATCGCAGTTTTGGATTCCTTGCGTTTTCCGGAAGTCACCGATGACAAGACACGTTCTTTGATTGACGGCGTGATTGCAGGGATTGCTGGTTATGGAAATTCAATCGGTATTCCAACGGTTGGCGGCGATGTCTATTTTGACGATTCATATCGCGGCAATTTGTTGTGCAATGTAATGGCTGTCGGCTTGATGAATCACAGTATTATCAAAGTCGGTCAGGCTCGCGGTGCCGGCAATTCGGTGATTTATGTTGGCGCCAAGACAGGACGCGATGGGATAAACGGTGCCAGTTTTGCATCAGCTGAATTCTCGTCTGAAAAAGCTGCTCAGCGTTCGGCCGTCCAAGTCGGCGATCCCTTTATGGAAAAACTGGTCATGGATGCCACAATCAAAGCTGTCAAAGACCTGCCGGATATTGTCTTGGGCATTCAGGATATGGGTGCGGCCGGGATTTTGTCTTCCTCATCGGAAATGGGCGAAAAAGGCCACTCAGGGATTGAGCTGAATCTGGATCGCGTACCAGTTCGTGAGACCGGCATGATTCCTTATGAATTGATGCTGTCCGAATCGCAGGAACGCATGCTGCTTGTCGCCGCTAAAGGGCAGGAACAGCGCGTGATCGATCTCTATAAAGATTTCGGATTAGACGCGGTTGTGATTGGCAAAGTGACAGATGATGGCCGTTATCGTTTGACCTTTCAGGGGGAAACGGTCGCTGATGTCGACATTAATCTGTTGACAAAAGCGCCTTCCAGCGAACTGCCTAGTCAATTACCGGCTCATATCGCCGAGGCTGAGCAGACACAATTCCAGCCTGTCGTGAAAGATCCTGCTGAAATGTTTTTGAAAATGCTGGCATCCCCGACAATCGCTTCAAAAAAAGCCTTTTATCGTCATTTTGATTCCATGGTTAGAAGCGACACCGTTTTGCGTCCTGGATCCGATGCCGCGGTCTTGCGTATTCGCGGGACAAAAAAAGCGCTCGCGATGACGACTGATGTCAATAGCCGCTACGTCTATTTGGATCCCTATGAAGGCAGTCGTATGGCCATGGCTGAAGCAGCTAGAAATATTGTCGCCAGCGGTGCGATTCCGATCGGGATTACGGATTGCCTGAATTTTGGCAATCCCGATGATCCAGAAATTTATTATGAGTTAAAAGAGTCAATTGCCGGCTTAAATCAGATGGCCAAAAAACTGAATACGCCAGTGATTTCCGGCAATGTTTCCCTATATAACGAGACAGATCATCAAGCGATTTACCCGACGCCGATGGTCGGCATGGTTGGCTTGATTGAAGACAACCGCCAGATTACTTCGGTACCTTTCAAGCGGGCCGGTGATTTGATTTATTTAATCGGCCAAACACAAGACGACTTTAACGGTACGGAAATCCAAAAACTGTTAACGGGTAAGATTTCCGGAAAACTTTTCACTTTTGACGAGACGGCTGAATTAGCTAACCAACAGTTTGTTACTAAGGCGATTGCAACTGGCCTGCTGGCTTCGGCACATGATTTGTCTGAAGGCGGTTTGGCTGTGGCTTTGTCCGAATCTGTTTTCAATACGGATTTCAGTTTCCAAGTGGCTTTTCAGGGCACACATGCAGCTTTGTTCTCAGAGACCAATGGTCGTTTTATCGTCTCCGTGACAGCTGACAAGCAGCAGGCCTTTGAACAATTAGCCGGTAAACAGGCTGAGCTGATCGGTCAAGTCACCGATGGCACAACACTAGAAATTAAAGATGCTGAAGGCAGTTTTTCAATCAGCAAGCAGCAAGCCGCCGATCGCTGGCAGAATGCACTGGCTGAGTTGATGAGCTAATGGAGAAATCATGACGAAATTGCAAGCAGCAACTGATGTACAAGGATTGAATGAAGAATGCGGCCTCTTTGGTGTCTGGGGATTGCCGGATGCGGCGCAGACAACTTTTTACGGCATGCATGCCTTGCAGCATCGCGGTCAGGAAGGTGCTGGGATTGTTTCAAATGATCACGGCCATTTGTGGCAGCGGCGCGGACTTGGACTGTTGTCGGATGTTTTCCGTGATCCAGAGAAAATCGAAAGCCTAAAAGGGACTTCGGCGATTGGCCATGTACGTTATGCCACGGCCGGCACGCATGGGATTGAAAACATTCAGCCTTATCTGGTACACTTTAATGATTATCAGATTGCTTTAGCTCACAACGGCAATATCACAAATGCGCTGACTCTTCGCAAACAACTGGAGGATTCTGGATCGATTTTCCAGTCTTCTTCTGATTCGGAAATTCTGCTGCATCTGATCCGCCGTTCGCACAAAAGCACGATGAAAGAAAAAATTGCCGAATCGTTATTAAAGCTGCGCGGCGGTTTTGCCTTTCTGCTGTTAACGCCGGATGGTATGTACGCCGCTTTGGATCCGCATGGTTTTCGGCCATTTTGTGTCGGGCGTCTTCCTGGCGGCCAGTATGTCGTGGCTTCTGAGACAGCCGCTTTGACGATGACCGGGGCGGAATTTTTATTCGATATTCAGCCCGGCGAATTATTGACGATCAACGATCAAGGCTTGCAAATCGACCATTATACGCAGCATGTTTCGCTGAATATCGATGTGATGGAATATATCTATTTCGCGCGGCCGGATTCGACGATTTACGGGGTTAATGTCCACATGGCGCGCAAACACATGGGACGCAGACTGGCGATCGAACAGCCAGTCCCAAATGCTGATATGGTTGTCGGCGTGCCAAATTCATCACTGTCGGCTGCTCAAGGATACGCAGAAGAAGCCGGCCTACCAAACGAAATGGGCCTCGTGAAAAATCAATACATCGCGCGGACTTTTATTCAGCCTAACCAGGATCGGCGCGAGCGGGCTGTCCGTATGAAACTGTCGCCAGTTAAAGAAGTCGTAGCAGGCAAGTCAATTGTGTTGATTGACGACTCGATTGTTCGCGGCACGACCTCCATGTACATTATCCAGATGCTCAAAGACGCCGGCGCGCGCGAAGTGCATGTCCGGATTGCCTCGCCAGCTTTTAAATACCCGTCTTTTTACGGCGTTGATATGCAGACGACTGACGAATTGCTGGCTGCCAACCACACGCTGGCAGAAATGACTGAGATGATTCACGCTGATTCGCTGGCCTTTTTATCCGTCGAAGGCTTGGTTGATTCGATTAATCTCAAGACGCCTTATCCGGGAAACGGTTTAACGACAGCCTATTTCGACGGCCATTATCCGTCACCGATTTATGATTACGCACCGTCTCTGCAGGCAAAAGCTGATGCTGGCCTGGTGGTCTTTGATCCAGAGCCGGCTGCTGAATCTGTCTTAACCAGCAATATGATTATTTCCAAACAAGAAGGAGCTGTCTATGAGTGAGGATGCTTACGCCAAATCCGGTGTTGATATCAAAGCCGGCGAAGACGCAGTCGCAAAAATTTCGGATTCAGTCAAATCTACTTATACAGATGGCGTACTGGATGGTATCGGGTCTTTTGCTTCTTTTTTCCAGCTGCCGGCAGGGTACAAAAATCCCGTCCTCGTCTCTGGTACAGACGGCGTCGGTTCCAAATTATTGTTGGCCCAAGCTGCTGATCAGCATGGCAGCATCGGCCAGGATTTAGTCGCGATGGTGGCAAACGACATTCTCGTCCAAGGCGCCAAGCCTTTGTTTATGCTTGATTATTTAGCCATTGATCACGTTGAATCCGACAAAGTTGCCAAGATCGTGGCCGGAATCGCTGATGGTGCCCGCCAAGCTGGGATGGCTTTAATCGGTGGCGAGATGGCCGAATTAGCTGATATGTATCCCAAAAATGAGTACGATCTGGCAGGATTTGCTGTCGGCGTTGTCGACAAAACAGCGATTTTGGACGGCAGTCAATCGGCCGAAGGGGATGTGTTGCTGGGTCTAGCATCAAACGGATTACACTCAAATGGTTTTTCGCTGGTCCGCCAACTGCTCATGAAAAATCCTGGCCTAAGTTGGGCACAGCTGGATCCTAATTTGCAGACAGAATTATTAAAGCCGACGCGCATTTATGTCAAAGCGCTCTTACCGTTAATGCAGGCAGATCGAATTCATGCGGCTGCTCACATTACGGGCGGCGGCATGCTGGAAAACCTGCCGCGCATGTTAAATGACAATGTTACTGCTGAAATTCACTGGGGGACTTGGCCGATCCCAGCTATTTTCAAACGCCTGCAGACTGCTGGCCAATTATCAGACACAGAGATGTTGCGGACTTTTAACCTTGGTATTGGCTTGGTTGTCGCTGTGGCGCCTGATCAGGCGGCGGTCGTTTCAGAAAGTCTACAAGCTGCCGGCGAGCAGGTCTATCCAATCGGGCATCTAATAAAAAGGGCCGCGTCCGATCAAGCCCTGACATTTGTCGGACAGCCGGATTGGAGCCAGGAGCCATGACGGCGCCGATTCGCTTAGCTGTTTTTGCTTCGGGGAAGGGCACAAATTTCTCAGCACTCGCAGCATTTATCGAGCAAGAATTGCCGCAAGCTCAAATTGTCCGTCTGATTGTTGACCACGCGCACGTTCCCGTCATTGACCGCGCCGCCAAACACGACGTGCCGGTCAGCGTGATCAAATATTCAGCTTACGCAGACAAATCTGCAGCCGAAAAGGCGATTCTGGCGATTCTCGATAAAGATCAGGCCCAAGGTATTTTGCTGGCCGGTTTTATGCGCATCATCGGGCCGGATTTGCTAGCCGCCTTTCCAAATAAAATCATCAACATCCATCCAGCGCTGCTGCCGAGTTTTCCGGGCCGCCAGGGCATTGCCGATGCCTTTGATTACGGCGTGAAAGTGACCGGCGTGACGATTCATTTCGTCGATAGCGGTGTTGATTCAGGAAAAATTATTGCTCAGGCTGCCGTTCCGATCGCAGATGGTGAGACTTTAGCCGAGGTAGAAACACATATTCACGAAGTCGAACACCGGCTTTATCCGCAGACTTTAAAAAAATTGATTAAAAAGGGAGTATTTACCGCATGAAAAGAGCATTGTTGAGTGTTTCAGATAAGACAGGCCTCGTCGATTTTGCCAAGAGACTGGTTGAAAACGATTACGAGCTGATTTCCACGGGCGGCACTTTAAAAACACTGCAGGACGCCGATATTCCAGCTAAATCAATCACGGAAATCACGCATTTTCCGGAAATTCTCGATGGCCGTGTCAAGACTTTACATCCGGCTGTCCATGCGGCTTTGTTGGCCAAACGGGAAAACGCTGATCATATGGCAACTTTAAAAGAGCTGGACATCACGCCAATCGACCTCGTGGCTGTCAACTTATATCCTTTTAAAGAGACCGTCAGCAATCCCAACGCGACTTACGATCAGGCGATTGAAAATATCGATATCGGCGGGCCTTCGATGATTCGTTCGGCGGCCAAAAACGCCAAAGATGTCCTGGTACTCGTTGACCCGGCGGATTATGCCGCTGTTTTAACGGCCATTTCAGAAAACCAAATCACTGACGACCTGCGCCGGACACTGCAAGCCAAGGCTTTCCGCCACACGGCAGCTTACGATGCTTTGATCGCGTCCTATTTGTCAAAGACAGCCTTCCCGGAAAAACTGACGCTGACCTACGAAAAAGATTTCGATCTGCGTTACGGTGAAAACCCGCATCAAAAAGCGGCCGTTTATGCCAATCCAATTCCGACGCCATATTCGATTCTGCAGGCTAAAATTCTGCACGGTAAAAAACTCAGCTACAACAATATCAAAGATGCCGACGCTGCCTTGAGAACGATTCTGGAATTCAATCGGAAGCCGACTGTCGTGACACTCAAACATATGAATCCGGCTGGTATCGGTCAGGCCGACACGATTGAAAAGGCCTGGGACAAGGCTTTTGCGGCTGATGATATCTCGATTTTCGGCGGGATCGTCGTTGCCAACCGTGAAATTGATCTGGCCACTGCGACAAAAATGCACGCGATTTTCCTGGAAATCATTATTGCGCCGAGTTTCACGCCGGAGGCTTTTGATATGCTGGCCAAAAAGAAGAATCTGCGCTTATTGTCGCTGCCGATTGCCGACCAGCTGCCTAAAGAAATTGAAGTGACTTCTGTCTTGGGCGGCGCTGTGGCTCAGGAAATGGATGATGTCGTTGAAGAAGAAGCTGATCTAGAGGTCGTTTCAGAAAAACAGCCGACGGCCGAGCAGATTTCAGCTTTGATTTTTGCCCAAAAAGCTGTCAAACACGTCAAATCAAACGCCATTCTCGTTGCGACTGACGGACAGACTTTGGGTATCGGTGCCGGTCAGCCTAACCGCATTGATTCTGTGAAAATTGCGATTGCACATGCCGAGACGAAGCCGGATTTTGCAAATGCTGTCCTAGCTTCCGATGCCTTTTTCCCAATGGACGACTCTGTCTCTTTTGCAGCTTCCAAAGGTATTTCTGCGATTGTCGAACCCGGGGGTTCGATTAAAGACAAAAATTCGATTGCCATGGCAAACAAACTGGGCGTCGTCCTCGTCTTTTCACACCGCCGGCATTTCCGCCACTAACACAAAAGGAGGGCTCATTAGTCATGGCTAAAGTATTAATCATTGGCACAGGTGCTCGCGAGCATAGCCTAGCCAAAACATTTCTGACAAGCAAACATGTCGACACTGTGATTGTCGCACCTGGCAATGACGGGATGATAGAGCTTGGCATCCAGACTGCGTCCGTGGCCGTGGATGATTTGCCCGGTTTGGTCGCTCTGGCGAAAAAAGAAGAGATCGACTTGACTTTTGTGGGCAGTGAAGAGCCGCTGGTTTTGGGCGTCGTTGATGCTTTTCAACAAGCCGGCCTGCGCATTTTCGGGCCAAATAAAGCGGCTGCTCAATTAGAAGGATCCAAGACATTCACCAAAAAAATCCTGCAATTAGCCCAGGCACCGACGGCAGCTTATCATACGGTTAGTTCACTGACCGATGCTGAAAAAATCGTGGCTGGCAAACAGTTTCCGCTTGTCTTTAAGCTAGACGGTTTAGCGGCTGGAAAGGGCGTCTCAATTATCAAAACGCGCCCAGAAGCTGCTGAAAAACTCACTGACATCTACAGCAAAAATCCTGCCGAAAGTCTGTTAATCGAAGACTTCATGTCTGGGATAGAGTTTTCAATGTTTACCTTAGTCGGCAGTCATGGACAAATCGTTAACTTGCCAGCGGCTCAGGATCACAAGCGCCGTTTTGATGCCGACAAAGGGCCTAATACTGGCGGCATGGGTGCCTATAGCCCGATGCTGCAGCTGCCGGATTCAGTCTTACAAGAGACAACAGACAAAATTATTCTGCCGACAATCCGGGCCATGGCCGCCAATCAGACACCTTTTGTCGGGGTCTTGTATTCCGGCTTGATGTTGACACAGGCAGGTGTTAAAGTCGTCGAATTCAATGTGCGTTTTGGCGATCCAGAGACACAGGTGATTCTGCCTCAATTGACCTCGGATTTTTACGAGCTGATCTCAGATCTGCTTGCTGGCAAAACGACTCAGGCAGCTTGGCAAGATCAAGACGTGTATTTAGGCGTTGATATCGCAGCTCCGGGTTATCCCGAAGATGTTCAGCCGGGCTTCCCAACGCCACTGCCAGCAGACTTGCCAGATGGTTTTGAGATTGATTATGCGGCCGTACGCAAGTCCGGCCAGCAATTCCTATCGACTGGCGGACGTGTGGCGACGATCGTGGTGCACGCTGCGACAATGCTGGCGGCACAAGAAAAAATTTATAAATATTTAGATCAGGCACATTTAAAACTGACTTATCGTCATGATATCGGTTATCAATTGGCCGATTTCCAGAAAAATTTTTCACGGCAGCATTAAGATTTGGCATTCTCGGCCAATTTAGCTGTTGCTTTTTTACTGATCTTTGGTAAGATAAATAACAATCAAGCAGGTATATCGTCGGATAATGGCTGACAGTTTCTACCCAGCACCTATGCTGGACTATCTGTGGATGTAGCTCTTTTTGGCATCCGCAGGGACTTCTTGAAGCTTTCTGCGAATGCCTTTTTGTATATAAACGTGAGGATAATATGACAGATTTTTCAAACAAATATAAGAAACTCGGATTGACTTTTGACGATGTTCTGCTGATCCCGGCCGCTTCAGATGTGACACCTGACCAAGTCAAACTGGGTACTGACCTGACACCGACTCTGCACTTGAATATCCCGATTCTAAGCGCAGCTATGGATACAGTCACAGAACACGCCATGGCCGCGCAATTGGCTTTAAATGGCGGCATGGGCGTGATTCACAAGAACATGCTGATCGCAGATCAAGCTGCTGAAGTCGCCAAAGTCAAGGCCACGGCAGTTGATTTAAACAAGTATCCCAATGCTGCTATTGATTCAAAGGGCCAGCTGATTGTTGCGGCTGGTGTTGGTGTGACAAACGATACCTTAGACCGCGTCACCGCTTTAGTCTCAGCTGGTGCAAACGCCATCGTCGTTGATTCAGCTCACGGTCATTCGGCTGGTGTTTTAAGAAAAATCCGTGACATCCGCAGCGCTTATCCAACCTTGAATATTATTGGCGGCAACATCGCCACTGAATCTGGTGCCAAAGCCTTATTCGATGCCGGTGCTGATGTTGCCAAAGTCGGTATCGGTCCTGGTTCGATCTGCACGACGCGTGTTGTTGCCGGTGTTGGCGTTCCGCAAATTACAGCCATTACCGATGCTGCCCAAGCTGCAGCTGATTATGGCAAGACAATCATCGCTGATGGCGGTATGAAGTGGTCCGGCGATATTGTCAAAGCGATTGCTGCCGGTGGCAATGCTGTCATGCTGGGCTCGATGTTGGCCGGCACCAAAGAAGCACCTGGTGAAGTGATCACAGGCGAAGATGGCAAACAATACAAAACTTACCGCGGCATGGGATCCATGGCAGCTATGCAGAATGGTTCTAAAGACCGTTACTTCCAAGGCGAAGTCAAAGAGGTCAACAAACTGGTTCCTGAAGGTATCGAAGCCGTGACTGCATATAAAGGCACTGTCGATGACGTGATCTTTGAAGACCTTGGCGGCATCCGTGCCGGCATGGGTTACACAGGTTCTGCCGACATCAAAGATCTGATCGAAAAAGCTGAATTTGTCCAGATTACAAATGCTGGTTTGATCGAATCTCACCCGCACGATGTCCATATTACAAAAGCTGCCCCAAATTACGTCCGGATTTGATAACGTTCGTGTTCTAATCGCATATAGTAATTCACGTCGAGAACAACGACGTGTTTTTTTGATTATTTAGAACTTTAGGAGATTTTATGGCTGGAATTGTCGTAGTAGGATCGCAATGGGGAGACGAAGGCAAAGGCAAGGTTGTTGACTTGTTTTGCCAAACGGCTGACGCAGTCGCCCGCTATCAAGGTGGTGATAACGCGGGTCATACGGTATATCATGGCGGCAATAAATTCGAATTGTCGGCGCTGCCGGTGGGTATCATCAATCCCAAACATTTAGCAATTATCGGCAACGGTGAAGTTGTCAATCCAAAAGAATTACTGACAGAAATGAAAGGCTTGTCGGAGCGCGGTATTGATCTATCCGGCTTGCGCATTTCGGATCGAGCACAGGTGATTATGCCATATCATATTGCCTTGGACGGCTTGGCAGAAGAAGCCAGCGGCGGCCGTATCGGTACGACGAAAAAGGGCATCGGCCCGACTTACGCTGATAAAATCAATCGGCAGGGCATTCGCATGGTGGATTTAATTGATCCAGAAGCCTTTGCCGAAGCACTAAAACAAGTGCTGCCTTTAAAGAATAATGAAATTACGAAATTATACGGCGGACAGCCTTTTGATTATGAGACTGTTTATAACGAATACAGCGCCTACGGAAAAGAACTAGCCAAATATGTGACGGATGTCACGGTTCTCATGGACGAATTGACGCGGGAAAACAAGCGGATCGTCTTTGAAGGCGCTCAGGGCGTCATGCTGGATATCGACCACGGTACTTATCCTTTTGTCACCTCATCAAATCCCGTTGGTGCCGGTGCTGCTGTTGGCACAGGTGTCGGCCCGGATAAAATCCATGAAGTTGCCGGCGTTGTCAAAGCTTATACCTCGCGTGTCGGCGAAGGGCCTTTCCCGACTGAATTGAAAAACGAAATGGGCAGCCATATCCGCGAAATCGGTCACGAATACGGCGTGATTACGAAACGTCCCCGCCGGATCGGCTGGCTGGACACAGTTGCTTTGCGCCATGCCGTTCTAGTTGCCGGCATCACGGAATTAGCAGTTAATTCATTGGATGTGCTTTCCGGCTTAAAAGAAGTTAAAATCGCGGTTGCCTACGAAAAAGATGGCCAGCGTATTGACAATTTCCCAGCCAATCTGCGTTTGCTAAAAGGCGCGACTGCGATCTATGAGACGCTGCCGGGCTGGTCGGAAGATATTAGTGATGACGCGCATTTTGAAGATCTGCCAGTCAATGCACAAAATTATTTGAAACGGATTTCCGAATTGCTGGAGCGGCCGCTATTGAGCTTTGCTGTCGGCCCGCATGCTGAACAGACTCACTTGCTGAAAGATCTTTGGTCTGACGGCAGAGAGGCGATGCATACCGCATGATTGATCGATATACGAATCCGGAAATGGGCGCCGTTTGGGAACTGCAGAATCAGTACCAGACCTGGCTGGAAGTTGAAATTGCCGTTGACCAGGCTTGGGCCAATTATGGCGCGATTCCACAAGCTGATGTGGACGCTATTCGCGCTAAGGCACATTTCAATGTTGACCGAATCGCAGAGATCGAAGCACAGACGCATCATGATGTTGTCGCTTTTACACGTGATTTATCAGAATCTTTGGGTCCAGAAAAACGCTGGATCCATTTTGGCTTGACCTCCACTGATGTCGTCGATACAGCTCAAGGCTTGCGTTTAAAACAAGCTAATCAAATCATCAAAAAAGATTTAGCTGCCTATCTGGCACAAATCAAGGTCATGGCGCTGAAATACAAAAAGACTGTCATGATGGGCCGGACACACGGTGTTCAAGCTGAGCCGACGACTTTTGGCTTGGTTGTGGCACGTTATTATGAAGAGACCCTGCGAAACATCCAGCGTTTTAATATCTCCTCTAAAGCACTAGAGACGGGCAAATTATCCGGTGCTGTCGGGACTTTTGCTAATATTCCCATGTCTGTCGAGGAAGACGCCATGGCCCAATTAGACTTAACGCCTCAGCCGATTGCTTCTCAAGTCCTGCCGCGTGATCTGCATGCGGCTTACATTAATGACATTGCCTTAATTGCGACCGGAATTGAGAATTTTGCGACGGAAATTCGCGGCCTGCAGCGCTCAGAAATTCATGAAGTCGAAGAGAATTTCGCGGCCGGTCAGAAGGGTTCATCGTCAATGCCACATAAAAGAAATCCGATTGGCTCGGAAAACATGACTGGTCTTGCCCGCGTGATTCGCGGCCACATGCAGACAGCCATGGACGATATTACTTTGTGGCATGAACGCGATATTTCTCATTCATCTGCCGAACGGATTATCCTGCCGGACACGACGATCCTGATCGATTACATGCTTCAGCGTTTTACCGGCATCCTCAGCAAGCTGGCTGTCTTCCCGGAGACGATGAAGGCCAACATGCATCGGACTTACGGCCTGATTTATTCGCAGCGTCTGCTGTTGAAGCTGATCGATAAAGGCCTGAGCCGAGAAGAAGCTTACGACACAATTCAGCCTTTGACAGCCCGTTCCTGGGACGAACACAAGATGTTCAAGGATCTGGTCGAAGGGGATAGCAAAGTAACAAAAATTTTGACTCAAGCAGAAATCGACGACGCTTTTGATTATCACTATCATCTGCGCAATGTCGATAAAATATTTGAACGGATAGGTTTGGAGGAATCATGAACGCGTTAGTGAGCCACCCGGCGATTAAATCAGTCTTAGCCACGGAAACGGATATCTCGGCAGTTGTCCAGCATCTGGCTGATCAATTGGACAAGAAATTTGCTGAATCTGATCCGCGGCCGCTTTTTATCTCCGTCTTAAAAGGGGCAGCCATTTTTACAACGGATCTACTGCGGAAAATGACTGTTGATGTCGACCTGGATTATATTGATGTCAAATCTTATAACAACACTGAATCGACTGGTAACATCCGCGTCACCCATGATGTCGATACAGATATGACAGGTCGCGATGTCGTGGTCGTCGATGAGATTGTCGATACAGGCCGCACAATGAAGTGGCTGCGCGATTATTTCATGTTAAAAGGCGCCAAGTCAGTCACAACGGTCGTCTTGACTGATAAAAAAGCTGCTCGTATCGTCGAAGTTCCGATTGATTACGCGGGCCTGCAAGTGCCAAATTCTTTCTTGGTCGGCTACGGCATGGATTACAATAGTTATTTTCGCAATCTGCCCGTGATTGCGATCATTGATACGACAAAATTGGATACGATTAAGTAATGGTAGAAATCGATAAAAAATACGACAAAGTCTTGGTGCTGGATTACGGCAGCCAATATAATCAATTGATTACACGCAGAATCCGTGAATTCGGCGTTTTTTCCGAATTGAAATCGCGCAAGATGACGATTGACGAAATCAAAGCTTATGCACCAAAAGCGATTATCTTATCCGGTGGGCCAAAATCCGTCTACGCCGAGGATGCTTTTACGATTGATCCAGAGATGTTTGAATTGGGCATTCCGCTACTAGGTGTCTGCTACGGCATGCAGTTGATTGCCTATCGCTTGCCAGGCGGTAAAGTCACTGCTAATCAGGGAAACGGCGAATTCGGCCAAGCAGCATTGCATTTTGATGAAAAGTCACTTTTGTTTGCTGACACGCCTGAAGATCAAAAAGTTCTGATGAGCCACGGTGATTCTGTCGAGGCCGTGCCGGATGGTTTTGTTATTGCAGCCAGCACAGATAAGACAAAAATCGCGGCCATGGCTGATGACGACAAGAAACTGTATGGTGTCCAATTCCATGCTGAGACGACGCTTTCTGAATACGGTAACCAGATTATAAAGAATTTTGTCTTTAAGATTGCTGGCTGCCAGGCTAATTGGCAGATGAAAGATTTCATCGAAGACCAGATCGAAAAAATCCGCGCTGAAGTTGGCGACAAAAAGGTCTTACTAGGTCTTTCCGGTGGTGTCGATTCTTCAGTCGTCGCTGTTCTTTTACATAAAGCCATCGGCAAACAGCTGACTTGTATTTTCGTTGATCATGGCCTGCTGCGTAAAAATGAGGCTGCCATGGTGATGGATTCTCTGGTTGGCAAGTTTGGTTTGAACATTATCAAAATCGATGCACAGCAGCGTTTTTTGTCTAAATTAGCGCATGTGACCGAGCCTGAGAAAAAACGCAAGATTATCGGCAAGGAATTTATCGAGACCTTTAATGACGAAGCCAAGAAGCTGAAAGGGATTGAATTTTTAGCTCAGGGCACTCTGTACACGGATGTGATTGAATCTGGGACGGATACGGCTCAGACGATCAAATCCCATCATAATGTCGGTGGCCTGCCTAAAGACATGCACTTCAAATTGATCGAGCCTTTACGCACGTTATTTAAGGACGAAGCCCGTGAATTGGGTGAAGAGCTGGATATGCCGCATGCCTTGGTCTGGCGTCAGCCATTCCCAGGTCCAGGATTGGCTATTCGTATTTTGGGTGAAATTACCGAAGAAAAACTGGCGATTGTCCGTGATTCCGATGCGATTTTGCGTGACGAGATCGCTAAAGCCGGCCTGGAAGATAATGTCTGGCAGTATTTCACGATCCTGACCGGCCTGCGCTCTGTTGGCGTTATGGGCGACGGCCGTACGTATGACTGGACGATCGCCATCCGCGCCATTACCTCCATTGACGGTATGACGGCTGATTTTGCCAAACTGCCATGGGACTTATTAGGCAAGATTTCTGAACGCATCGTCAACGAAGTCGGCCACATCAACCGCGTTGTCTACGACATCACGAGCAAGCCACCCGCAACGATAGAGTGGGAATAATTTCGTAACCATATTTGAAGCTTAAACAGCGGTATAAAGGCGTTTTAGATTTTTATTATTGGGTTCAAACTCCGCCAAATCCGCCAAAATTATAAGGTGCTCCGCCATAACTCCGCTAGAACCCAGTGGACTACCGTTTGTAAAACTCATTTGAAAGCTGTTTGAAATTTGATAATTTCTGATGGCTTTTTATTTTAGAATGTTATTTGTAAGAAACTTTGGAAGGTATTATGGCCATGACGGGGTCTTATTTTCGTGGCGATTCATCACCAATTCTTTCCCCGGAGGATGAACAACTATATGACAAGGTAAGTTATACCTATTATGAGCAGCTTGATGGTTACAAATATTTGAAATCGTTTGGGATTGATTACAAATTTTATCAAGGATCTTATCTGACCGCCTTAAACAATGCTATCGATATCTCTAAAAAAACAATTATCCATATTCCTAGTGTTAATTCCGGTGAATCAACTAAAGACAAATACAATGAAGTTGATGCAATTTTTGATGCTATTGGAGAAGTTATAAAACAAGATCCTGAAACCGGTATTTATATTCTGAAAAGTCATGTAGATGGTCGGTTACTGAAAGTGGCTGATTTAGTAAACGAAGAAGGACGTGACAAGGTCCAAGACTATCTACGCAAGATGAATAATGAGGATCAGCTGGATATTCTTGTTGCGCTCGGCATGGCAAAAGAAGGATTTGATTGGCCTTGGGCCGAGCAGGCACTAACGATCGGTTACCGTCGCTCTTTAACTGAGATTGTGCAAATTATCGGACGAGTCACGCGTGATAGTTCCAATAAAACACATGCGCAATTTACCAATATGATTGAAGAGCCAGATGCAAAAGATGGGGAAGTCCAGTATGCAGTTAACTCAATTCTGAAGGCCATTACGGCATCTCTACTAATGGAACAGGTACTGGCCCCAGAGATTCACCTTAAGGCACGTAAACACAAGCAAAATAAGGGCACAGGCAATGCTGGCGATATCTTTATTCGTGGGTTGAAGGATCCTTCAACCGAAAAAGTCAAGAGCATCATTGAGAATGATATGCCTGATCTCAAGGCAGCTATTCTTCAAGATGATGGAGTCAAAAATGGTATTGCAGCTAATGTGAATGCTGAGACGATGAATAAAGTATTGATTCCGAAAGTTATTATGACTCGTTATCCTGGCCTGAATAATGAGGAAATAGAGGAAGTTCGTCAATATGCAGTGGCTGATACCGTATTAAGACACGCGGTCGTTGACCAGACAACTGATAAAAAAGGTAACACAAATGAGTTTTTGAGAATGGCAGACAAATTTATTAATGTGGATGAATTAGATATTAATCTGATTGATTCCATTAATCCCTTTCAGCGTGCTTATGACGTGTTGTCTCGAAATATTGATAGCGACATCCTTCGTGTTATTCAACGCTCTATTGATGCGAAAAAATACGATTTTACTGATGATGAACTTGTATATTTGTATAACCAAATTAAGCAATTTGTTGTTAAAAATGGGAGAGAACCAGATAAAAATAGCCACGATGAAGTCGAAGCCAGGATGGCATATGCCTTAGCCAAACTCCGGGATATGCAAGCAAGGAGAAAGCAAGTTGAATAATTTGAATCCAATCCGCTCCTTGGAAGATATTTTTAATGATCCGGACGCTACAAACTTGCTTGCCAGTAAGCCAAAACATCATTCAGTTAGTTCCGATCCGTTAGTTGAAGGATTTCAAGAGATTATCAAGTGGGTAAACGATCATGACGGTCAGGAACCTCAAAAATTACGCGATCCTGCGGAAATGCAACAGCGCAAGTTAGCGAGCCGTCTTAAGGGAATTCGTGAGGATCCCAAAAGGTATGAATTGTTAAAACATTATGACACGATCGGACTCCTAAAGGAACAAGAGAATTCACAAGGGCTTGATGAGGTCGTGCAAAAAGAAGAAAAAAATTTTTCTTCGTTGGACGATATTTTGAGTGATGATTCTATACTGTTCAAAAAAAGTGATCAACAAGTTGCTGATAGTAGATTGTTTGATACTGACAGGTTGAATGAAATCAAACGGGAACAAGAGAACAAACCCGAAGTTATTTCACAGCGGAAGGCTGCAAGTGATTTCGGTATTTATCGAAATTTGTTCAATAAGACGCAGGCAGAAATAGCATCTGGTCAGCGGCAATTGTTGCCATTCAGAAATTACGAATTGCTACCGAAGCATTTTTATGTTTTAAAAGGGCAACTACTGTATATTGATGAAATTGGCGAAGAGGTCAAATTGAATGACAATAGTCAACGCAAGACGGATGCTCGTATGCACGTGGTCTACGACAATGGCACTGAGAATAATCCAACACGAAACGGATTAGCTGCTTCGCTATATGGGAGGCAGGGCCGTATTGTGACGGACCTGGAAGAGAATTTTGAATTAAAAAATGAAGATCGTGTTACCGGATATATTTATATTCTGGAGACTTTGAGTGAAAATCCACAGATAAAAAAAATTCAAGCCGAATACCCACTTTACAAAGTTGGATTTACTACCGGATCCGTTCAGTCAAGAATTGCCAACGCTGCGAATGAACCAACTTATTTGTATGGCCCAGTTCGACTAGTTAGTGAATTAAAAGTCGTTAATTTGAAAGCTGAAACATTGGAAACGGCACTGCATCATGCGCTTTCTCCGTATCAGCTTAATGTAGATATTGAAGCTGGAAATGGCCGAATTATCAATCCACGAGAGTGGTTTACTGCCAAATTGGATGTCATTATTAGCACTGTGCAACATATTGTGGCACAGCTTCTGGAAGCGAACTAATAAGGGATTGTGAGTATGGAGAAAAAGAAGTTTACAGAATATGATATGCGGGATGATTTTACATTTCCGGTATATGTTGGATACGGTCTAATCGAACAAGGTGGGATCGAGGATATCGATCCCAGCCAACAGATTCCAGGGGAGCTAACACGGCGAAATGGGGAAACTTATTTAGAATTAGCTGATAATCCCAGAAAGAAAGATTTTAGGAAGACCGGCATTATTTACAACGATGAAGATAGGGTATCTTCGGAGGAAGATGGTTACACATGGTTTGCTCGTACTTGGGATGGCAGGATACTTTTTGTCATACATAAATATTTTAAGATAGCTTCACATTCTCCCAGCGCATTTAATCACTTCAGTAACGAAACTTCCAAATGGCTGATTAACGATTATTCCATGTCTAGTCAGTATATGCTGGCTAGTGGTGTTTATCAAGCAAGATTATATCTCGATCACATTTATTCTTGGTTCGCCCTTTTTAAGCCCGAACAGGAACTCGAAACAACACCACCCTTAATTTTTTCTAATTTACAATTTGAAGGCAAAACATTTTCCTTGATGGTTGGTGCAGAAGGAAAAGAAAAACATAAGCTTCACTCGTTTGAGCGAACGGCACACACTTTTATCAAGATTAGCTTTGAGGAGACGCAGACAAGAGATTTTATTTATCGTCTAGCAGTTGCTATTCGAAATTTTTTCCAAATTTTGATAGGCAAGGCAATAGGCATTAGTCGTATTATTCTCAATCGAAATAAATCATTTAATCCTAAGACAAAGATAATGAATCCTGAAGATGAACGAGAAAATTGGTTTTTAGATCAATCTTTCCTTCCTCAAACTATTGTTGAAAAAATAGACCAATCAGATTATCCTTATCGCCGGATCTCTGAAAAATTTGATTCTATCTTGAAAAAGTATTTAGCTGATGTGAAACTTCAAAATCTTGTTAGTACATATTTGACTGTAGACCAATTTCAGATACCCGTGAATACTCAAATCATTACCTTGGTATCAGGCATTGAGTCCTATTGCATAGATTTAAAATATCCATCTAATGGGAAACCCATTAAGAGAGCTATTGAAAAACTTCAATATTTTTTTGGGTTACTGGATAACTTGGATGAGTCGGCGCAGCATGTTATAGAAGGAAGAAAAGTAGATGTTCAACTTCTGTTGCAAGGTATGATCGATTCGAGGGATTATATCGTTCATGGTGAAAAGACAGAAAAAGCCCGTTCTGAAACCGAACTTATACCTGATTTGATTATTTTTAAAAATTTAATGCGCAAGGTGATCGCGAAAATAATACTTACGACTGTGGATAAAAACGGTTCATGTAGTGCCTACTAGTCGCGATAAAAAAGCTGATATAACTGAAAGATGAATGACTATGATACAAACTGATGAGAATGATTTATTAAAATCTGAACAAAATAAAACCGCACGCTCCGAATTGACAAAAGTAGTTCGTGAGTTTGTTGACTATAGTGACTGGTGTTATCGAGAAAATGAGGGTAAATATTCGCGAGAAAAAGCACAGGCAAATACTTACATTACAGGAAAAAAGAAATCTTCTGGATCCTCGTCAATATTAATAGGTGGATTGAAATTTGGATGGAATTTTAATCAATCTTGGGGAGGGGCAAAACTTTGGAGCAAGGGCTTTGTTAATAGCGCTGATGTCAATATTGTTTATGATCGATCAGATGAATCTCAAAAAGAATTGAAAGTAGAACAATATGTACACGAATCTCAGGCAAATATTTTTGCAAACATTCCGCTTGGCACACAATCGCCTACTGATGCTCAGATAGAGGAAATCGTTAATGATTTTTGGGAATTTGAGGATCAAATAAACGATTCAAAGAAAGAAATTCAAGACAAAGTTTCTTACAAAAATCAATTTTCAAACGTTCTTCTGGAATCCAAAAACATTATTTTTCGAGGTGCGCCGGGCACGGGTAAGACTTATCTGGCCAAGTCACTTGCGGCTGATATTGTTTCAAATGGTAGAAGCACAGCAACAAAAGATTTGACTGATGAGGAGAAATCCCGTATAGGCTTTGTCCAATTTCATCCTAGCTACGATTATACAGATTTTGTCGAAGGCTTGCGTCCAAAAATCAACGATGATGGCTCAATGGGATTTGAATTACAAGATGGTGTCTTCAAGAAATTTGTTTCTCAGGCACAAGCTAATTTGGACAATTCCCAAAAATCAAAAGAAGATATCCAAAAAGAAGCAACCGCTGACAATAAGATGGATGCTTTCTTTGAGAATATTGAGTTTGGTGGTGATACCTTTTCGACTGTCAACGGCTCGAAATTTACTATTGCTGGCATAGATGACCGGCATATCCGTATTGATGTACCGGGTAACAAAATTTCGGATAAGGTCAGCTTGAATATCCATGAACTACAAAGCATGTTGACGGCTAACCAGGATTTTAAACAAGTTAAAGATGTTAATGTGTTTTTTGGTAAACCGCATGGAACCCAACAGTATTCTTATGATTTAGCACTTTACAAAAAAATTAAAATACGCAACACGCGTCCTACTTTACCAACCGTCCCTCCGAAAAAGAAGAACTTTGTTTTTATCATCGATGAGATTAATCGTGGTGAAATTTCTAAAATTTTTGGTGAATTGTTTTTTGCTATTGACCCAGGTTATCGCGGAACCACTAACGGGGTACTGACACAATATGCGAATTTACATGATGATCCGGGAAGCAAGTTCTCCATACCAGAAAATGTCTATATTATCGGGACAATGAATGATATTGATCGTTCAGTTGATAGTTTTGATTTTGCGATGCGGCGTCGTTTTCGCTTTATCGAAATTAAGGCACAAGACAACATTGGAATGCTGGACGAACTGGATGAACCAAAGCGGCAAATGACAATTCAATGCATGCAATCTTTGAATGATGCGATCGTTAATGTAGAAGGCTTAAACGAAAATTACGCCATTGGTGGCGCATACTTTTTGAAATTGAAACATTTGACTTTTGACGCACTTTGGAACGATTACTTACAGCCTCTTCTCCAAGACTATGTTCGTGGCATGAATGATGAAGAAGGCATCATGCAAAAATTCGAAGCAGCCTATAATCGCGGTTATCAGAGTGCTGCTCAAGATAATGCAGAACGGCCTACTGATCCAGATGGGAATAGCCATTGAAAATTAAGGATAATACTCGTAACCCTGCAGCTGCTTTTCAAGCAATTAGTGGGATTGTGGATCGAATCGGTGATAAGACTCTGGGACAACTTGAAAAAGAGGGGATATTTGTCTTCCCTGATTTGATTGAGGACGCAGAAGATATCACTAAAGATGAGATTGTTCTACAAAAAATCGATAATTGCTATCGTTCGAGCAATGTGATGGGATTTATAGGCTTAGGGAGCGAACGATTGGTCATTGAATCACGTTTTTCAGTGGGTCAACAAGATTATTTTTTTCAGTATCTCTTGGAAAAAGTTTTAGATTTGCCAAACATCTTGAGTTTGAATACAGCTGCGAATCAAGAAAATCGTGTGTTTGATTGGTTCGTATTTTTGTTTCCTTATTATTTAAAATCTGCGATGCGCAAGGGTGCTTATAAGACTTATATTCGCCATGAGTATAACAACAGTAATGTCCGCGGTGTCATTGATATCGCCCGCCATGTTCGACAAAACTCGCCTTTTATTGGTCGAGTTGCTTATAGTCAGAGAGAATTTTCTTACGACAACGATCTCATGGAATTGGTCAGACACACGATCGAATACATTAAAAGCCAGCCTTACGGAAATCACTTGCTGCGTCAAGTAAAAGACCAAGTTGATCTAGTGGTTTCAATAATCGGCAGTTATGGCTATCAGAACAGAAGGAAAATTATTATCAAGAATGAAGACAATCCTGTAAGACATGCCTATTTCCGTGAGTATCGTACGCTCCAGCGCTTGTGCCTAATGATTTTGCGACACGAAAAACATCAAATTGGTTTAGGTCCTGAGCATTTTCACGGTGTCTTGTTCGATGGTGCTTGGCTCTGGGAAGAATATATCAATACCCTGATCGGTTCGGATTTTGATCATCCAATGAACAAGGGCCATAAGGGTGCTCAAGAGCTTTTTTCGACCGATATTCGTCAGCAAGGTTTGATTTACCCTGATTTTTTGAGTAAAGGGACTCAGAATGTCGTCATAGCGGATGCAAAGTATAAGCCAGTTGAGAATATCCAAAATAAAGATTATTTACAAGTTTTGGCCTATATGCTGAGATTTGACGCAAAACACGGTTTTTACCTTTACCCGGAAAGAAATACCGATGGAACTGGGTCTTTGAACCTGACACTAAATTCTGGATCAACATATGCACACAATGTGAAACCTCGAAATGATATTGAGGTTACGAAATTAGGATTGAAAATTCCTTGTCCTACGAATAATGGCTATCGCTATGAAGATTTTAAGAAAGACATCTCTCAAGCGGAGAAAGAATTTTTAGGTCGACTGATCGCTAAATCATCAGTCGCCTCTAGCAAATGACTTCCGGACCGATAAAGGCAAGTTGCCAAAGACCAGCGAATAGGAGTTTTCGATCATTTTCTCTATCTCTTGGTCTGAAAGTTCGTCGGTCGACAGCTTGATGGAAATCCAGTGTTTTTTATTCATATGGTGGCCGGCACTGATATCACGGTACATCTCGCACAGCGCGGCATTGGCTTCCAGCCGGCCCTTTAGCGTGATTGCCGTGTCGTCGGTGGCATGAGGTGACATGACGCCAAACATTTTGCCAGCCAAACCAAAATACAGCGTTTCCCAATCTTCGCGATAACAGACCTTCGCCTGCGGTAAATGATTGCCAAAGTCTTGGAAGTGTTCAATTCCGGATTTCACTGATATGTTTGTCATTATGAATGTGTCCTCGGGATTCTGAGTTCTTATGTATTCTAGCAAAATCCTAGACTGAACTCATTTTGATAATCCTACCGCTTAAGGGCTTAAAAGTACCGCTTAACAAAATGGCTGTCTTTTTCCTGAAATTTTTTCCTATGATGATTCCAGGCTCATGGTCAGGCACGCACCCAAATATAAGTGTGTTACTGACAATTAGCGTAGCAAGCCAAGGGATTTTTAAAGGAGAACTCGAGCATGGCAGCTATTCTGCAAATTATTTTTCAAATCATTCGCCACACGCCTTTTTGGGTGTGGGTTGTGTTATTCATTTTAATCAAGCGCGGTAGGGCTTTAATGACCGAGAGTCCTGTGTCTGTAGGACGGTCTTGTCTTATGCCGGCGATTTTCATCATCTGGGGCCTCAATACGATTGTCGACCGTTTTCAAAGCCCAAATGTGTTATTAAGTTTCTATATTAGCGCATTAGTTCCGGGCTTTTGATCAACTTTGACACTATCTGACAGGTGTTATTTCAGTGTTTATTAATGATTGCCCACAAGTTAAATGTCACTAGGAAGTCAGTATTTTTGATACGAAAAGGGCCTAACTTTACTGCTGGTAAAATAGACTCATGGTCTCCAAAACGATGAGAAAAGTCTATTTTTACGGTGCGATTAGTCTTGACGGCTTTCTAGCTCGAAAAGATGATAGTTTGCAGTGGCTGTTTGACACAGAATTGGATCCGGATTATAGCATTGCGGATTTTGAGGCCGGCATTGACATGGTCGTTATGGGCAATACGACTTATAAAGAGACAGGCAAAATACTTGGAGATAGGCCCATGTTTCCTGGCAAAGAAAAAATCGTCTTTTCACGCAGTCAGACTGGTTCAGTTGCTGATGGCGGGCGATATGTTTCTGGCGATCCCGCAGCTATTGTCACGGATTTAAAATTGACTGAAGGTAAAAATATCTGGATTGTCGGCGGCGGCGCAATCGTGACGCAACTGGTTCGACAAGACCTGATTGATGAATTTTGGATTCAAATTGCGCCTATCTTGATTGGCCGGGGTAAGCGATTGTTTGAAGAAGCAGATTATGAAAAACGTCTGTCACTAATCGGCATTAAAGGGATTGGCCAGTTGACAGAACTGCATTTGAAAAGAGAGTAACCTGAAAAAGAAATAGGAATCTGTTTTTATGTCAGTTTTATTTTCATAGCGTATAAAGGGCTGTAATTAAGGTCATGGACGAGATTATTAGTGAGACATAAATTAACAATTATTCTGCTTGCCGGACTGGCAACTGGTACTTTTCTGGTACATCAGAATTACATTACTTTGCCAGGCAACGGCAATCAAGTCGTCCGCCAGTCGACAGATTCGATCGCTTCTCAGCTCAATGATTCCTGGAAACGGCTGACGCTGGCACTGGGGCAGAAGGGTCAGGGATTCAATCTGCCTAGCCTGCCGACGATTGATTCAGGATCCACTGGCCAAGCAAGCGGCCAGAATTCAGCAAGTACAGAAGTGCCTACTGACCCAAATGCCACACCTGTCGAGTCGATTGTTGCCGGCGTGCCTTTAAGCAATGTTTATTACTATCGTTTCCAGCCTGGTTTGCCGCAAGCTGCCCAACAACTTTTTCAACGAGCCGTCAATATCTATAATGCGACTGGGATTGTCCGCCTGATTCCGGGCAACGCGACTGGTACGCAGAATAGTGTCGTTTTTACGGATTACCGTAAAGATGACGGCCCGGTCTCACAACTCGGAACGATCGAGCTCGGCCGTGGCGGCCCGCAGATTATTCAGCATTATGGTATCGCAAATACTGCTTATAACCATGGCATGGCCAGCCTGAATATGAGCTATCAGCAGTCGCTCTCGCTATCCGTGGCCGTTCACGAATTAGGGCATGCACTAGGATTGGGGCATAGCAGCAGTCGCGATTCGGTCATGTATCCGATCGACCAAGGGAAAAGTCAGCTGTCACCTGGTGATTTGGCAGGGTTGAGAGCAATTTATACACGGAGTTAAAGCCGGTTTGAGACCGGTTTTTTGTTTGCCCAAAAAAATTATTAAGCGTTTAACAACATCCAGATAAAAGTCGGGTAGAATAGTTTTGTTAAATCTAAAAAATTGGGGAAGTAGCTATGTTAACCGAAGATAAATTACTGGGTTCGATCGAAGCTGGCGGCACAAAATTTGTCTGTGCTGTGGCCGGGGATGATTTTAATATTATTGATCAGGAGACTTTTAAGACGACGAATCCTGCCGAGACAATGGGAAAAACGATTGCCTTTTTTCAAAAGTTCAACGTCGCTTCGATCGGAATCGGCTCTTTTGGGCCGATCGGTATCAAGGAAAACAGGCCGGATTATGGCTTTATCACAAAAACACCAAAAGTCGGCTGGTCTGATTTTGATTTTGTCGGCAGCCTGAAAGCCGCCATCAATGTCCCGGTTTTCTTCACGACCGATGTTAATTCATCTGCATATGGCGAATATCAATTCGGGGGCGTGCCCAAAGAGGAGACGCTGGTCTATTTCACGATCGGCACCGGTGTTGGCGCGGGTGTCATTCAGGGCGGATCTTTTGTCGGCGGCCGTTCTCATCCGGAAATGGGCCATATTCTTTTGAGAAAACATCCTGATGACATTAATTTCCCCGGTGTCTGCCGTTTTCATGGCGACTGTCTGGAAGGATTAGCTTCTGGACCTTCATTAGCCGCAAGAACCGGTATCAAAGGCGAAGATATTGCCGATGATGATCCAGTCTGGGAGATTATTGCCTATTATTTGGCACAGGCTGCTTGGTCAGCTACGTTGGATTTTCGGCCGGACAAAATTATTTTCGGCGGTTCTGTCTCCAGCCGTCCAGGCCTTTTAGCAAAAACACGCCAGCAGTTTAAGCTGATGAATAACGATTATTTGACGGTGCCGGCTTTGGATGATTACATTGTTCACCCAGCGATCGAGAATAACGGTTCGGCGACTTATGGTGATTTTGCTTTGGCGATGTTTGCCTTGCGAAATGCTGAAAAATCTGATGAAAGGGCTTAAGCGTCAAATTTTCGTTTTTCCAGTTCCTATTTCGGTAAGTTTAATTGTATTCTAAATACTATGAAACGGATTTTTATTGTGAGACATGGGCGGACGGAATGGAATTTGGAATCGCGTTTTCAAGGTGCAAACGGTGATTCGCCGCTTTTGGAGTCGAGTAAAAAAGATTGTGAGGATTTGGCTGTGTTTCTCGATAAATTCGATTTTGCAGCCATTTATACCAGTCCGATCAGGCGAGCGAGGGTAACGGCCGAGCTGACATTATCACATACGAAAAAATATGGCAAAGCGCCAATTGTTGATGACGAAGACTTTCGGGAAGTTGGCTTTGGCGACTGGGAAGGTTTGACAAGGACACAGGTCAAGACTGCTTACCCGGAGCTTTTTGATGCTTTGACTCATCGGCGGGATGACCCGCGTTTGCTGGCTTTCGGGATTGAAAAATTCACGGCAGCCCGCAAGCGTTTTAAAGCGGGCATTATTCACCGCCTTCAGACGGTTTCGGACGGTCAGAATATCTTGATTTTTTCGCATGGATCGATCAGTCAGCTTGGTATTAAGGCTTTGACCGGCAACGAACACCTTACGAGCTTGAAAAATACTTCGACTTCAATTATCCAGACCAGTGACGACCAGCATTTTGATATTGCCGCCTATAATGAGGCAGCATATTTGGAAAATGTCGACAGCAAGGGAAGCACAACATTAATTTAAAGGAGAATCATGTTTCAGCTTGAAAAATATCACACGAATGTCCGGACAGAGATAATCGCAGGGATTACGACTTTTCTCTCAATGGTCTATATTTTCTTTCTAAATCCACAGATTTTAGGTCAGACTGGCATGCCCAAACAAGGCATTTTCCTAGCTTCGATCATTGTTTCAACGATCGGAACGCTTTTCATGGGCCTATTTGCCAATCTGCCCTTTGCGCTTGCTCCAGGAATTGGGATGCAAGCCTACTTTACCTATACCATTGTCTTCGGCTTTCACTTTAAGTGGCAGCAGGCTCTGGCAGTTGTCTTTTTGGTCGGTGTCTTTGATTTGGTGATTACTTTAAGTCACGGCCGTCGGGCAATCGTTAAGGCGATTCCTGAAGAGTTAAAAGCTGCCATCGCTGGTGGTATTGGTCTCTTTGTGGCTTACATCGGTTTGAAAAACGCCGGTTTCATCAATTTTATTATTGATAAAGCCAATATTATTACAGGTTGGGGAACACCTTCCATGGTTGGAAACGGCGGTGTTACGCCCGAGATGGCCAACTTTAACCAGCCGGCCGTCATTTTGTCTCTTCTAGGTGTTTTGATTTTAATTGTGCTTTTGCTGCGCAAAGTACCAGGTGCATTTTTGATTTCCATGATTGTGACCACGATTATTGGTATTCCTATGGGCGTTACCAGCACCCATATTGAATGGACACAATCACTTTCACAGACTTTTTCTCAGTTTTCGAAATTGATTTTTTCTGGTTTTGGTGGCCAGGGTATGCCAACACTTTTCAATAATTGGCATGATTTTCTTTTGACGTTAGCAACAGTCTTTGCCATGGGCTTGACTGGTTTGTTTGATGCCATTGGTACTTTACTGGGTATCGGCGAACAGACTCAGATTTTCACTGCTGCTGATCAAAAAGAATTCGCTGAAAATAAAAGCGGATTCAAAACACGTATGGACCGTGCCTTGCTGGCTGATACTGTGACAACGACAGCTGCTGGTGTTCTGGGCACTTCCAATACGACGACTTTCATTGAATCTGCTTCTGGTATTGCTGCCGGTGGGCGTACTGGTTTGTCCAATATTGTGACTGCGATCGGTTTTCTTTTGACGATCTTCTTGGCACCATTCGTCTCTGTCATTCCGACTTCGGCAACCGCACCGATTTTGATTGTTGTTGGTATGTCCATGATGGGTCAGCTGAGGAAAATCCAGTGGGATGATTTCGAAGTTGCCGTACCATCGTTTTTCACCTCGATTTTCATGGCTTTGTCTTACTCGATTTCCTATGGTATCGCGGCCGGTTTTATCTTCTATATTCTGGTCAAGATTACCGTCGGCAAGTTCAAGCAAATCAATCCGGTTGTTTTGATCATCAGCCTCATGTTCCTGGTCAACTTTATCCTGATTGCCTTCCGTTTTGCTAGCTAAGCTTCATTTTACTTGGGCTTGCTTGTATGATTAATTTATGTCGCTAAAAAGCAGACTGAACAATTGGGTAAGCAAAAGGAACGCGAAGACGGATGTCGAACAGCGTTTGCGCCGGCGAAAAGAAGTCGAGCGGCAATACGCAAAAACACATCCGGAAAAAATCGTTCCAGTCCAGCCTGAATATGAGCAGGAATTTAAATTAACGCATAACGGCAAATTTCAATTAGGTTCAAACGGAAAGCTGACTCGTGAAGGCTTAATCCACCGGCTCAAATATCGTCTGAACATTGCGATTGCTGTGCTGGTTATATTGATCATCATTTTGTATCTGTACTTTATTTTTCTTTAAGGAGAACGCATCACATGAAAATTGGCATTATTACACCCATGGAAGAGGAAAAACGCGACCTGCTGGCTGCGCTTGACAGCATTTCAAGCGATCAAATCGGCGGTCAAGATTTTTCTCAGGGCACGATGTTCGGAAAAGATGTGATTCTGACTGAATCCGGTATCGGCAAGGCACAAGCTGCCATGGCGACTGGTGTTCTTTTGGATCGATATCAGCCGGATATTGTCGTTAATACCGGTTCTGCCGGCGGCTTGGCGAGTGGTCTGCATATTGGGGACCAAGTGATTGCTCAGCGCCTGGCTTACCATGATGTGTATAACACAAAATTTGCTGGATCAGTCGGATTTGTGCCAGGGAAGCCCCTTTATTACGAATCAGATGCCAAGCTGGTAGCTGATTTTCAAGAAGCCAATCCTGAAGCCAAGACTGGCTTGGTTGTTTCTGGTGATTCCTTTGTCATGGGAAATATGAAGACACAGATTGTGACCAATTTTCCTGATGCCATGGCTGTCGAGATGGAAGGCGCTTCGGTAGCTCAGATTGCTTATGACTTCGGTGTACCTTTCATCGTCCTGCGTGCCATTTCTGATTCAGCCGATGATGGGGCACAAGAAAGTTTTGATCAGTTTTTGCTCGAAGCCGGCCGCAAGTCAGCCAAGTTATTGTTGAACTTTATTCAAGGTTTATAAGATGCTTGCTGCCTGTCAGCTGATATAATTGGGTTATGGCATTTTCAGAGACAGTTTCAGTAAAAGGTGATCAGACATATCGCATCAGTCCGTCCATTAAAGCATTTACATTGCGCGATTTGGGATTTTTCCCGAATAATGCAGGCGCTTTGACCAAGACGACACTCTTGGAGCCTGAAAAGGGCACTGCGGGTTCGCGAAAATTGAAGCTTGTCTTTGCTAAGGATGTTTCCGGCTTTAAAGTTTCGATCCTGACAGCTAATGAGGCTTTAAATGTTGATATTTTCTCAAACGATCAGGATCAGCCTTTAGTTGAACAGTACCGTTATCAAATTCAGCAGCTGATCGACAGAAATGTGTTGGAAACCGTTTAAAAATCTATTTTATTTCTGGAACAAGTGCGCAACAGCACTTGTTTTTTTGCGTTAAACTTGTTTACGTGCCTGAATTAACAGCAAGTGTAAAACGGTCTTTTTTTGTCAGCAGCGATAGTGGCTATGCTGTTTTTTCGGCGAAGGTTTCTGACAGTGATTTCAATTGGGAAGAATCCATGATCACGCTGACTGGTGAGATCGCTGATTTAAAGGTTGGCGAATCCTACGAGTTTTCCGGCCAGCTGACTGAACACCCGCGATATGGCAAGCAATTCAAAGTCGTGGATTATCAATCGGTGCTGCCCAATGATAATGATGGTTTGGTCGATTTTTTGAGTTCGGATTTATTTCCCGGAATCGGTCGGACGACAGCTGAAAAAGTTGTTGATAGTTTGGGCAGCAAGACAATCGAGCTGTTGACCAGCGATGATAGTCAGCTGCAGACACTCTCTTTGACAAAAAAGCAGCTGGCAACCCTGAAAAAGGGACTGCTGGAAAATCAGGAAAAAACTTCGGCCTTCAGTCAGACGGGCAAATATGGCCTTAGCCAGTCCTTGATCGAGCGGCTTTTTGACGAATATGGCCTGATGTTTACGACCATGCTGGCCGAAAATCCCTATCAATTTATCGGCCAAGTTGAAGGTTTTACTTTTGATAGCGCCGAACAGGTGGCACGAGTCGACAATTTCCAGGACGAAAAGGCCCAGATCCAAGGTGCGATCGTTTATGCCTTATTGAGTGATCAACAGGAAAACGGCGGTACTTATTTGACTGAAACACAGCTGTTTGCAGCTGTGGCAGCTCTATTACATAGTGACCCTGGATTCTTTGATAAAGAGATTTCAGAGAATCTGCAGCTTTTGAAGACAAAAAAACGCATCGTTTTGATTGATGACCGCATCAGCCTTGTCGAAAGCTACAATTTGGAAAGGGCAGTTGTCAAAGATTTAAAACGTTTGATTTCCTTTCCTGAAGCCAAAGACAAGCAGCCCTTAGCTGCCAAGACCGATGCTGCTTTAGACAAAGACCAATTAGCAGCGGTTAAATCCGTTTTCCAAAATCGGATTACCATTTTGACAGGCGGCCCTGGGACTGGCAAGACGACCGTCATCAAAGAAGTGATTCATCAATGGCATGCTGCGGCATCTAAATCCCAAGAGAATGATGAAGAGGATCATAAGAAAACAGTTCTTTTGGCAGCACCGACTGGTCGCGCCGCTGCAAGAATCACAGAAGTGACCGGTAAAGAAGCTGTCACGATTCATCGTTTGCTGGGTGCAACGGCTGATGGCTACTTTGATTTTGACGAGAGCAATCAGCTTCAGGCGGGCTTGATCGTAGTTGATGAAATGTCGATGGTCGATTTGGCACTGTTTCAGCATTTTCTCTGTGCCGTGCCCAATCACTGTACACTATTATTAGTCGGCGATAAGGACCAATTGGCGTCAGTCGGTGCCGGTCAAATCTTAAATGATCTAATTTTGAGCGAGAAATTTGCCACGGTTCAGCTGCAGACTAATCACCGGCAGACTAAGGGATCCGGCATCGATTTATTGTCGCAGGATATGAAACAAGGTATCGTTAATCCAGCTATGTTTCAAAATAGCAAAGATGTGTCTTTTTTTGCTTTGGAAGAGTACCAGTTGGATCGCGGCATCAATCGGATTTTGTCAGCAGCCATGCGCTTCGGAATTAAAAAAGAAGATTTGCAGATTATCACACCGACCAACCGTCTCGTGGATTTATTGAACCAATTGGCGCGGCCTTTTCTGATCGATAGTGACGGTCAAGTTGATTTGTCGGCGGATTTTCTGCCGGGCGATCGTGTCATGCAGCAGGAAAACGATCCGGAAAAAGGTGTCAATAATGGCGATATCGGTTATGTGACAGCTGCCCATTTACAAGGCCCGGTCCGCTCACGTTTTCTATCGGTCGATTTTCTCGGCAGTCTCGTCACTTATAAAGAAAACGAAATCAAGCAGCTCCGGCTCAGTTATGCGTCTACGGTCCACAAATCACAGGGTAGTGAATTTAAAAATGTGATTTTTGTCTTGACCAGCACCTTTAATAATTTTGTGACACGTAATTTAGTCTATACAGGCGTTACGCGAGCCGAAAAGTCTTTAATTATGATCGGCAGTCAAGCGGCTTTCACGGATGCAATTAACAATCCGACACCGTTGCGCCAGACAAATTTGGTTAGCCTTCTGGGTGGCAAAAAAACGTTAGTCGCTCAAAAGGAAACAAATATCGAGGCAGAACCTGCGGCTCCGACTGCTGCACCGAGGCTTTTCACATTAAGTAAGCAGCTGATAGATAGCGGCCGGATTGATCCGATGATCGGCATGGCAGACATCACACCAAGGGATTTTTTACAAAATGATTAATTTTCCTCTCACAATTGAATCACATGCTTTTTTGGGTAGTTGGATTGAAGATCCTGACCATCAGCACATTCTAACCACAAATCTGGGTGCTGAGATTTATTTAAAAAGCCATGAATGTTCTCAAATTGTCCTAGACTGGGCTGCTAAGACGCGTGATGGCCAGTGTTCGCGTATTCTGATTTCACTTGATGGCGGTGTTTTTAAATCCGAAAAACTGACAGCCGATCCGATTATTTTGTCACTGGATCCAAAAGAAGACCATTTAATCCGTATCATGACACAAGCAATCAGTTATGAAAAAGCACGGACATGGACGCTGACTGACTATTTTTGTTTGCAAGGGGTTACGCATAATGGTCAGCTGACAGGTGCTGTGCCAAATCGTAAAAAACTGATTTTTGTTGGGGATTCGATTATTAACGGGCAGAAAGTTCTGGCGGACAAGACGACAGCGGCACACCGCCCCGATTTAAGCTGGGATTTCTTAGTCTCTGAAGCCTTGAATTTGAATAATGTCCGGATCGCTTATGGTGGCTGCGGTATTACGCAGCATGCCAAAATCTATCCGCCGACTGCCATGGATTTTCTTTGGCTGTCGTCTGAGACTTTGCCCCGCCTGATCGATCAAAGGGATGATATTGCTGGTGTGGTCGTGAATTTGGGAACCAATGACGGCGATGCCGACCAGCAGGAATTTACCTTTGCGCTGAAAATGTTTCTCCGGGAATTAAAAAAACGTTTTCACGACGCCAAAATCATCATTGTCGAACCCTTTAATGGTAATTTCAAACAAGTCTTTGAATCGGTTGTCACATCCTATGATCCGAATTACACATTAATCAAAAATACATCTTGGCAGTTTCCGACCAGCGACGGCGGTGTCCATCTAAACCAACTCGGCCATCAGCAAGCCGCAGACATTTTACTTCCGAAGATTAAAGAGGCCATTAATGCTTAAATTGCCTGCGGCTTTTATTACTAAATATCAGCATTTGCTAGGCGATCGGGCCGAGTCTTTTTTGGCCTCTTTTCAATCTGAACCGGTTGCTGCTTTTCGCCTGAATCCTTTAAAAAACCTGCAAGATTACGGCGATTTATCTAAGAAGCACCCAGTATCTTGGAATCCGGAAAACGGCCGTTATGGCAAGATTTCCGGTCAATCCGACGCTTTTTTAACCGGTGTGGTCTATTCGCAAGAAGCCAGTGCCCAATTTGTTGCTCGTGTGGTCGATGCTGCGGCCAATGAATGCGTCTTAGATTTAGCAGCCGCTCCTGGTGGCAAGACGACACAAATGGCAGCTGATATGCAGAATCAGGGACTTTTGGTCGCTAATGAGATTAATTTTGGACGCGCCAAAATCTTGAGCCAGAATATCGAGCGCATGGGGATTAACAATTGTCTGGTTACCTGTGAAAAACCTGACGCGTTAGCCGATTTGTTTCCCAATTATTTTGACAAGATTTTATTGGATGCGCCCTGCAGCGGAGAGGGCATGTTCCGAAAAGACCCGAATGCCATCGATTATTGGCATCCGGATTATAATGACGAATGCGCTCATCGGCAAAAAGAGATTTTAAAATCAGTTTTATTGATGCTAAAACCTGGCGGCCAATTAATTTACTCCACTTGTACTTTTGCGCCGGAAGAAGACGAGCAGGTGATTGCCTGGCTGCTCTCAGAATATCCGGATTTGCAGCTTCTACCGATAAATAAGCCGGAAGGGATCGAGGACGGACGCCCGGATTGGGCTGACCATAATCCTGAGTTGAAAAAAACAGCGCGCCTGTGGCCGGATAAGCTTCAAGGCGAGGGTCATTTTGTCGCCAAACTGGTCAAAGCGACTGACGAGCCAACTGACAGTCAAACGAAACTTCTCAAGAGCAATCTGAATAAAAAAGATCTGCCCGTCATCCGAACTTTTTTCAAAGAAAGTCGTTTGAGCTTTCCCTTAGATCGTTTATTTGAATTTGCAGATTATGTCTATCTGTTTCCAGAGGGCTGCCCACCAATTAAAGGCTTACGCGTTTTGCGTTTGGGTTTGCAATTAGGCCAACTGAAAAAAAATCGTTTTGTACCTTCACAATCCTTGGCAATGAGCTTAATTCCCGCTGATAGTGCTGAAATTAACCGATTTGAGTTATCTGATGATCAGCTAAAAGCTTATGTCCATGGCGATGTGATTGCGAATCTGACAGTGCCTTTACAAAAGGGCTGGGTTCTTGTCACGAAAAAAAATAACGGCCTTGCATTCGGTCGTTATTCAGATCATATGATTAAAAACTTTTATCCCAAAGGGCTGCGAACAACCCTGCACGATTAAATCAATTATCTGTTCAATTCTTTTAAGGCAGCGATTTGGCTGCTTTTTTTGACACCATACATGGCATAAAGCAGCGGCAGTTGTTTTTGCCAGCTTTCAATCGTTTCGCCTAATTGATGTTTGCTCAGTTGAAAAAGAAAATAGCCAGCCACACCGGCCATTTTGGCACCGAGTGCCAAGGCGTTGAACAGTTCTGGTGTGTTTGTGATGCCGCCGTTAGCAATAATCGGTGTTTGCGTGTCGGCTTGTCTAGCGAAACGCAATGAATCAGACGTACTGATTCCCAAGCAATCATTACTTGTCAGGACATCTGCCATTTCTGGGTCGTCACTGTCGTTTTCACTATCATCATCTTCAGAATCCAGGCCATCAGCAAATAGTTGCCACAAGGGAGTACGGTTACGTCTCTCTTCAATCCGGCCAAAATCAGTCCCGCCGGATCCTGCAACATTGATAGCTGCCGGCTGCAGTGCTGATAAGGTTTCAATAGCGGTTTGCGACATGCCAAAACCAACTTCTTTAATAATCACGGGTACTGATACCTGGTCAATGATTTGTGTGATATTGGACTGCCATTTCGTAAAATCCCGGTCGCCATCATTCATTGACAACTCTTGAACCGCGTTGACGTGGATTTCCAAAGCATCCGCATCAACAATCTTAATGGCCTCTTTTGCATCTTGAGCGGAATGGCCAGCGCCGATATTGGCGAAAATAAAACCTTCAGGATTTTCTTCTCGCACAATCGAAAAACTTTTGCGTGTCTCTTTTTCTTTAATAGCGATCGATTCAGATCCAACAGCCATGGCTAAATCGTATTTTTTAGCTATTTGGGATAATTTTTGGTTGATCGCGCCTGTTCTCAGACTGCCGCCGGTCATAGCTTCAATATAAAAAGGCCATTGGAATCGGTGGCCGAAAAGTGTAACGGAGGTGTCAACGTCTTTAACAGCGACGTTAGGCAGAATCGGCCGATCCAATTGCAGATAACGCAAATCGTTAAAGGGTCGGTTGTTTCGCCACTGCCAAATGGCCAAACTAAGATGTTCGTCTTTTCGGTGAGCATGAGCAGATTCAATTTTTTGTGTTTTGTCGGTCATTTTTTATAGTATACGTGTAAATCCAGCGGGACAATGCCGATCCGCCGCCATTCTTGCTGAATCTTAGGAATATCATCAATTTTTTCTGTAAAGGCAATAATATTATCACCACCACCAGCTCCGGAGATTTTAGCCTGGTACCCGCACCGATTGGCGGCACGAATACCTTGGACGATCTTTTGTGTCATGACGCCAGTCAGCTTTTCAAGATTGTCTTCTGCTAAATGCATCTGTTGGCTAAAGGCAGCAAAGTTCCGATCTTTGATGGCTGTAAACATGTTTCGCACGATTTGGTCGGAAGTTTGAATAAAGCTCTGTGACAATTGGTTGTTTTTGACAAGTTCGCTGGTTACAGCAGGTTGCCCGGTCCAGCCAACCAACAGGTGCCAGGATTCTGGAAAACGCGCCTGGATCGGCAGCTGGCCGTTTTCATAGAGCAGCAGGCCGCCATAAGTCGAGGCAGCAATATCGGCGCCGGAATTTTGAGGCTGCTGCTGGCGTGAAAAAGCCAGTGCTTTATAAAACAACTCGTCATCAGACAGGGGCAGCAGATTGTCGCTTTTGGTTTTCAGCACGGCATAGGCACCCGAAGAACCAAGGCCGTATTTAACACCTTGGCGGTTGACGAGTTCGGACTTGGTCTGCGAGATAAAACGATTGATCGAAAACACCAGCGCCAAATGTTTTGGAACTGTGACAGCATATTCGCCGGCCAGCATTAATTTGCCAGGCACTCTCATTTCAGACATGAACGACTCCTGGACCGGGCTTTTGAATTAAAATTTCGCCAAAGTTTTTCAACTGGTCAGCGACTTTTTGACAAGACCGGCTATCAGTAATCACTTTAACGTTTGGCCCGGCATCAATCGTTGCAAATGCTGGAATACCGGCATGGTAAAGACGATGTATGTCATTGATCACGGCCCAAGTCTCGCCGGCAAAATAGTCAAAAGGCTTATCAGCGCTGCGATTGAGTGCGTGCATCCCCATGGCGTTTCGTTCAGCAATCAGGCCGATTTTTTCAATATCCTTGTTTTTGATTGCAGCTATCATTTCCCTGATTTGCATTTTACTCTGTGAAAGCCAATTTGAGTAGTCAGGCGAGCTTTGGGCACGCTGCATGCCTTGGCTGGAAGGGATTTTTTTTGTCTTTTTGTCTGTCAAAACATCGATGACACGAATGCCAAAGTCGACCGGGTCTAAAATACTTTGTGCAAAAGAGCTCTGATGATCATACCCTTGATACCAAATCGAAAAGCCGCCATAGACAGAGCGGCTGGCTGAACCAGATCCAAGGCGTGCCAGACGAGAAAGGGACGGACGGTCAGTTGGCAGGCCGTAACTATCGCTGGCTGCTAATGCAAAAGCTGCAAAAGCTGAGGCAGAAGAAGCTAATCCAGCTGAATTCGGCACGTGATTTTCACTAGTGATCTTGGCATACTTGTGGCTGCCAGTCTGCTGACGCACAAAATCCAGTACTTTTATAATTCGAGGATTGCTGGCGAGCTGACCGTCTAAAATGAACTGATCCTGCTTGAGATCATCGGTTAAGTCAACACGCGTATCGGTATACAGCTGATCTAAAGTCAGGCCAATTGAACTGCTGGTTGGCAGATTCCAAGTGATGTCCGATTTTCCCCAATATTTAATTAAAGCGATATTTGTATAGGCGCGTGCTTGAGTCATTATATTTTTGAAATCCAGCTGCCGGTCGCACCGGATTGTGACAAGGCGCTCTTAATCTGATTAGCGGTTTCTTTATCACTTGCTAAAGCCACGATGCTACCGCCTAGGCCCCCACCGGTTAATTTAGCTCCAAGTGCACCATTTTTAATCGCGATTTTGATTAATCGTTCCAGATAGGGTGTTGAAACACCTAGTTGTGCGAGCAGTTTTTGATTGCGGGTCATCAAATCTCCGAAATCCACTAAATCACCGGCAATGATTTCTTCACGGCCGCTTTCAGCAATGGCGCCCATTTCCTTAAAATAACTGCCGTATTTTTTTGGATCTCTATGATAATTATCGGCGACTAATTTGACAGCTTGCGAAGTGAGGCCGGCTGTTCCAGAATCGGCGATAACAATATAGGCTTCCGTGTCGAGCTTTAAAATAGTTGCGTCTTTGCTGCTGTCAAAAAAAATCGGCCCGTCCGCCATAACTGCATAAGTATCGCCGCCCGATGATTTGCCATGATTTTTGTTTTCTGCAATCTGAGAAAAGTTATAGACCTCCTCGTCGCTGTATTGATAATCAAAAAAGTCAAAAAAGGCTTTCGTGATGGCGACTGAATAGGCCGCTGAAGACCCGAGGCCTTTTTTTGAAGGGACATTTGATTTGATATGTAGTTTAAAGGGTAAATCAGGCTGCTGGAAAAATTTCAGCAGTTCGGTCAATAGGCTGTAGATGCCGGAAAAACGATAATTCAATTGATACATGGTGCCAGAAAAATTATCTGTTTCAATTAATGTCTGGTCAGAACTGATGACCTCTGCCTTGCAATTCAAACTCAATAATGGCGCGATAATTGCAGGATAACCGTAAACAACCGAATGTTCTCCTAAGAGATGTGCTTTTGCGTGTGACTGTCCAAATCCGAAATTCATAATACTAATTGTAGTAAAAAAGGTAAAATTTTGTAGATGGATGAAAAATCAACTTTTGCAATTGTGGATCTCGAGACGACCGCGCCATTCAAAGAGGGCGGCCATATCATTCAAATCGGCATTAGTTTTGTACAAAATTGGAAAATCATCAATAACTTTCAGACCATGGTCAATCCAGGCGTCCGGATTCCGCCGCAGATTGTCGAACTGACTGGGATTCAAAACGCTGATGTTCAAGATGCGCCCTACTTTGAGGATCTAGCTTTAATGATACATGAGCAGCTGGCCGGCACGGTTTTTGTTGCACATAACGTTCACTATGATTTTCCTTATTTGAATGGTGAATTTTCGCGAATTAAGATGCGGCGTTTGCGTCTGGAATCAGTCGATACGGTTCAACTGGCACAGATTCTTTTCCCGACGATGCCAAGTTATAAATTAGACGAATTGGTCGAAAATCTTGGCATCACACTTCCCAGACACCACCGCGCCGATCAGGATGCTTATGCGACGGCGCAATTGTTTTTAAAACTGCATGACCGGATGGCGTCGCTTTCGCAAAATACTTTGAAAAATCTATCGGCCTCATCTTCAACACTGATCGGCAATACGGAAAATCTTTTCAGTCTGGTTAAGGGCCAGCCAAAATTCAAGGGCAGCCACTATAAAGAACTGGATCTTTTACAAGTACACCGGGCAAAGGCAGATGATCTGCATGCATGGCTGACGGAAAAACGGCGTTTTTTGACTCGCAAGACACCTGTGACAGCTGTTTTAAGGCCCCGACAGGAAAGTTTTGCCAATATTTTTCTCTCCAAACTCAAAAAGGGCAGTTCAAAAACTTTTTCTGTCTTCTCGCGTCCGCGTTTTGGCAAAAGCAATGCTTATCTACTGCTGGCAGAGAAGTTGGCAGCAAAGCGCGCAAAAGTCTTGATTATCGAAGAGGACCCGCAAAGAAAAAAGCTCGTATTTGAAAAATCCCAGCTGCTGATGCCAGAAAAGCGCAGTTTGTTTGCTAACCCAATCAGCCGCAAAGATTTTATCAGCTTGAGCAAATTCAGGGAAGCTTTGGCAATTGAAGACAGCCCGACAAAACAATTGGCCAAGCTGAGGCTGCTGGTCTGGCTGACAGAGACAAAAAGCGGCAACTTGAATGAAATCGTTAATGGTTTTCCAGAATCTTTATACAGCCTATTTGCCGATCAGACGTCACCGGATACCTTTGATTATTTCAAAGCTGGCACGCATGATTACGAGTTTCCAGATATCGCGATCACCGATTTGGCGAGTTTTCTCGTGACTAAGCATGAATTTCTGTCCTACTATGATTATTTGATATTCGATATCGATAAAGGTGTTTCTGATCTGGCTGATTTGGCTGGGAACATCGATAAGACGAGTATTATGTTTACACAGGCGAAAGATTATTTGAAAAATTGGTATTCAAGTCGGGAATTTCCCGATCTGGCTGCCACGATTTTATCTTTGAAACAATGAATTTCACGCTGTTTTTTTATATAATTTAAGTCAAAACCTTTTGAACAACTATTCGACAATCCAAAATGCAGAACGATCAAATAAAGCCCACCGACTTGCGATTATTGTCGGTATCGGTATTTTTTTGCTGGTTTTGATATCTGTTTATCTTTTCATTATTCTGCTGCCTAGCAGAGATGATGCTACGCGTTTTTCCTCTTTGGCACAATCTGAGGCCGGCATTACAGGTGTTAGGGCTTATAAAGCGTCGGACCGCAACGGCAATTATTATTCGATATACGGCGATAATAGCAAGGGAAAAGAGTATCTGGTCATTTTTAATAGCAAAGAGAAGCTGGTTCGCCGAATACCAGTGAGCCAGCAGGTATCTAACAGCCGGTTGGATCAGATTTACAAAAAATACCGTGTCCACAACGTTTATTCTTTTGCACCATCGATTTACAAAAAGCGGCCGGTATTGGAATTGAGTTATGAAGGACAGAATCAGTCCCTTAATTATCTGACAATTGATTTGAAAAGCGGCAAGGTTTATCGTGTGATCGAAGGTTTATAGTGTTTTCAGGGAGCATTTATGTCAGAAGAAATAAAAGTTATCAGAATTGAGGATGTCCCTCATTTTGTCGGACAGACAGTTAAAATCGGTGTCTGGTTGAGACAAAAGCGGGGAAGCGGAAAAATTGCTTTTCTCCAGCTGCGCGATGGCACTGGATTTATGCAAGGTGTCGTCGTTTCAGCAGATGTGGACGAGGCGCTTTTTAAATTAGCCGAACATCTCAAGCAGGAGAGCAGTTTTTATGTGACGGGTGAGATTCACGAAGATTCCCGCAGCAGTTTCGGCTATGAAATGGCCGTTTCCGCGATCGACATGGTCGGCGAGTCGGAAGGTTATCCGATTACACCTAAGGAACACGGCACTGATTTTCTCTTTGACCAGCGCCATCTATATTTGCGCCATCAAAAGCCCTATGCGACTTTGAAAATTCGCGATGAAATCATTCGTGGCATTTATGATTTCTTTTATCAGGACGGTTTTTTGAAATTTGATTCGCCAATCTTGACTGATTCAGCACCGGAAGGAACCACTGAGCTTTTTCCTGTTGATTATTTTGACCAGACAGCTTATTTGTCTCAGACCGGTCAATTATATGTTGAAGCTGGCGCAATGGCCTTTGGCAAGGTTTATGATTTTGGGCCGACTTTTCGTGCAGAAAAATCTTCCACGCGCCGCCATTTGACCGAATTTTGGATGATTGATGCCGAAATGGCTTGGATGCACCAAGAACAGTCTTTGGATGTTCAGGAACGGATGATTGCTTATCTGATTCAGCGAGTTGTTGACAATTGCCAGACTGAACTAGAAATGCTGGGCCGTGATGCCGACAAATTACGCAGTTACACAAAGCTGCCTTTTCCGCGTGTCAGCTATGACGACGCCGTCAAACTGCTGCAGGACAATGACTTTGATATCAAATGGGGTGTCGATTTTGGTTCGCCGGAAGAGACCTTTTTGGCTAACTACTACAAGACACCTTTCTTCGTTGTGAACTTTCCTAAAGCTATCAAGGCTTTCTACATGAAACGTCATCCGACACGCGATGATGTCGTGATTTCGGCTGATTTGATGGCTCCTGAGGGTTATGGCGAGATTATCGGCGGCTCTGAAAGGGATACCGATTATGATTATCTCAAACAGCGCCTGATTGATCAGCATTTGGACTTAAAGGAATACGATTGGTATCTTGACTTAAGGAAGTACGGCTCTGTGCCACATTCCGGATTTGGTTTGGGCCTGGAACGCTTTATTCGTTTTGTGGCTGGCGAGGATCATATCCGTGAGACAATTCCGTTCCCAAGAACCCTGAATCGTTTGCATCCCTAATATGGACGACGGACTAAAAAATTTCTTGGCTCAAGGCAATGTCGAAATCCCATTGAGGCTGTTTCAAAACTACCATCAGCTCGGTCTCAGCAATGAGGATTTTGTTGTCTTGATTCAATTAATGGCTTTTCAAAAAGAAGGCGTGGCACTCCCGGATGCTCAGCGTATTTCGGCGAGGACGAATTTTTCTCAGCAGGCTGTTCAGCGCGATATTGAAAAACTGCTGACGCATCACTTCATCGCTTTGTCCGCGGACAATGATGCCTATGATTTCACGAATTTATTTCAAAAACTCATTGGCAGCGGAGCTGACGATACGGTAGCTTTCTCTTCACTGGACAATAGCTTGGATCAAACGGGGACAAAAAAACAGCTTTATCAGCTTTTCCAACGTGAGTTTGGTCGTCTACTGACACCGATGGAACTGCAAACCATTTCTGAATGGCTGAAAAAGGACAAATTTAGCCCTGAATTAATCGTTACGGCGCTAGGCCAGGCTGTTAATGCTCAGATATTAAATCTGCGTTATATCGAAAAAATACTCCTGAATTGGAAGAACAGCCACGTGCAGACAAAAGCACAGGCTCAAGCTGATAACCTGCATCATCGTCAGCAATTTGCTGAGATGCCACACGGAGCCAAACTGCCGCAAACTAAAAAAGGCCCGACTATCAAAATTCCCCTGAAAAAAATTGGCGAATAAGTATTAAAAAAAGCCCGCAGAAAGCGGACTTTTTATTTGTTCTTTTTAAGGTCCGGGTGGCGTTGATCCCGAACCGGAAGAACTTGATGAACTAGTCGAATTCGAACTCGATGAATCACTGGATGACGACGAACTGCTGGAACTAGAAGCAGGCGGTGTGACTACGACGACTGGGGCACTAGAAGACGAAGAAGACGGTGTATTTTGGAATGCGTTTGGCAAGCCGCCATTGCTCCATTTAGCACCTTTGACTTCGTATTCCGTAATACCGCCGCGTGTAACTCGCTGAACCGTACTTGGCGCTTGCCAATCCGTGTTTTCATAACCTTGCGAGGCCACAATCATGAAGTCGTGATAGGCTCTTTCGGGCATTGAGGACTCAGAGTACATCGGGATGTAATTCCCAGGCTTGTTCGGTTCATCAAATCCAACCCAGAAAGAAGCAGACAGGTTTTTTGTGTATCCTGTAAACCACACATCAGATTCTGCGCCTGATGGCTGGTTGATAGCTGAATCATAGCCGACAATCCCTGATTTTCCAGCTTGATAGAGACCTGGAATTAAAGCACCTGGGGCTGATCCAGTCGGTTCAGGCACGTCTTGCAACATGTTGGTCATCATGAAAGCCGTTGATTCCTTCATAGCTCTTTCTCCTGGATTGTCATAACTATGAGTGATGCCGTCAGCTGTGATGATTTTTTCAACATATTGCGGTTTGTAGTAAGTACCGCCATTTGAAAATGCAGCAAAGGCGGCTGCTTCCTGCTCAGTTGAGACATCAATACCGATAGCCGAAGAACCAGTTAGCTGGCTTGGTTTGTAAGGAATACCAATTTTGTTCAAAAATTCTGATGAACGGGGCATGCCGACATCCATCAATGTATGAATAGCCGGGATATTACGCGAAATCGCAATGGCGTGTCTCATGGTCATATTTCCGAGAAAACGCCCGTCAAAATCGTGCACATCAATATTGGTTCCTGGATATTGGTAATGGTTATCCTGAACAGTTCGATAGGTTGGCCAATTAAGGTACTCAATGGCTGGGCCATAGTCAACGATAGGCTTAGCTGTTGATCCGGAAGATCGATTTGTCTGGACGGCACGGTTGCGGCCGAACATCACAGTATTGTTGCGGCCGCCAATTTGTGCGACAACACGGCCATTTTTAGGGTTCGTCACTGTAGCGGCTGCTTGAATGCCATTCTGCCAAGGAACACCGGTACCGCCGTTTAAAACCGTATACAGGCGCTGCTGCAAGCGGGGATTCAGAGCTGTATAGATTTTCAGGCCATCTTTTTCAGGATCGTATCCCAAGCGCCGCACTTCACTTAGAACAGAACTAATATAGGCGCTATCCATTAAGTGGGAACTGGTCGAATCCTGCGTATGCTGGTCTTTAGGAACCAAGCCCTGCTGAATCGGTTCAGCCATTGCTTGATCGGCTCGGCTCTTGCTTAAATATCCCATCTGTACTTCACTGGCGAGAACTTCATTGCGCCGGATCCTGAGATTATCCGGATAGACATAGGGGTCGTAATAGACAGGTGAACGGGGAATGCCGGCCAAAATAGCTGTCTGCGAGGCATCCAAATCTTTCAAACTCTTATTAAAATAATATTCGGCACCTGTCTTCATGCCGTAGATCCCATTGCCCATTGGTACTTTATTGATATAAAAAGTCAGAATCTGGTTTTTACTAAAATTACGCTCGACTTTCAAGGCCAGCCAAGCTTCTTGGGCTTTTCTTTTTAGGGTCTGATCCGAGGCCTTTGTTGAAAAGACAGACAGTTTGACCAATTGCTGGGTGAGTGTTGATCCGCCTTGCAGGCCATTGGAACTACCGGTTAATTTACCTCGCAGGTTAGAGACCAGAGCACCGACCGTACGGTAGAGATCGACACCATGATGTTTGTAAAAACGACGATCTTCTATTGAAACGACGGCATGCATGAGGCTCTCGGGAATTTCGGATTGATCAGCATAGTCGCGTTCCTGCTGAGACATCTGATAAAACTGGTTGCCTTGCGCGTCAAAAAATTGTGTCGAAGTTTCTGAAGCTAAATCCGACTCAGTGATTTTTGGGGCGCCGGCAGCATAGGTAAAGAAGACAGCCATACCGGCCAGTATTCCCAAAGCCGCAATTGTGACACACCAAGCAGCGATTTTACCGAAAAGTTTAATTTTTGACCGCTTTTTTTTAGGACGGCCTTTAGAGGGGCGGCGTCGATCATTTCTTGATTTATTCAAATTGCTTGCACTCGCTTTTTTTTCGGGTCTGGTTGCTGGCTGATCTGCCGGCGAAAAAGCATCGAAATGAAAATCGCTGCTTTTCGGCTCATTTGCAGTCCAGCTGCCGTTTTTATTTTTGTTCCTGCCAAAACTAATCGGCCGACGTCCATTAGTATCAGGAAACATTTTTTCAGCGTCTTTTTCGTTGATCGGATTTTGATTCAAATCACGATCAGACTCATTCGGGCCGCTGATTCTGCCATCGTAATTATTGTGAAAATTATTTGGATTGTAAGAATTATCAGACATTTAAATATTTTAGAAAACGCTTCAAAGCCGGTAAATAATCAAGGCTAGGTATCATTTTACTGTTTATTTGAAATCCTTGCTGAGAAATGATGCTGTAGGGGACGGATTTTTCCCCGCCACGCAAGGCTTCATCCCAAATTTTGATTAAAATCGAGGCCGGAAAAAGATAAAATTCAGACCGTGTTGTAAAACCAAGAATGAAAAAACCGATGCCGCCGTTTTCCAGGACATTCTTCAAATGAGTAATTTGATGCTGATGGAAATTCTTCAGCGGCATATTGGTCTTATTTTTTGTCTCTTTGGCGTCAAAGTCAATATAATGGCCGTCCAAGACGCCATTATAATCAGTCGTGGAAGGCTGTACATAATAGGCTTCTGTAATTTTAGCCATACTGCGGTCTGGGTAATCAACGTGGACAACTGTAATTGGTGTCGGTTTTTTATGAATAACAGCTAGATGCTTGCTGAGATAATAGCTGTTAGCTTCGTTGATCAATTCTTCGAGTCCCATGCCGCGTTTGCCATAGGAAACATTTTTACTTGCCTGCGTTTTTGGCGATCTTTTAGGATTGACGCCGCTGGGGTAATTAATCATACAACAATTGTAGAATAAAGGCATGAAAAAACGCCTATGGATTACAGGATATCGCAGTTTTGAACTCGGCGCTTTTAATGATCAGGATCCCAAGGTTCAGGTGGTTAAGCGTGCAATCAAAGATGATCTTGTCGATGAAATCGAAAATAATGACTTAGAATGGCTGATTACAAGCGGTCAGTTAGGGGTCGAACAATGGGCCAGCGAGACAGCCATTGACTTAAAAAAGACCTTTCCTACACTTAAAATCGCGATTATGCTGCCTTTTTCTGACTTTGGTTCGCAATGGAACCCCGAACATCAGAGTGCTTTATTGAATTTGCGAAGCCAAGTTGATTTTTCTCAGTCACTAACTCAGGAAGGCTATAAGAGCCCGATTCAGTTGCGCAATTTCCAGCAGTTTATGCTCACACACACAGACGAAGCCTTAATGGTCTATGACCCGGAGAATACGGGCAAAGCTGATTACGATTACAAAGCTATCAAAGAATACCAGGGTAAACATCCTGACTATACTTTAAAATTGATTGATTTCGATATGCTGACTGACCTTTCGGAGGAGATGGAAGAAGAACGCAGAGAATGGTAGGTAAAAACGTTTTATGCGATCTTGACTGCCCATTTTCTGACATCATAGCGTTCTTTAAAACGACTTTTTAACAGCCAATATTGACCATCAATCGGGTCGGACAGATGCACATAGCTTTCTGAATAACCATCCAGGACGACGGCATGGTTATTTGTCAATTCATGGCCGAATGAAAAATCTTCTTCACCAAAAGGTGCAAAGCCAATCGAAACATAGGTCAGTAGCGGCCATCCGAATTTTACAATTTTCAATAAATCATTCAGTTCGGCGCCTGGCAACGCTGTTAACGATCCAAAAAGAGAGCCCCATCTGACTAAGGGATCGATAAATATAGCTTCTAGCTTGCCGGGCGTATTTTTAAAAGGCGATCCGCCAAAACCTTTATAGGGATTGCCGTCCGGATCGATCGGCATCGTGTCCAAAAAAGCCGGATAATCAAATTCACGAGCTTTGCCGACAAAATGCAAAGCAGCCAGCAAACTAGCTGCTTCACAACCGTTAATAGCTGAATAGGCATTTTGATCAATGTTTTCAACCCCGAGGACGAAATATTTTTCCTCTCCCGGTTGTGTATTTTTCCAACTAGATTTCATCTGCGTAAGCAATAATCCGATCAACGGTATCAGATAAGAATTGAATCGTGTTTTTCAAAGCAGCATCCGTAGTGACATCAACTCCGGCGACTTTTGCAGCTTCGATTGGCGCTTTAGAACCGCCTAATTTCAGGAAATTCAGCCAAGCCTTGCGGCCCTTTTCGGGATCTTTTTTCAAATTAATGAAGCCTTGTGTCGAGATCGTCAAGCCAGCTGAATAGGTATAAGAATAAAGGCCCATGTAGTAGTGAGCCTGGCGCATCCAAGTCAAAGCTGCATCATCATCAATTTCAACTGCATCGCCCCAGAATTTAGACAAAACGCCTTTCATGATCTGATTCAAACGATCGGCATTAAAGGATTTGCCTTCGTCAATCAGCGTGTAGACTTCGCGCTGGAAGGCGGCCTCAGTTAGATGCGTAATGAAATTATGGAAATAAGTGTCACTTAAGCGGTGAGCCAGGGCGAAACGTTTTGTCCGTGGATCATCTGATTGATTTTCCAAATAATCAGACAGCAGCAATTCGTTAAAAGTCGAGGGGCCTTCGACAAAGTAGGTCGAAGGTTCATAGTTATAATAACTTTGATTCTTTGCTGACAAGCTGCCTTGCCCGGCGTGGCCGATTTCGTGTACCAATGTATAGACATCTGACAGGCGCCCAGTCCAACTCATTAGAATGTAGGGATGTGTGCCATAGGGGAAGGTCGTATAACCACCAGAATCTTTACCTGTGTTGGCTGGAAAATCCACCCAGCGGTCTTTTAAGAAAGGCTTGATTGTCTCCGTGTACTCATCGCCCAATTGGGCAGTGGCATTCATGACGTAGTTATAACCATCTTCGATGCTGACTTCAGGATTCAAATCAGGATCCAGATCCAGTTTCCAATCGGCAAAAGTCATTTTGGATAAATGATTAACTTGGGCAACATGTTTTAAATACTTTTGAGCGACCGGCGCAAAATCATTCATGATCAAATCGATTTGGCGGTCAAACATGCTGCGGTCAACTTCCTGAGGGGCCAACAAATAATCAAAAACTGAATCATACCCGCGCATAGTGGCCAAGGTTTTTTCATTAATAACTTGGTTTAGGTAAGCTGCTGCAGCAGCATTTTCGTTGGCGCGCAAGCCAGCCGAAAATGAGCGAAAAGACTTCTCTCGAATCTCGGCATCGGCATCATTCTGATAGAAGTTCTCATAGGTAACAAATGAGTTTTTATATGTCTTGCCATGAGCCGTAAAATCAGCCATATGATAATCGCCGGCACGCAGTTTTGTGTATACGTCATAAGGCGTATTCAAAGCATTCTGCAAATTAGAAATAGTCTTTTCAACTGCATCGCCCAGATATGTTTTTTTTGTGATTTTCGTGTGTCGAAGCAAGGCCGCGTACCTTGGATTTTGGCCAATCTCATCTAGGACACTGTCATCAGCTTTGACGAGTGCATCATCCCAAAAGCTGAGCTCAACACTTGCTTTGGTCGTGTAATCCTGTGCAGCATGCGCGATTTCACCGTATTTTTCATCGGAAAAATCTGAGGTCTGCGGCATAAAACCATAGTTTGCAATATGATCGATATCAATTGCAATCTGTTCATAAATCTTGAGGGCCTTATCGAAATCATCAAAAGTGTTGAGATGCCCTTGAAAATTTTTCTTGAATTCGTTGATTTGGTCCAGACTGTCGCTGATTTCTCTCAAAAAGGCATTTTCATCGGCAAACAAAGGCCGTAAATCCCATTTTTCCTTCTCATCAAACTCCGAACGCGCTTTTAATTCAGCCATTTAACTTACTTCCTCCTAAAACTTTTATGAAAAGTCTAGCACGAAAGCTTACTGCACCAAATAGAAACAATCACAAAAATCGTTCGGATGAACAGGCACGTGTATAATTAATAAAGGCAAATCGGACAATTGCGCGATGAAAGACTCGTGAGGAAGGTCCATGCCCGTCCGATCTGCGATGATTGGAGTTTTTGTACCGAGCCTAATAAGCGAAGGTGGGTGGCATTCGTGTTATCCGACGGCTGGAAAAAGCGCTAAACTTCGGCATGCGTGATTATCCTATAAAAGTGCTATAGCGACGAAGAACCGGGAAACTGGGGAAGTGAGACGACGTAAACCCTGCAAGCGGGCAACCCAAACTTTTGGTAGGGGCGGTCAATTTAGCTAACTGAAGTAAAAATTGACACTGATATCGCAAAATATCGGTAGATAGATGATTGTCGAAGAATACGGCTGCCAACCGTATTTGGAACATAACATGGCCTATAGATTTGCCAAGGCAACCGCAGTAATGCGGTTTTTTTGTCGCAAAAAAGCCCCGCAAGAGGTTATTTGATGTTTTCATCTCGATAAAGCAGCTTGGGACGGCCGTAACGCAGGCGATAGTATGTTTTACCCAACCACGGAAGCCAATATTTATCAAGGCCTAAAATGCGTCCGGATCCATTCATGATGGCTAGTGTCATCGGAAAAACCCATATATATGACCAGATAAAAGCGTGATTCAGGACTAAAAAGACTAACAGTAGGATTGAAAACAGAGCCGAGAGCCATGTGAAAAATCCTAAGAATAGACTGACTGAAATTGTGAAGATCAAAATCGTCACAACAGCATGCAAGCCTGAATCAAAATTGGTTCGCAGCAAAAAATCGCCCAGCACAAATGTTGGTAAATGATCAGCTAGTGCTGGCTGCGTTTGGGCAACGAGACTAAGCCCGGCAACTAGCCAAATTAAAGCGAGAAACAGGCGTGCTGCCAATCCCCACACAGTACGTCTGGTTCCTTGAAGGATGTTTCGATTAACGGCCTTTTTAGTCAGCCACTGCCATTGATAATAAAAGCTGCCGATATGTAAGAAAAAGGCGAGAACATTTCTTTTTTGTATCCAGCGTGCATGCAATCCGGATATTTGTTTGCCGCTTTTTGTTGTCGCGATAGTCAGCTTCTTTTTTAAAGACAGTGTTTGCTGAACTGATTTATCTTTCATTAGCTGAAGCTTGTCCTTATGCTTGATCGCTGATGCGACGTTTTTCGCGACTGTTTTAACAGATTGCTTGATAGCGATGTCGTCGCCAGCCAGCGACAATGGTTCTTGATTGTCGCCTTGGTCATTGATGCTAATATGACTACCGATGACATAGATAGCAGGGTCAGCTAAGGATTGGCCTGTGGGCTTGATTGAGATATGGCCGGCATTGCTCGATTGCAAACCAAAAATGCCATTCAGCCAATTATTCGGATCATCGGCGGACCAAATGACAGTTGAGGCAAACAGTTTTTTGCCATCGAATAAATCAACATAACCCGGGCCGGCTGAGACGACTTCAGCGTTTGATAAAAGCCTGACCTGGTTATCCTTCAGATAGGCATTGATTTTTTGCTTCAGTTTTTCCGGAAAACGATCAAGCGGATCTTTTTGTTTATCAATTAATGACAGCTGAATTTCAGTAGGATCGATTCTATTTTCTAAAGCCAGTCTGTCTCGCCAATTGATTAAATCAGCCATGATCTGCAAACCCTTGTAACCGGCTCCGATCACAGAAATAGACAGCAGCGAACGGCGTTTTTCCAGGTCAGTGGCAACAGCACCCAAATGAATGCTGGTCTGTACATTGTTTCTCAGACTGAGAGCCTGGTCAGTGTTTGTCAGGCGAAAAGCGGCCTGGCTAATTCCCGGTACCGGCTCTTTTTCTGACGCGTCATCAGCTGATAAAATCAAAAAGTCGTAACTAAATGGGCCGTTGCTGGTGATAATTTTCTTGTTGGCAAAGTCGACAGACAAAAGCTGATCCGTGACGATTTGTACATTCTTACCGGCATGAAAAATGTTTTGCAGATCGTAACCGCTTTTACCGACCAAGAGGCGATCGGTGGCAATACCGCGTAAGGTTGCAAAAGAGGCCAGATCCGAGGATTGACTGATGATGATCAGATCGATGCCTGAATGTTTTTTAAAATGCCTTGCTAATTTTTTGGCAGCATACACTGCCGCAAAACCCGTGCCAACAATCACAATTTTTTTATTTGCCAAGCTGTAAACCCCCAAAAAGCTGATACCTAAATTGTAATCTTTGAATATATTTTTTTGAATTCTGCTGACAACATCCGAGACCCTTTAACAAAAAAATAAGAGTCTATTTTTAACTGTTGCCCTGATCGAGTAGAATAAGGCGATGGATAATTTTAATTTAATCGCGACTTGCGGACAAGGGATTGAATCTCTGGTTGCTAAAGAACTGAAAAATTTAGGTTATGCAACTAGGACGGAAAACGGATTTGTTCGTTTTTCCGGCACGCAGCGGGATATTTTAAAAACAAATCTTTGGCTGCGAACGGCTGACCGTGTCAAAATTCTGGTCGGCGAATTTCATACTTTGCGTTTTGACGACTTATTTGAATCAGTTAAAGCTCTGCCTTGGAGCGAATTTATCAATTGGGATGATGAATTTCCGGTCGCTGAAGCACACAGCCATGATTCACAGCTTTTTAGTGTGCCGGACATTCAGCGAATCACGAAAAAGGCAATTGTTGAAGCTTTAAGAGCTCAGACGGGACATGACGACTTGCCGGAAACAGGTCAGTATGTTGGTATTGATATTCGAATCGATAAAAATAATGTCCGGATTATGATTGATACCAGCGGTGAATCTTTGTTTAAACGCGGCTACCGGACTGAACATGGTGGTGCACCGTTAAAGGAAAATTTTGCCGCAGCTTTGATACTGCTCACTAATTGGTTTACCGACAATCCTTTTGTTGACCCAGTTTGCGGTTCAGGGACAATTCCAATCGAAGCAGCCTTGATTGGTAAAAATATCGCTCCGGGCATGAATCGCCGTTTCCAAATTGAAGATTGGGGCTGGTTTGACAAAAAAATCAGCGACGATGTGCGTGATGAAGCTGATAGCCTTGCAAATTATGATCAAGAACTGGATATCAGCGGATACGATATTGACGGCAACATGATCCGTATTTCCAAGGAAAACGCGAGAAAAGCCGGCCTATATAACGACATCACCTTTAAGCAGCTGGCTGTTAAGGATTGGTCCACTGATAAATTGAACGGCATTATCGTTGCTAACCCGCCCTATGGCCAGCGGCTAGGGGAGCTGGAAGATGCACGGAAACTTTATGAGCAAATGGGTGAGATTTATAATAACATGCCGACTTGGAGCGAATATATCCTCACTAGCGATGAAGATTTTGAACATTTTTATGGTCAGCGCGCAACTAAAAAACGTAAATTATATAACGGCCCAATTCGGACAGACCTCTACCAGTTTTGGGGCAAAAAAATTCGCTAAGCGTTTGTTTTATAATGAACACAATGAAAAAGAAGCGTTTAATTACTTTTTACCAGGACTTGAATTTTAAAGGCCAGATGAGTCTCATTTGGCTGGGTATCTTTGTTTTCATCACTCTGATTGTCCAGCTGGAATTTTCACGTCTGGCATTCACGGCTTTTGTGATTTGGGCAGTACTCGTGCTGACTCTGCTCTTCTATTTTCTACGCTTACGATTATTGATCGATGATGACCATATTTTGTTTCAAAGCATTTTTGTCGGTAATGATTTAGAGATTGATATTAAGAATTTGGTGATCACGCGGCTGGACTTAAAGAAAAGACTAGTTGAATTCAATTTTGAAGATCAGCATTACCGAATTTGGACCAGCAAAAAAGCGATCAATTATTTCCAGAAAATCGAGCAGCAAAACCATCAAAACACTGACAGTCACAATTAAAAATGAGAAGGGTCGCTTGGACAAAGTCCTTTCCGAGAAAATTGCCGATGCTTCCCGCAGCCGGATTGATCAGCTAATTAAAGAAAGTTACGTCACAGTAAACGGGGAAAGCCGCGCTTCTAAGTATCAAGTAAACCCTGACGACAAGATTCAGGTCACGTTTCCCCAAAGCAAGCCCTTATCTTTAACGGCTGAAAACATACCGCTTGATATTGTTTATGAGGATGATGATCTGCTGGTTGTCAACAAACCAGCCGGGATGGTTGTGCACCCAAGTGCTGGACACGCTGACCACACCTTGGTTAATGCACTTTTGGCTCACGCACCTCTGTCAACAATCAACGGCGAATTTCGTCCCGGGATCGTGCACCGTATTGATAAAGATACAAGCGGCCTTTTAATGGTTGCAAAAAATAATTTTGCCCACGAAAAATTATCCGCACAATTAAAATTACATAAAACAGGACGAAAATATCTCGCGATTGTACATGGCCGCTTTTCCGAAAAAAGCGGCACAATTAATGCACCGATTGGCCGTGATCCTAAGAACCGTCAAAAACAAGCTGTTGTTGCCGGCGGGCGAGAAGCGGTTACACATTTTACGGTATTGGAACAGTTTGACAACTTCGCTTTGATTCAGGCCGTCTTAGAGACTGGCCGCACCCATCAAATTAGAGTACACATGGCTTTTATCGGCCATCCAGTCGCGGCAGACCCGCTATACGGCCCAAAAAAAACATTGCCAGGAAAGGGCCAATTCCTGCATGCAGCAAGCCTGGCTTTGACGCAACCACACACAGGAAAAGAGCTTGTATTCACGGCACCTTTACCTGAAGAGTTTCAAAATATGCTGACAAAATTGAGAAATATGTCGCATTAAAAAACGTTAATTCAATTGCAGGACAATGGAATTAACGTTTTTTAAACTTTTAATTTTTCTACTAATTCTGCGTCTGGTGTAACATAAATCGTTTGCTGGCCTTCAAAAATCACAAATCCTGGTTTTGCACCATTGGGTTTATGCAATTTTCCAGCTGGCAGATAATCGACTGGCACATTGGCGGAGTGCTTGGCTTTGCTGAAATAGGCGGCCAATTCAGCGGCCTCGACTAGAGTTTGCTCACTCGGCTGGCTAGAATGAATAATCACATGAGAACCGGGTATTTTTTGAACATGAAGCCAGATTTCGTCTTTTCTTGCACGTCTTAGACTAAGTTCGTCATTTTGGAAATTGTTTTTACCAACTTCGATTGCTGTTTGGTCACTGGAAAGGAACTGATCCGGTTTGGCGACATTGTTTCTTTTCTTGGCTGGATTCTTGTTTGTTTTTTTGTCTTTGAGAACGCCTTGGTTGACTAATTCAAGTTTAATCTGGTCAAGATCTTTGGGAGAGGCGTCTTTGAGCTGTTCGTCAATCGTTTCAAAATAATTCAGGTCGGCCGAAGTTAGAGCGATTTGCTCATTGAGATGTTTAACTGATTTTTTCAGTTTTTGATATTTAGTAAAGTATTTTTGGGCATTGGCATTAGCAGAAATTTTTGGATCCAGCTGGATTTTTCTGTCTTGGCCGTCATAATAGTTTTTCAGCGTGACGGTTTTTGCACCATGTGTGACCTGCTGTTGGAAGGCGGTTAAAAGTTCGCCATTAATCCGGTCATCTTCGGCTTGATCTGTTTTCATCAGATCACCATTCAGCCTTGTGAGCTTACGGCGGTTTTTATGCAGTTCGTTTTTAACAACCTGGTCAATTTGAGACGATAATGCATGCACGCGGGATTCGTTGGCTGATTCAGCATAAAAATTATCCAAGAGATCTGACAGGAGTGAAAACTGTTTCTTCTCCCCGGTCAGTGTCTGGTATGGGAAAACGGTAAATTCGCTTTTACTGCCATTTTTTGTCATCGTTGGCTCAGCTTGATCAAATTTTTTGAACCAGTCGGGCAGATAGGCTGCCTGCGCCGCTTCTTGTGCTGACAAAGCCGACATGCCTTGGTAATGCTGGAAAAGAACTTTGGGATCGCTGGAAGTAAACTCGCTTGATTTAAAAGGATCGATCAGATCCTGCTTGGGCGGCCGCTCATATTGAGCGCCGGGCATTAAGACACGGACGCGGTTTTCAAAAGCCGGTACATGCTTGATTAATTCGACAATTTTATTCTCGGCATCCAACAGGAAAATGTTCGAATGCCTGCCCATGATTTCCAGCACAATCCGATAAGAAACAGCGTCGCCGATTTCATTAGCGTTTGCAACTAAAATCTCCAAGATACGGTCGTTTTCTACCTGCTTGAATTGAATAATTTTGCCGCCTTGCAAGTAACGCCTTAAGACCATGACGAAATTCGGTGCAATAATCGGGTTTTCAAAATCAACCTGCGTAATTTGAGCACGTGCCATGACGGGATGTGCCGAAAGCAGCAGCTTTCGGTTCTTGCCAAAAGAACGGACTGTCAAGATAATTTCGTAAGGGAAAGGGAAGGCGATCTTGGAAATCCGCCCGCCAGCCAATTCCTTATTCAATTCTTTTGTCATCGCGTGCAGAAAAAGTCCATCAAAAGCCATAAACCTAGTCTAAAACAAAGTCCAAAGATTTTCTTAAATTGATTTTATGTTCGCTTGTATAGTACAAAATCAGTGTTTATAATTTGTTGCAGTATACAAAGACTAATTATGAAGACAGCTTTGGAAAGTTTAAGAAATGCGGATGCGCTATATACAGAAAAACTCGTCAAATTGATGAAATCTTTTGGCTTGACAATTGCAGAACACCGTCTGCTATTGCTGATTGAGTCTGGGCTGGATACGCAGGAAAAAATTTCGCAGGCAACCAGCCTTGATACCTCAACTTTGAGCCGACAGCTTAAATCGGCCGTCAATAAAGACCTTTTAGATAAAATTGCGACCGGGCGGGACAAGCGCCAGTTGATTTACTCCGTTACTGAACGGGGCTTGGATGATGTGAAGAAAATTGCCGCTGAATTGGCACGTCTGGATGCCGCGGCTTTTGAGAATTGGAATCAAAACGACCGCTCGCTGCTCGAGCAGCTTTTAGAGAAACTTGAAAATTCTTTTTGATTTATTTTTTCTCTTTGTCGTCCACGCGGCGTGTTTTCTTGACACGGTCTTTTTGGCCCAATGCTTTCTTACGTAACTCAGCCTGTTCATTATCTTCAGGCATGACAAAGTATTTCTCTAACTCTTTATATTGATCATTTTCTAGTTTTTGAATTTTAGCCATGGCAACCTCGCTAATTAAATTTTATCTGTTTTGCGCCCATCATTGAAAATTAAGTAAAACAGCCAGTATAAAGCTAATGTCATTGTGGCAAACAAGATGACAAAACCTAAAGTATGCTCGTTTAGCTGCCGAAGAATATTTGACAATAAAAAGCGCGGCCTTCTGAGAATATCCCAAGAATTAAATCTTGGGAAACGGCCTAAAAAGATGCCAAAACCAGCTAATCCGCTGACAATCACTGAAAACAGCCAGGCCAACGGTGTATTAAACCGTTTTCTGATAATTTCATCGACAATATAAAGAGACAGCATCCCCATCAGTACACCTGTAATAATTGAAAAAGTGGCAAATAAAACACCAAACCAGGCCGAATGAAAAGTGGAGATATTCAAGCCATAAGAGACGCGGTAGAGATTTAAATGAGCCAGATCTGTGATCATATAGGGCGAATTTGGAAAAACGAACAGCCAGGCCAGCCCGATAATCAAGGTGATAAAAATAGGTGCTTTGTGGTCATGGAGAAAATCAATGATCAGTGCGAAAACCAGTGGCAGCAAAGCGAGGAAAATATTCCATAGATATGCACGCACAAGCGGAATATAATCCGCAAAAAAGAAGGCAACAACGCCAAGCACCAGATAGGTAAAAATCAGGCCAAAGGTGAGGCGGTAATTACGTTTGTTTTTCAACTCATTTAACATTAAATTCATTCTAACTTAGATTTGTTTATAATTTTATCGTGGCTTCCGAGTTAATCGAACAAAAATTAAGACTGCTTCCCGATCAGCCGGGTTCCTATCAAATGAAGGATAGGAATGACAAAATTATCTATGTCGGCAAGGCCAAAAATCTGAAGAATCGTGTCAGGTCTTATTTCAAATCCGAGCACACAGGCAAAACGGCTGAATTGGTGGCCAACATTCATGACTTTGAATTTATTGTGACCAATTCCGATAAAGAAGCTTTTTTGTTGGAAAATACGCTGATCAAGCGCTATCGGCCTTATTTTAATATTCGTTTGAAGTTTTCCGGCTCTTACCCCTATATCGAAATTACAAACGAGCGAGACCCGCGCCTGATTTTAGCCAATACGTTAAAACATGATCATGGAACTTATTTCGGTCCCTATCCTAACGTCTATGCGGCCTCTGAAACACTGCATTTTCTGGAGTCCACATATCCGCTCCGCCGCTGCAATGGTTTTCAAGGCCGGCCTTGCCTCTATTATTCGATGGGACAGTGTCTGGGTGCTTGTTTTCGTGAGGTTCCCGAAGAAGAATATGCCAAGAATGTGGCTGCCATTACACGTTTTCTGAATGGCGATACGAAAAAAGCTATTCATGACATTCAAAAGAAAATGAAGGGTGCTTCAGACCGCATGGAATATGAGCTGGCGGCTGATTTGCGCGACCGTTTGAAGTTCATTGACCAGACGGTCGAGAATCAACGGGTACTGCAAAACGATCACACGCCGCGCGACCTGTTTAACTTCTATATGGATAAAGGCTGGATGACGATTGAAACATTTTTCCTACGCCAGGGACGTCTGCTCCGCCAACAAAAAGAGACTTTTGCGATGGTTGATTCGGCGACAGAAGAATTGGAATCCTATATTCAGCAGTTTTACGGCCAGAGAAATGCGCAAAAACCTAAAGAAATTCTTGTTCCTAAGGGTGTTGACACGCAGCTTTTGACAGAGACGATGGAAGTGCCGGCTCGTGTCCCAGCCCGGGGCGAGAAGCGCGATCTGCTGGCTTTGGCCGAAAAAAATGCCCGTATCACTTTGGAAGACAAATTCCGTTTGATGGAATTAAATGAGCAGAAAACCACGGGTGCCATGAAAGAAATCACAGATGCGTTGAAACTGCCGCAAGGCCATCGCTTTGAATCTTTCGACCATTCCAGTACGCAAGGGACTAATTACGTTTCGGCCTTAGTTGTTTTCGAAGACGGCCTGCCCAACAAAAACCTTTATCGCCGCTACAAGCTGCAGACCCCGACTGGGCAGGACGAAGCTCAGGCGACTTTTGAAGTGATTACGCGCCGTTATACGCGTTTGCGTGATGAAGGGCAGATGTACCCGGATTTAATTCTCATGGACGGCGGCGAGATCCAGCTGCATGCGGCCGAACGCGCACTTAGAGAGCTGAATATTAAGATCCCTGTTGCGGCCATGGTTAAAAATGATAAGCATCAAACGGCTGATTTACTGAATTCACAAGGAGAGCATCTTTTTTTGGACCCGCATTCGCAAGGCTTTTATCTGCTGCAGCGTATCCAAGATGAAGTGCATCGTTTTGTGATTACTTTTCATCGCCAACTGCGGACAAAGACGAATTTGTCTTCACGCTTAGATGAGATTGCCGGTATCGGCCCGAAGTCGCGGATTAAACTAATGCGCCGTTTCGGATCCCTGCCTAAGATTGCTGATGCCTCGCTAGAAGAATTGCAGTCACTGGGAATTGGCGCTAAGACGGCAGCTTTGGTCAAGGTTTCTGTGACCGCTATGGTACGATCTGAGAATAAAAAAGTCTTTGTCAAGGCAAAGCGAAAATTTGAAAAAGAATAGACCTGTATAATAGATTAGATGGCATTCGTAGATCAAGCAACAATTGAAATAAAAGCCGGCAGCGGCGGTGATGGAATCATCTCTTTTCGTCATGAAAAATTCGTTCCATTGGGCGGCCCTTTTGGTGGTGATGGCGGTAAAGGCGGTGACGTCTATTTTATTGCCGATGAAGGTTTAAGGACTTTGATGGACTTTCGATATAACCGGCATTTTCGTGCTAAACACGGTGAAAAAGGCGGCACGAAAGGCATGACCGGCGCATCCTCTGATGACTTGTATATCAAGGTACCGACTGGAACCATTGTTTCGGATGCAGAAAATAATCAGCAGCTGGCCGATATGACAGAAAACGGGCAGACTTTTATGGTAGCTAAAGGCGGACGCGGCGGACGCGGCAATATGCGTTTTGCCACACCGTCCAATCCAGCGCCGGAAATAGCTGAAAACGGCGAACCCGGACAGGTTTTGAAGGTTAAGCTGGAATTAAGAGTTCTGGCAGATGTTGGCCTGGTTGGTTTCCCATCCGCTGGCAAGTCAACTTTTTTGTCCGTCGTTACTTCAGCCAAGCCCAAAATCGCGGCCTACCATTTTACAACGATTGATCCCAATCTGGGGATGGTGCAATTACCTGACGGCCGAGATTTTACAATTGCCGATTTGCCAGGGTTAATCGAAGGTGCCTCCAAAGGTGTCGGACTGGGCTTTGAATTCTTGCGGCATGTTGAGCGCGCGCGTGTCTTGCTGCATATGATCGATATGAGTGAAGAGTCCGGTTTGGGTATCTCGCCTTTTGAAGCTTACCAGCAGATTAATCATGAACTGGTGACTTACGACCCGGCTCTTTTACAGCGCCCAATGATCATCGTGGCGACGAAAATGGACCTGCCGAGTTCACAGGCTAATCTGCAGCAGTTCAAGGCAGATTTAGCTGCACATGATATTGATCAGCCTGTCGAAGAAATTTCCTCTGCGATGCAGAAGGGAACGCGCCAGTTATTGTTGAAGGTCGCGGATCTTTTGGATCAGACACCTAAGACAATTGCAAAGACCAATCAGGATGCCGAGAATCAAAGTGGCGAAAAGCTTTATGAATTCAAAGATGACAAGGCATTTGATTTTCAAATCGAGCAGGATGGCGATGATTGGGTGATTGTGAGCGATCGCATTAGCAAGCTGGCTAAGATGACCAATAAGACCACCGATGAATCGCTGCGCAGGTTTGCGCGCCAACTGCGCAACTTTGGTGTTGATGAGCGTTTGCGGCAAAGTGGTGCTAAAGACGGCGATATGGTTTACATTGACGGTGCGGATTTTTCTTTTGAGTTTGATGAGTAATTAAGATATGGAAATAGAATTTTTAGGAACAGGTGCTGGACAACCGAGTAAACAACGAAACGTCACGTCAATTGCGCTGCGTCTTTTAGACGAGAGAAATGAAGTTTGGCTGTTTGATGTCGGTGAAGCCACGCAGCATCAATTATTAAAATCAAATACAAGAGCGCGCAAGATCACGAAGATTTTTATCAGTCATATGCATGGCGACCATATTTTTGGTCTGCCGGGTTTTTTGACTTCGCGAAATTTTCAAGGATCCGAAGCAATTGATCAGGGCCGTCCCAGTGATTTGACCATTTATGGGCCAGCTGGTTTGCGGCAATACGTTTTTTCTGCACTGAAAGCAGCACAAGTCCGTCTGCAGTACCGCGTGGATTTTGTCGAGGTGCATCCAGGCGTTGTTTTTCAAGATAAACAATTTTCAGTAACGGCTTTTGCGATGAACCACGGCATTGAAGATTATGCCTATCGTATTGTTGAAGCTGACGCGGTCGGCGAACTTCAGGTGGCTAAGCTATTAAACCTTGGCTTAAAATCCGGTCCCTTGTTTGGACAAATTAAAGCTGGCCAGGATATTAGCCTGCCCGACGGTCGCGTGTTGAAGAGTGCTGATTTCATCGGGCCTGATCGGCCTGGCAGGATTGTGACAATTGTTATGGATACTAAATCCAACCCAGCAATCATTGAAGCTGCCAAAAACGCCGACCTGCTGGTTCATGAATCGACCTATGATGGACAAAACACAGCCATGGCCAAAAAACACGGCCATTCCACTTGTGTCCAAGCGGCTGAAAATGCGAAAAAAGCTCAGGCTAAACATTTAATTTTGACGCATATTTCGGCACGCTACTTGGGCAGAGCCGCTGATAATTTATTGGATGAGGCCAGAGCTGTTTTTAAGAACACAGATCTTGCTCACGACTTAGCTGTCTTTCCGATTCCTGCTAAGGTCCCTGTCACGGAGAAATTGGTTAAAGCTCATGCTTGATAATCAATATCCTTGGGTCAAAAAAACAGTCGACAACGAGTTTGAAAATGCGGTGATGACGCATTTTTCATTCGATCAAGTGACCAGCCGGATTTTGGCCAGCCGTTTTTCTACGCTCAGTGATATTCATGATTTTTTGGCTACAGACGCAGACGATTTGATTGCGCCTAGCCGATTGGCACAAATCGAGCAGCTGAAGACACGGTTGGATTTGGCCATCAGCCGTCACGAACAGATTGTCATTTATGGCGATTATGACGCGGACGGTATGACAAGTACGGCCATTTTATATGATTTGCTGAAATCCTTAGGTGCCAAAACTGATTACTATGTCCCAAATCGATTCAAAGATGGCTATGGCCCTAATCCGCTTGTTTATCAGCGTTTGATTGACGAAGGGGCTCAAGTTATTTTTGCAATTGATAATGGTATCAGCGGCAACCAAGCTGTTGATCTGGCTAATTCGCAAGGTGTCGATGTCTTGATTGCTGATCACCATCAGATTCCCGATCAGCTGCCGAATGCAAAAGTGATTATTCATCCTGACCTGTCTCCCGATTATCCTTTCAAAGGACTTTCAGCTGCTGGCCTTGCATACAAGATCGCCAGCTATTTGATTGGGCCGGAGAAGGCGGAGAAGTATCTGCCACTGACAACAATTGGAGAGATTGCTGATGTGATGCCCTTATTAGGTGAAAATCGTGCCATGATCAAAAAAGGGATTGCCTTGCTGAAATCCGGCAGCAATCCAGGACTGCAAAGCATCATGAAAAAGGCGGCCTTGCCCATTAAACATTTATCTGCTCAGGATATTGCTTTTAAAATTGCGCCGCGGCTGAACTCATTAGGACGCATGGCTGATGCCTCTATGGGTGTTGAGTTGTTAACAAGCCAGGATCCAACTATGATTGCAAAACTGACCAAAGAAGTTGAACGCTGTAATCAGAAAAGACGGACTGAGTCCAATAAAGTTTATGAGGCCGCTGCAAAACAAGTACATATGGACCGTTCCGATGTGATTGTTGCTGCTGGTGAGAATTGGCACGAAGGGGTCATTGGCATTGTTGCGGGCCGTTTAGCCCAACAATTCAACCGTCCGGCACTTGTTTTCTCAATTAAAGATGGCGTTGCCAAGGGATCCGGCCGGAGCTGCGGTGATTTTGATCTTTATACATTACTGGAAAAAGGCAAGAGTTTATATCTGTCTTTTGGTGGGCACAAACAAGCAGCGGGCCTCAGTTTGCCAGCAGTTGATTTACCCAGATTGGATCATATTTTAAATGACACCAGCTTTGATTTTCCGAAAGATAAAATCCTGCTTGATGCAGATATTGATGCCAAGCAGGTTTCGCTAGCCGCCTATCAGCGCCTCGAGAAATTAGCGCCTTTTGGCCAGGAAAATCCAGAACCTGTTTTTGAATTTCAGCATCTTCACCTGCAGAATATCCAAATTCTTGGTGCTGACAAAAAGCATTTCAAGCTGACTGTGAGTGATTTTCAGGGTGAGATATTATTTTTCAACCGCCCGGATCTGATTGGCAAATTACAAATTGGCGAAGCAATTGCCATTGTGGGGACACTTTCGGTCAATGAATGGCGCAGCCATCAGACACTGCAGATTATCGCCAATGATATTCGTAGTGAAGAGGCGGTTCCAGATCGAAGCGTTTTCGCTCGCATTTATAGCTATTTTTCAACAAGAAATGTGACTTATTCACCAAATGATTTCTATCAAAAAGTTTTTTTGGAATTAGGATTTGTTAAAATTGTTGATGGCGTTGTTTTTGTTAATCCAAAAGCAAGGCATGCTGAATTATCTGAGTCTGACACATATCGAAAGCGAGCTGAAAATGGATATTGATTTACATGATTATATTGCGACCACACCGGATTTTCCGAAAAAGGGGATAATGTTTCGCGACATCAATCCACTGATCGGTAACGGTCCTGCCTATAAGCAAGCAATTGATCAGCTGATTAATTTCGCCAGCCCCTTAAAACCGGATATTATTTCTGGTCCAGAAGCACGAGGATTCGTGATTGGATCTCCGATGGCCTACGAGATGGGCATTGGCTTTGTACCGGCTAGAAAATATGGCAAACTGCCGCGCAAAGCAGTTAGTTCCAGTTACGGATTGGAATATGGCCACAGCGAGCTGCAGATGCATGTTGACGCAATCAAACCGGGACAGAGAGTTTTCGTTGTCGATGATCTCTTGGCGACTGGTGGTACGATTACAGCTACGATTGACCTCATTAGACAATTAGGTGGCATCGTTGTCGGTTGCGGATTCTTTATTGAACTCGAAGATCTGCACGGCCGCGAAAAAATCATGGAAACAGAAAACATCCCGTTCATCGCTTTATTGGAATATTGATTAATAAAACCAGCCATCAGGCTGGTTTTTTAGTACCCTAGATTACATGAAGATCATTGAATGCAAACTTGCTCATTATGAAGTACCGTTAAAAACCGTTTTCAAAACTGCTCTGCATGCCCAGAACAAAGCTAACGGCTGGATTGTCCGATTAAAATCAGACCAAAACCACGAGGGTTATGGGGAGGCGATTCCTTCCTTGCGCGTGACAGGTGACAGCGATGCCAGTATTTTTGGTGTCTTAACGCAAGTTATTTTCCCAGCAATTGTGCAGCATGATTTTGAAAATATCGGCAAATTTGATGATTTCGTCAGCAAGCTGCTAACAGGCAATACAGCTGCTAAAAACGCAGTTAGTCAGGCGGCTTTGGACCTGATTATTAAAGACCGGCAGACGAGTTTGCAGCATTTTTTTGGCAGTCCGAAAACGCATATTACAACAGACTACACATTAAGTATTAATGATGAAAGCAGCATGGCAGTTCAAGCAGAAAAACTGATCAGGGCGGGTTTTTCGACTTTGAAAATAAAATTGGGCGATAGTCCGATTCAAGAAGAAGTTGCAAAGCTCCAGCAGCTGGCCAAGGAATTCCCCAAAGTTGTTTTTAGAGTTGATGCCAATCAAGCTTGGAATATCGCTAAATCGCGTCAATTTGATCAATTGGCTGCTGCGGCTAACTTACCGATTGCTTGTATTGAACAGCCTTTGCCGGTCGGCTATGAAGATGGCTACGCTGATCTAACCAGCAGCAGTCATTTTCCGATTATTTTAGATGAGTCGATTCATGATTTTAATGATGCCCGTAAATTACGTCCTGGGATTGATTTCACTGGTTATAACGTTAAATTGGAAAAAACCGCAGGTATTTCTCAAGCCAAGGCACTGCTGGATTATTCTGAATCGCTGGACCTGCCGATCATGGTCGGCTGCATGATTGAATCAAATATCGGCATTGCTTTTGCTGCAGCTATGGCGTCGTCCTATGCCAATGTCCGTTTTATTGATTTGGACTCTGCTCTGATGTTTCAGACGGAGATTTTTAAAGGCTGGCTGACAGATGAAGCCAATGGTTATCGTTTTAATGAGCAATTTGTGGCAAATGATGCTTTAAGGGAGCTGCCATGGCAATGAACTTTTCGCAAATCAGCCAGGAAATTGAAGATATTTTGGAAGGCGTCAGCCCGACGACCAATTTTTCTTTTTATTTGGCATTTGAAGATAAACAATTTACTTATCACGCTAACCGTACCCTGCCTAGTGCAAGCCTGATCAAACTCATGATTGCAGATTTTTACATGACACATTATTCTGAGCAGGAGTTGACCGAACAGACAACTAAATTAGATTCACTGATTTTTGGTGCAGGCATCACGTCGATTTTGCAGGCAGATAATTTTTCGCTAGCGGATTTAATCACGATGATGCTAAGCCTGTCGGATAATCGCGCAGCCAATACTTTAATCGAATTTGCCGGTCTCGCGCCATTGCGCGATTGGATTAGCAGTCGTTATCCGAAAACCATTCTAGCGAGAAAATTTATGGATTTTAAAAATTCCGAAGATAATTTGACAAACGTCTATGATCTAGCTGCTGCTTTGACTGCGCTGATGCGCTTTCCTTTGACCAAGCGTGCACTTTTAAATCAGCAGTCTTTGGATAAATTTGAAATATCTTTTGCTGAATCCAGTGACCAGCGAGCCAAGTTTTACAATAAAAGCGGTGAAGATGACGGCATTGACCACGATGCGATTTTGTTTGAAAAGGGCAATCAGACAGCCACAATGATTTTAATGACCCAGTATGATTCCCAGCAGCAGAGCCGCCTTAGCATTATTAATCTGTTTTCCGAACTGGGTTCTTTAGTCTGGGCATCATTAAAATAGCTGCGGCGTATACTCAAGTTAAAAGTAATTTACAGTGAAAGAATATTTGTATGCCAAAAATTAAAATTGATCTTCCGCAGGAAGCTTATTTAAATAATCCCTTTTTGAGACTTGTGAATCGCCAACATCAATTGCGGTCTGAGCTGGTTTTTGATCGTTTTAAAATCGGCCGACAATCTTTTGACAAGGGCATTTTAGACAATCTGATGCATTTGATCAGTGATGCAGAACGGCATATGTTTAAAATCACACTGGTCTGCGGCTACAAATCTATTGCCCAGCAAAAACAGCGGTATGATCGACAAATCAGACTTTTGAAAAAACAAGGATTAACAAGCATCGAGGCAGCATCCGAGCTTTTGCAAACAATGCCCGAGCCTGGTGCTTCTGAACACCATACGGGATTGGCAGTCGATTTGATCGATAAAAGCTTTCTCGATGAAATGGGCGGCCTATCGACAGCATCTGACCAGCTATCCTCGCAGCAGTGGCTGATCGCTAATTGCAGCAAGTATGGCTTTATTCTTCGCTTTCCAAAGGACAAAGAAGCTCAGACCGGTGTCGCATATAAATCTTGGCACTTTCGTTTTGTAGGGATTGAAAATGCTCGATATATGCAGGCATTAAATCTCAGTTTGGAAGAATTAATCACACTCTTAAAAAAGGAAAAAAGGGACAAATTAACGATCCCGACACAATATAACTCATGAAACATCGAACACAGATTCTTCATTTGAAAAACGGTTTTGATCTCTGGGGTGCCCGTTTTGGCAATCCTGATGCAAAAATAAAGATTCTCGCGCTGCACGGCGGGCCTGGAGATGATGCCAACGAGTTCATTCCCTGGGCTGACCAGCTGCAGGAATTTGGCGGTTTGGATGCTGAAATCTATGCTTATGAACAATTAGGATCCTTTCACAGCGAATCACCAGATTTTTCCAAGCAGACAGAAGTTGATAAATATTTGACACTAGACCGGTATGTTCAGGAAGTTGATGAAGTCAGGGCACTTTTCGGCCTAGATAATTTTTATCTGATTGGCCATTCTTGGGGCGGGATGCTGACTTACGAGTACATGCTGCGTCCGGATTTTGCCAAACATTTAAAGGCTGGGATTGTGTTTTCCATGACGGATAACATTGCCGATTATGTCGACCAGATTAATCAGGAACGTTTGGACATGTTTGGTGAACAAGAAGTAGCTTACATGCAGAGCATCGAAAAATCCGGTGATTTTGCCGATCAGCGTTATCACAAGGATTTGGTGGCGCTGTATAAAGCCCATTTGAACCGTGATCCGAACTATAATCCGGATCAGGGGATGGCGATGATGGCTGAACCTGTTTACAATCACTTTCAAGGTAATAATGAGTTTGTCGTGACAGGTGCAATGAAGGGTTGGGATGTTTCTCAGCGCTTGGACGAGATTAATTTGCCCGTCTTATTGACTTTCGGCGAATACGATACAATGCCGATTGCTTCGGCAAAGAAATCGCTGGCACATCTCAAGCATGGCCGTCTGGCAGTGACAAAAGACGGTGGTCATTCGCATGCCCAAGATCATCCAGCAGAATTTTTTAAGCATTTAGGCGCATTTATCAGAGAGGTGGAGGTTGACAATGTCTGAAATGGCTTTTATTGAAGAAAATCATGATGCTTGGCTGACAGATTTAAAGGAACTATTAGCTATTAATTCAATTCGTGATGATCAGCACGCCGATCAGGCGCATCCTTTTGGCCCCGGCCCGAAAGCCGCACTAGATAAGATGCTCGCATTTGCTAAAAGAGATGGTTTTGATCGCACCGGCAATGTGGCAAACAAAGCTGGTTATATCGAAATCGGGCCAAAGGATGCCAAGCAAACTGTCGGAATTTTAATTCACGTGGACGTTGTCCCTGTTGACCGCGAATTATGGGATAGCGATCCTTTTGTGCCGAAAATTGTCGGTAGTCGTCTTTATGCCCGTGGCGCTGATGATATGAAGGGCTCGGACATGCTTGTTTATTATGCCTTAAAAGCCTTAAAGGATCAGGCTGGCCAATTTAAAAACAAAGTGCGTCTGATTATCGGCACGGACGAAGAAAACGACTGGGATGATATGGCCAGCTATTTTGCTGCTGAAGGCCGGCCGGATTTAGGTTTTTCACCAGATGGTGATTTTATTGTCGAGAATGCTGAAAAAGGCATAGCGCATTTGGATCTTTTGTCTGATAGCCACTCGATTCAGACAGACAAAAATGAACCGCTATTACTGTCTTTTCAAGCTGGTAAAGCATCTAATATCGTTCCAGGCGTTGCTACTGCTGATGTCCTTAATTTAGATGCGGCCACAGTGCAGATCGATTTTCAGAAATTCTTGGCTGATCAAGGTATCACTGGCAGTTTGACCCAAGAAGGAACAAACAGTCATTTTGTGTTAAACGGTTTTTCGGTACACGGTTCTGTGCCTGATGAGGGTAAAAACGCAGCAACATATTTGGCTTTGTTTCTTAGCCAATATTCGTTTGAAAAGACGGCGGCGCGCTGGCTGGATTTTCTCGGTCATGTCCTGCATCAGGATTATTTTGGCGAACAGCTGGGTATCGGGGTCACAACCAAAGACATGGGTAAGACCACTCTGAATGCCGGTATCATCGACTGGCAAGCCGGTCATCAAGCGGCCATTAACTTGAATTTGCGTTATCCGGTTGGCTTTCATGAACACGAGGCTGCCCGTCTGGTGTCCGACCGTTTTCCTTGGATCACTGCAAAAGCAGAAGGAGACGGTATGGCCCCGCATCTGTTATCAAGTCAAGATCCGGTCGTCACAAGCCTGCTTCGTATTTACAAAGAGGTGACTGGCAAAGAGACGCATCTAAATGTTTCGGCTGGTGCTTCTTTTGGCCGCCTGATGCCGCGAGGGGTTTGCTATGGGACGCGTTTTATCGGCCAATCATCGACTGCACATCAAAAAAATGAATATTTTCATCTGTCGAACTATGAGCCAGCCATGAAAATTCTGATTCGCTCCATCAAGGCCTTAGCCATGCTGGACTAATTTGTGAGATTGTGAATTAGCTTTTGATAAATTGGACTAAAATAGAAATGATTATAAGGTTTAATTGATTTGGAGCGGTTTCTCAGCTTTTAGGTCAATCCTGCAAATCAAAAATCTTGGGATTTTATCTATGGAGACGAGTTTATGAAAAAAATTGTTGTCTTGGGTGCGGGCTATGCCGGATTACGTACGGTTAAAGAGTTGATACGGTTAAAGGCGGATGCCCAAATCGTTTTGGTAAACAAAAATGATTACCACTACGAATCAACACAATTGCACGAAATTGCGGCCGGTACAAAAGAACCTGATGATATTACCTTTAAAATTATGGATGTTATCAGTCCAAAAGTTCATTTTGTTAAGGACGAAGTACTGAAGATCGATCGTTCAAAACGGCAGGTTCAGCTAAAAAATTCTCAAGCCATCAGTTATGACTACCTGGTTAATTGTTTGGGATTTGAATCGGAGACTTTTGGCATTAAAGGGGCTGACGAATTTGGTTTGCCTTTGATCGATGTGCCATCAGCTTTAGCGGCTAGGAAACATCTTGAAAAGACGCTTGCCAACTACAGCAAAAGTCAGGATGAGAACGATTTACATATTATTGTCTGTGGTGCAGGCTTTACTTCAATTGAATATTTGGGTGAACTGGTCTATCGTCTGCCCGAACTAATTAAAAAATACGATTTGCCAAAGGACAAAATCAAGATTTATTGTGTTGAGGCCGGACCGAAGATTCTGCCTATGCTGCGTCCCAACCTTGCAAAATATGCGATTGATTACTTGGAAAAACACGGTGTTGAAATTCATACGAACACACCAATTACTGAGATTACGGCCAATAGTGTCTTAAGCAAGGATCTGAGTTTTACTGCTAACACCATTATCTGGACGACCGGTGTCAAGGGCAGCCACGTCATCGCCGATTCTGGCTACCAGCAGCACCGCAATCGTGTGGCTGTGTCGACTGATTTGTCATTGCCTGATGATACAAATGAGTTTGTGATCGGGGATGTTTCAGCTGTGCCAAGTCCCGATGGCCGTTTTTATCCGACTACTGGACAGATCTCGATTGCAGAAGCGACGCTTGCAGCTAAAAATATTGTGGCCAAGCTGCAGGGAAAACCAACAGCACCCTTTGTCTTCAATAATCTCGGTACTGTCTGCTCTTTGGGACCCTTCAACGGTGTTGCCGAACTGCTATTGGCCGGTCATTGGCACTTAAAGGGCCTAAAAGTCGCACCTTTGAAGCGCATTGTCAATGATCGCTCGGTACTGGAATTAGCACATTTTAAGACGATGCTGGAGAGCAAATAAAGAGAAGGGAAGCCGAATCATATGTCTTATGTCCTCATGAATGTTATCTCGCTCTCACGTTTTCAATTCGCGATGACGACCTTATTTCATTTTTTGTACGTACCGCTTTCGATGGGTCTTGGGTTAATTGTTGCCATCATGGAGACGGCTTACGTCCACACTAAGAAACCCGTCTATTTAAAAATGACAAAGTTTTGGAGCAAAATTTTTCTTTTGAGTTTTGCTGTTGGCGTTGTCACAGGGATTATCCAGGAATTCCAGTTTGGGATGAACTGGTCCAATTATTCTCGTTTTATGGGCGATATTTTCGGCGCCCCACTCGCGATTGAAGCCTTATTGGCTTTCTTTTTGGAGTCGACGATGCTGGGTGTATGGATGTTTACTTGGGATAAATTCAAACCTGGCCTGCATGCCTTATTCATGTGGCTGACTTGGATCGGCTCTGTTTTGTCTGCTTTATGGATTTTGGCTGCCAATAGTTTTATGCAGCATCCGACCGGCTTTATGATTAATCGTGTGACTGGCCATGTTCGGCTGGTTAATTTTTGGTCGGTTCTGGCTAATCCACAGCTTTGGCGGGAATTTCCACATGTTGTTTTTGCCTCCTTCACGACTGGCGCAATGGTGGTCGCTGGCATGGCTGCCTTTGGCCTGCTTTGGAAACAGAATCATGATTTTCATATAAAATCCCTTCGAATTGCTTTGCTGGTCGGTTTGATTTCTTCTGGACTCGCCGTTGCCACGGGTGATATGCAGACGCAGTTTATTATTAAAGACCAGCCAATGAAGTTTGCTGCCACAGAAGCAGTTTACAAAGATACTGGCAGTCCCGCCCCTTGGCGGGTTATTGCCTTGATTGATACAAAGAAAAAAGCGGTCAACCCGTCGATTGATGTGCCATACATGCTTTCTTTGCTGTCGTATCACAAATTGACGGGTTCTGTGACCGGTATGAATTCGGTCAGCCGAGAGCTGCATGCTAAGTATGACAAAAAATTCGGTCAAAACATGGATTACTACGTCCCAGTGAAAACACTTTTCTGGAGTTTTCGTGTCATGGCCGGAGGCGGCATGCTGGTCTTTTTGATCAGTTTGCTAGGACTTTTCTTTAGCCGTGCCAAAAAAGATTTGTTGTCAAAAAGTAAATGGATGCTATGGGTTTTGGGCATCATGACTTTTGTGCCCTTTGTCGTTAACAGCTGCGGTTGGATTATTACGGAAATGGGCCGTTATCCATGGGTTGTATATGGGCTGCAGACAATTGCCGATGCCGTTTCACCAACAAGCACCGTAGGAGCCTTGCTCTTTACGAATATTGTTTATTTCCTGCTCTTTTCATTTATTGGTGCGTTTATGTTTTATTACGCAAGGAAAACGCTGATCGATGGGCCGGATAAAGAGGAAGATGAGGATAGCGCTTATGCGCAGCCAGTGGATCCGCTTGATAAGGAGGTTTTTAACTCATGACATTTTTACAAATTCTATGGTTTGTCGTGATCGGCATCCTGTTTGCGGGGTTTATCTTTTTTGAAGGCTTTGATTTCGGGATCGGGATGGCAACTCGCTTCTTCGCAGTGGATGACCAAGAACGCCAACAAGTTTTACGGTCGGTTGCGCCGCATTGGGATGGCAACGAAGTCTGGCTGATCACAGCCGGCGGAGCTATGTTTGCCTCTTTTCCACTATGGTATGCAAGCCTATTTTCAGGTTATTACATTCTCTTGTTTTTGATCTTGATCGCATTGATTTTCCGAGGCGTGTCCTTTGAGTTCGGCGTTCATGCACAGACAAAATTTGAACGGTCGACTTGGCTTTGGGCTAATTTTATCGGCTGCTTGTTTGCACCTTTTTTGCTGGGCATGATGCTGACTAGTATGATTCAAGGCGTCCCGATGGATGCACAAGGGAACGTCTGGGCTGGATTTGGTGTCGTCGTTAATTGGCTATCGGTCGTTGGCGGCTTAGCAGTGACATATTTGTGTTTTATCCATGGCCTGAATTATTTGAGTTTGAAAACGAAAAACGACCTGCATGCGCGTGCGATGAATATGGCGGATAAGCTGTACTGGCTGGTTTACCCGGTATTGGTACTTTTTGCCTTACTCGCTATTTTTCAAACTGATTTCTTTGCCCGCCATGTGATTAGCAGTAGCGTCATCCTAATTGTGATTGTGCTGCTGACGGTTTGGGGTCATATTAGCGCGCGTTTCGGTCATAGTGGGCATGCCTTTCTGGCCTCGGGTTTAAGTCTAATTTTGATTATGGCTTTTATATTTAACGGCATTTTCCCTCGGGTCATGATTGCAACGCAAAGCAAAAACGACCTCTTAATCCACAATGCTTCTGCGTCGCCATTAACGCTGGACATCATGACTGGTGTACTGCTTGTATTGCTGCCGATTGTTCTGATTTATTTCGCTTGGAGTTATTGGATTCAGCGTCGGACCAAGGTAGATTTGGCAAATGGGAGCGAGACCTACTAGGCCGCTTTTACATGATTGATGAGCATCTTTGGAAACTGCCTGGAATTAAACGCCGCCTGATCTATTCAACCATTTATGCCCTCTTAAAGGGGCTGGCAATTGTTGGACAAGCAGCGTTTTTAACACAGGCACTGACAGCCGCTTGGCGCTTGCAGATCAATTCAGCCTGGTATTTTGCCACGCTGTTTTTTTTCATTTTTTTCTGTCTGCGCCAATTCTTTGACTGGTTGCAAACACGACAATTAAGCAGTTTTGCGGCAAAAACAGCCTATTATTTGAAACAACAAATCGATGCCAAAATTCTGCTTCAAGGACCAGCAATCGTTGATCATTTGGGCAGCGGTAATTTGCTGACTTTAAGCTATGAACGGGTCGACCAAATCAGAATTTATCTGGAAACGATTTTGGCACGGTTTACAGACTTGATGACCATTCCCTGGCTGATTCTGATCTATGTTTTTTGGCAGAATTGGCAGAGCGGTCTGATTTTATTTTGTTCTTTGCCTCTGATTGTATTTTTCATGATAATTTTAGGTTTGGCGGCTCAAAAAAAAGCTGATGCCCAATATGCTGACTTTGCCGCTTTGAATAATCATTTTCTTGACGCAGTTCGCGGACTGGAGACATTGAAGATGCTGGCTGTTAGTCAAAAATACAGTCAAAGTGTTAAAACAGCTAGCGAAGACTACCGCAAAAAAACAATGTCTGTCCTACAAGTGGCGTTCACATCTTCTTTTGCCTTAGATTTTTTTACAACATTATCCATCGCGATTGAAGCGGTCATGTTAGGGATTGCTTTAATTAATCGGCAGCTGCCCTTGGCGCCAGCTCTGGCAGTTTTGATCGTTTCCCCAGATTTCTTTTTGCCGCTGCGCCAATTTGGTGAGGATTATCATGCTAATTTAGACGGTAAGAATGCACTCCATGAATTGTCCGCACTTTTAGAAATGCAGGCACCAAAGAGAATAGTGATGCGGCCAGCTGATTGGTCACAAGAATCGCAATTAAGTCTGTCTCATTTGTCCTATCGCTATGCTGAAAATGCTGATGCAGTCCAAGATCTTAATTTGACGATTCACGGTTTTTCTAAAATCGCAATTGTCGGGATGTCCGGGGCAGGGAAGTCGACGTTACTGAATCTCTTGGCTGGTTTTTTACAGCCGGATCAGCCAAATCCTGCATTTAATCTGGATGGCCAATCGCTAATGAGCTTGAATGCTGACAGTTGGCAAAAGCAATTGAGTTACATGCCGCAGAACCCTTATCTGTTTTCGGCAAGCATTGAAAAAAATATCGCTTTCTATGATCCACAAGCAAGCCGTCAACGTATTCTGGCAGCAGCAGATCAAGCAGGCTTAAGTCCGTTTCTGGAAAACCTCCCAAATGGCTTAGACACCCAAGTGGGAGAGTCTCATCGAGGTATTAGCGGCGGGCAGGCACAGCGAATTGTTTTGGCGCGGGCTTTATTGGATCCCAAACGGCGTATCTGGTTAATGGATGAACCGAGTGCCCACCTCGATATTGAAAGCGAATATGCATTGAAACAAACGATTCTGCCACTGACCGATCATCGATTGCTGATCTTAGCCACTCATCGTCTGCATTGGCTGAAACAAATGGACTGGATTGTCGTGATGAAAGCCGGCCGCATTGTGCAGCAAGGAAGGCTGGACGATCTCATCAATCAGCCTGGTGAGTTAAAAAATATGTCTGACAGTTTGGCGACGGAAGGAGATTTGCATGCGGCAGCGGATATCTAAAACGATGCGTTTATTAAAACAAGACCACTGGTTCATTCAATATCTCAAAAAGGATCGATTGCGCCTTGGCCTGCTTTTACTGATTGCATTGATGACCATTTTTTGTGCGATGGCGCTCATGTTTACCTCGGGTTTTCTCATTAGTAAATCCGCACGTCACCCCTATAATCTTTTTGTTGTCTATGTACCGGTTGTTCTGACGCGGGCTTTTGGTATAGGAAGACCAGTGTTCAAATATTTCGAGCGGCTTGAAAGCCACGACTGGGTTCTGCGGATCGTTTCTAAACTACGTGCTGATCTTTACAGCCGCCTGGAAAGACAAGGGTCATTTTTGTCGCGACATTTTCAAACTGGCCGTTTATTAGGCTTATTTGCCGATGATTTGGATCATTTAGAGAACTTTTACCTGCGAACGATTTTCCCAATCAGCATTGCTTACCTGCTTTTCTTTCTGCTGGCAGCTGTCATGGCTGTTGTTGACTGGCGCTGGGCAATATTAGTCGTTTGTTTGATGCTGATTGTCTTGCTGCTTTTGCCGGTGGTCGCTTTGTCCTTAGCGTGGGAAAAAGATCAGCACGAAAAATCTTTAACTAAAAAACAGTATCAAGACTCGGCAGAGGCACTTTTTGGATTGACTGATTGGCAGATTTCTGGGCATCGAGCAGATTTTTTGCAAACAGTTGGCCAGGGCAATCAACAGTTAAGCAGAATTAAAAACAGTAATGACCAGCACCAGAATAATATGAGGCTGCTTTCAGAACTGTTTTTTGCTTTAGCTGCTCTGACACTTTTGTTTTGGAGCAGTCAGCATCTCACCAACAGCCAAAATGCCGCCAATTTTGCTGCCTCAGTCATTCTGGCTTTCTTTCCTTTGATGGATACCTTTGTGCCAGTCATAAAAGCTGCAGCTGATCTGCCTTTGTATTTTTCATCGTTAAACAGCTTGAATCAGCTTAGCCGGCAAACGATGCTACCTGCAGCCGTCACACAATCCAATAAATCTCATTTTGATAAAATTTGTTTTCAAAATGTTTCTTTTACATACGGCGATGAAAAAAATCCTTTACTTGACCATTTTTCCTTAACCATTAATCGTGGCGAAAAAATTGCGATTCTAGGTCCTAGCGGTGAAGGCAAAACGACCTTATTGCAGCTTTTGATCGGTGATTTACAAGCTGACCAAGGTGAAATAAGTTTTGATGAAGTTCCGGTCGACCAGCTGCAGCAAAAACGTGCTGCAAATTTTGCTTATCTCAATCAAGCACCCTTTATTTTCAACAGCACAATTTTAAATAATGTTCGATTAGGCAATGAACAAGCTGATGACCAGCAGGTCGTTAAAGCTCTGAACCAAGCTGGTTTGACAGATTTGATTCAGCAATTACCTGCAGGAATCGAAACTCAAGTGGGCGAGAGCGGCCATTTACTGTCTGGCGGTCAGCGGCAGCGAATCGCTTTGGCGCGTATCTTGTTAAAAGATGCGCCAATTCTGCTCTTGGATGAACCGACACTGGGTCTTGACCCGGTCACTGAGCACAGTTTGATGCAGACGATTTTTCGCAATCAAAAAGACAAGACAATGTTTTGGATTACACACCATTTAGCAGGTCTTGAAAAAGTCGATCGGATCATCTTTTTAGAGAAAGGCAAAGCAGCCATGTCTGGCAGTCCACGAAGCCTTTATGAGACCGAACCACGTTTTAAAAAACTCTACGATTTAGATTTGGGCAGAATCTAACTGAGATTGGATTTGTTTGATCAATTTTTGCAATTCTTTGATCTCATCTTCCGGCTGAAAGAAATCAAGATTTTTTTGAGCTTCTAAGAGGAAATGCTGGCAAATTTCCCGGCTGCTTTGAAAATATTCTGAATGGCTTTGGAAAAATCCGATCACTTGATTAAGACCGGGATGGTCGTTTTTTAAAATTGCCTGAAAATCAGCATCAGCTAAAGCTAAGATAATCGGGAGTGTGTAGACACCCTCTTTGAGATCTTCGAACTTGGGCTTGCCGGTCTTTGCGGTCATATCCAAATCCTGCAGATCATCGATCATCTGAAAAGCCATGCCGAGATTTTCGCCGAATTGATATGCCGCCTGCAAAGTCGTCTTGGCATCTTGCAAATGCTGAATACCAGATCCTAGCCAGAGGCCCGATACAGCCGACAGACTGAATAGGGCAGCTGTTTTACCTTGAATGGCTTGATAATAATCAGCTAACTGGATATTGTGATTGAAGCGCATACGATCTTGAATCAATTCGCCGGAAAGAATTTTTTCCATCATATCTGCGTGATAGCGGATAAAATCGTTTGACGGGGAAACCGCAATCAACAGCTGAAAATATTTTGTAAAAAGCTGATCACCAAGATAAATGGTGTCTTTATTGCCAAAAAAATGCTGTAAGGTCGTTAATCCGCGACGCTGATCAGCATCATCAACCACGTCATCGTGGACTAAAGTCGCTAGGTGCAGGACTTCGATGGCGGCTGCGCCTTGATGAACATCTGCTAGAGTGGCTCGATTAAGACCGTTTGAAAGGTGCAGGCCATAGCGTCCAAAAAGGTTGGCAAGTGTGGCACGCAGCATTTTGCCATTCTGTTTGAGCATGTTTTCGACTTTATCCTGATAAGGCTTAATTGGAAAACGCTGTTTGGCCAATATATCTCTGACTGCTTTTGCATCCTGGCTGGCAAAATGATATCCCTGAAAAAGTGTTGCCATGTTTCTCCTTACTTTTACTAGTTGGGCTGCATTTGAACAAAGCAGTAATTTCTAGTACTATCTTACCCGAGTCGCGGCAGGCTGTCTAATATAATAGTCATGAGGTTAGAGATATGAATTTGAAAGTTTTTTTGGAATTAGTTGAGATTAAAGCCAAGACGGCCAGCATTTTTCCTTTTTTGCTGGGCCTTTTGTACAGCGCTTATCATTTCAAGCAGGTCAATTTAATCAGCTCGCTGATATTTTTTATTGCCATGCTGCTGTTTAATATGGCAGTCGACATCAATGATAATTATCAGGATTATAAACGAGCGCAGCGTCATCATGCTGATGAGTTTCGTCTGAAAACCAATGTGATTGGTGTCAATCATTTGTCCATCAAAGCCGTTGGCAGATTAATGGTCAGTTTTGTCACGATAAGTGCTCTGCTGGGTATTTGGCTGGTCAGCAGGTCTGGCTGGCTGCTGTTGATTCTGGGGATTTTTTGTTTTGCCGTCGGCTATTTATATGCAGGAGGCGCCAAACCCTTGTCGGCATTGCCACTAGGCGAATTCTTTTCAGGATTTACAATGGGCTATATGATTTTTTTAATCACGCTTTATTTGAATTTGGCACCGCAAAAATCGCTAAGCTGGCTGATTGTGTGGCAGGCGTTTTTGCCGATTGGTTTGCTTGCTTTGGCGATTGCGGCATTGCTTCTGGCAAACAATATTTGTGATCAGAAAGAAGATTTGGCATTAAACCGCCGGACGATTGTCTATTATCTTGGCAAACGGCGAGCACTGATTCTCTTTAATCTTTTGTATTTACTGGGATTTGTTTCTCTTGTCTGCGCTGTTTGGCTGAATCTGCTGCCGAAAATGTCTTTGCTGACCCTGCTCGTGATACCGATTATTTGGCACAATCTCAAAGCTTTTAATGCAAAACAAGTCAAAAAGGAGACATTCATCCTAGCAGTGAAAAATCTCTTGGTTCTGTCCTTAAGCTGTACTGTTGCTGTCGCACTAGGCGTTTTGCTGCACATATAAAAAAGCACCCCAGATAGCGGTGCTTTTATTTTTAGTGGCTATTCAGCAATTTGCCAACAACTGGAATCTGCCCCAAAGAGGCAACTTGGTCGCTCGAAACAACGATCGTATTCGAATTAGATTTGGCTAAATCGGAAAAAGCGTTAATGCTTTGATTCTGAAAGTATTTGTCGTCGGCTTCTCTTAAACCAGCCTGGACAGTATCGATACGATACTTTTCGGCATCGGCCCGGCTTTTGGTTGCATCTGCCTCAGCTTTGGCAGTGGCCATAATCGCATCATTTTTGGCTTTAGTCGTTAATTCAATCGATTTGGCTTCACCTTCAGCCTGTGCGATTGTGGCAACACGCTCACGATCGGCCGTCAGCTGTTTGTCCATGGCTTCTTGAATGGCACGGGAAGGGGTCAATTCATCGATATTGATTCGGTCAACATTGATGCCGTAAGTGTTTGTCAAATCACCAATGGCTGTTGCCAATTCTTGGTTAATCCGAGCCGTTGCGCCGAGCGCTTCATTGAGGTCCATGCGTCCGATAATGTCACGAAGATGTCCACGAACCAATTGTGCCATTGATTCGACCGAATCCGTGTTTTCATATTCGTATTTCACTGCATCGGTCACGTGATAGTTCAAAGTGACGCTAGCCGATACATCTGCGTTATCTTTTGTGATAACCGAATAATTCGGCAGTTTGAGCGGGTTCATTGCCAAACTGACTTTTTTAATTCCCTGAAAAAAAGGAATATAAAAGTGAATTCCGGGTTCGACGCTGTTGCGGTATTTGCCCAAAGTTTCCACCAGACCGCGATTGTTCTGCGGTACGATCTTGAAAAATATTGCCATGTGTTTCTCCTAATTTGTTTCTTCAATTTTTCTTAGCGTTAAAACATTGCCGCTCGCTTCTAAAATAACGTAATTAGCCGTTTTATCGACTTTTTGGTTATCCTCGATCAAGTAGCGGTAATAGATACCGGAAACATCGACAAGGCCGTTTTTGTCGTTTATTTTCCTGCCTGGCACAGTCGTACCGACAAATTGTCGATCTTCAAAAGAACTGTTTTCAACATTTTTCTCAAGGACTTTTGTAATATAGGAATTCACACTCCGCTGATCCGCTGCGGCCAACCGCGTGATTTTCTCATGCAGTTCCGGATCTATTCGAAGCGCAATATTGCCAGATTTCTTCTCAACCACTTAGATACCTCCTGACCGTCATTGTAAATATCGTTTTGATATCATAATGATATAAATATTGTAGCATCTTTTGAAGCTTTAAAAACGTTTTTCGCTCAATCATATCTTTCTTGGATTACACTAAATGTTATAGCACGACGGTGTTTTTGATAAATAGCCTAGAGCCGTATCAGCACTGTTAGCAGCACGTTCTGAAAGGTGAGAGATGACAGAGTTTAAACATTTTTTTGAAACATTCCAGCCGGATCACTATGATATCTTTTTGGATATCAATCGCGGCACGAAAAAGATCAACGGCCAGGTAACCGTCACTGGTGAAGCTAAGACTGATTCCGTTTCGCTTCATGGCAAGGATTTAGCGGTAGCTTCAGTCAAAAGCGAGGGGAGAGAGCTGCCTTTTACGCTGGATAAAGACACTGATGCGATTGCTATTTCGCTGCCAAAAGCAGGTAAGACTAGCCTGACAGTTGATTATTCAGCAAATTTGACAGATACAATGATGGGTATTTATCCATCATATTATGAGTTGGATGGTGAAAAAAAGCAGATTATCGGCACGCAGTTCGAGACGAATTTTGCTCGTCAGGCATTCCCATGTGTCGATGAGCCGGAAGCCAAGGCGACTTTCAGCCTTGCGATTAAGTTCGATGAGCAGCCCGGCGAGACGATTTTGGCCAATATGCCTGAAAAACGTTTTGAAAATGGTATCCATTATTTTGATCAGACAGTCCGTATGTCGACTTATCTAATCGCTTTTGCCTTCGGAGATCTGCAGAGCAAGACAACGAGGACTAAAAGCGGCGTGAAAATCGGCGTTTATGGGACTAAAGCACACAAATCCGATGAATTGGATTTTGCTTTGGATATTGCTAAACGCTCGATTGAATTTTACGAAGACTTTTACCAGACACCGTATCCATTGCCACAATCGAATCAGTTGGCTTTGCCTGACTTTTCTGCCGGTGCGATGGAGAACTGGGGACTTGTTACGTATCGTGAAGCCTACCTGCTATTGGACCCGAAAAATACCTCGCTTGAAGTCAAACAGCTGGTTGCCACGGTTGTCGCTCATGAATTGGCTCACCAGTGGTTTGGCGATCTTGTCACAATGAAGTGGTGGGATGATCTCTGGCTGAACGAAAGTTTTGCCAACATGATGGAATATGTGGCCGTTGATGCCTTAGAACCTGATTGGCATATTTGGGAAACCTTCCAGATATCTGATTTGCCAGCCGCACTGCAGCGGGATGCGACTGATGGTGATCAATCCGTGCATGTCCAAGTTGAGCATCCGGCTGAGATAGACGCCTTGTTCGATGGCGCCATTGTCTATGCCAAAGGTGCCCGTATGCTTGTGATGGCGCGTGCTTTGATTGGAGATAAAGCCTTAAGAAAAGGTTTGAAAAATTATTTTGCTGCACATCATTATGGCAATGCGACCGGCGCTGATCTTTGGGCAGCTCTTGGCGATGCATCTGGTATTGATGTTAGTGCTGTCATGAATTCTTGGTTGGAACAGCCTGGTTACCCAGTTGTTACAGCAAGCGTTGTTGATGGCAAACTCACTTTGTCTCAGCAGCAGTTTTTCATTGGCGAACACAAAGAAGCTGGCCGTCAATGGCAGATTCCTTTGAATAGCAATTATGATGCTGTGCCAGCGCTGATGACTGAAAAGACGCTTGAAATTGGTGATTACACTGCTTTGCGTGCTGAATCAGGCAAGCCTTTCCGTTTGAATGTCGGCAACAATTCTCATTTCATTGTCAAATACGATCAGACTTTGCTGGACGACATTTTGTCCGATACACAATCCTTAGACGCCATTGCACAATTGCAGATTTTACAGGATTTGCGTCTGTTGGCCGATGGTCGTCAAGCTTCTTACGCTGACCTTGTCCCGCTTTTGACTCATTTTTCTGACAGTCATGCCATGCTGGTCAATGCAGCTTTGTACCGGCTGGCTAATAATTTAAAGAAATTTGTCTCAGCTGGTTCAGATGAAGAAAAAGATTTGCAGGCCTTTTTCAATCAGCTTGGGAGTGAGCAGGTAACACGTTTGGGCTGGATGCCAAAACCCGGTGAATCCAATGATGACCAGTTGACCCGGCCATATGTACTGAGTGCCGTTTTGTATGCGAAAAATCCGGCAGCAATTGCCTCGGCTCATGATCTGTTTGCTAAGAATGCTGATAATTTGATTGCTTTGCCAGCTGATATTCGTCTCTTCGTCCTGAGAAATGAGATGAAGAATTTTGCCAGCGAAAGTTTGTTCAACGACTTCTTCGCTGCTTATCGTAATACCTCTGACGGCAGCTACAAATCAGATTTGCGAGCCGCACTGACGAGTGTCTCTGATCCAGCCTTAATTGCAGCTTTAATTGGCAAATTTGAAGATGCCGATACAATCAAGCCACAGGATCTTCGCGGATGGTATCGCGGTGCTTTGGATAACGATGATGCTCAGCAGGCTGCCTGGGACTGGTTCAGGAATGATTGGGACTGGCTGGAGAAAACAGTTGGCGGCGATATGGAGTTTACGACTTATATTACGGTCACTGCCATGGTCTTCAAGACGGCCGATCGTTTGGCTGAGTTCAAAGCCTTTCTGGAGCCGAAAATCAACACACCAGGCCTTACACGTGAGATTGTCATGGATACAAAGGTGATCGCTAGTCGTGTTGACTTAATTGAAGCAGAAAAAGATGCTGTTCACGCGGCTGTAGCTAAAGCAATTAAGGATTGATTTAAAGTTTTTCTGAAAACGCCTCAGGGCGTTTTTTATTTAGTTGATTAATAGGAATTGCAAGCCAAGCAGTGCGACGTTTGGTCACTTTAATATAACTTTGAATAATATATATTATGTAAACTAAAATATATTTATCTGTATCTAGGACATAAAACGCCAGTAACTTGTATATATCAATCAAACAAAATCATTCATCAAAGTCCCCTGTAATACTCCGACAAAATTTTGCAAGTGTTAAGACAGTTAATTATTGCGTTTATCTAAAAACTTATATGTACAATATCCAACAATCATAATAAATACTAGATAACTGAATTCAAGCACATGGTTCGGCAATGATGCCTTGTTATTGTCTAGAAAAAACATGATAACTGCACTGACGGTTGCTGCAGCGATGTATTTGATCTTATTTGTCATTCTGTTTATAATCCTTTTCCAATAAAATTCACGTAAAAAATTAGTTTCATGGCGCAATTTCAAGAGGCGAGATGTCTCCCCTTTGACCGTAGTATAGGATTCTCAAATATTCACCCCATACTCTGGAACGGCCAACACTGCTAGCCATCCATTGTTCTCGACTTACTGGTTGACCTGAGTATTCTGCATCAAATGTATAAGGGACATATTTGATGGTTGAAGGCAGGTATTTAGTGAGTGTTCTTAGCTGCCTGCCGGCTGCATGGCTTTTGCAAACAAACATCAAACTATTTATTTGAGAAAAGTCAAAAACATTCAGTGCAAATTTAACGTTTTCCAGCGAATTGGTGGATAATTTTTCAGCAAATATTTGGCCGCTGGGAACGCCATGCGCCAACAAATAATCAATAATGACATCTGCTTCAGTTTTGTTGCCAAACTGCCATTCAGGGTGTTTGACGCCTGTTAAACTGTTGCCGCCAGTGACGATAATCTTTTTCACACCTGTTTGCTTATAAGCCTCTAACGCTTTTTCCCAATGACCAGGATGCGTGCCGCTAAATACAAAAAGCGCATCACATTTTTTAATTTCTTTTTTTGGACCGAATACGACATTGGTTAAAAAATCTATCTCAGCCTCTGTCAGGTCCGGTACCTCAGGACTTTTAGGAATAATTGGATGCATGGCTTTTTCCTCTCTTTTTTAACGACTAAATTGCAACGGCCTTAGTTTTTGTTCTCATACAGATCCACGAGACGTTTGCGTAAAGCATCATCATAAGCCGTCAGATACAAACCGTATTTGCCACGCTTAATCAGCACATTCAGGACATTAGCAATAAAATCTTTGTATTCTTCCCTCGTGAATTGAATGTCTTGGCGCTTTTTGAAAATTTCTTTGTGTGAATATTTTTCCGGGATAATCGTCATACTGTCTGTCTTTTCGTCATAGCCGAAAGATGGCCCGATAATCATACCGACATAATTCAAATCAAATCCTTGGAGCGTGTAAATCGTCCCGACTTGTGCAATGGAAGAGGTCCTCTTAGCCCAGTGTGTCCGCTGCGGATCCCATTCATCCCAAGGCAGAGAAAAAGTATCCATTTCAACATTGTGGCGGCCATCAATACGAGGAAAACCCGAAGTTGCCACCACCCTGCTTAAGCCGGCTTCTTGGTTTTTCTTTTTGATTTGTTCATACAAAGCACCAGCAGTCGAAAACACTTTGAAGTCAAAATTACTGTTTGTCGGAAAGGGTTTTAAGGGCTTTTCGGCAGTTAAATCATCCATCCAGCGGACTTGGTCATCGCTAGCAACCATGCGGTACTGGAAATCCATATTAAACAGCTGATAAGGATGATCGCCAATCGTTTGCCTTAATAATTTTTTAGACCAATACATTTTTGACTGGAAGACTTGCGCAAAATCATAAACAACCACGACAATTTTGGCTAAATTCATCAAGTCTGTCAGCTGATTTTGGCCCCGATAATGCGCATAAGGTTCCGATTTGGAATAAAGCAAATGTGCCTCATCAACGAAAATAACATCATATTTCCAATGATTTTTTTCGGCATGATTAATCAGCGGCGTCGGGCGTAAAATATCTTTTTCAGCCATGCCAGGTATATCATCTGCTAAATCTTGATAAGCCTTGAAGAGTTCAGGATGATTAACTACCAAAGCCGTTTTATAACGTTTATCGGTCATATATTTTGTGACCAGGCGCATCAAAACCACTGACTTGCCAGTGCCGGCAGCCCCTTCGATAATGGCGACGGCATGCTGTTTGCCATTGAGATATTTGCCAATGAAAGTGTTCATGTCGGAGATAGTCTTGTTTTGGCTATCCGATAAATGGTCAATCATAAATTGGTCTTTTAGAATTTTATTCAATGCGATTTCGCTCCTTATAGTCGATTATTGCGCCATTAGCAAATCTTTTAGTTGATTTGAAACGCGAGTTAGTCTTTCTTTTCTTTGTTCGATTCTTTTGAGTTCTTGTTCAGCCCTTTTGATTTCCGTTTCGACTAAGGCTAAGTTTTGCTGCCATTGTTCGCTAGTTGAACAATTAATATCATGCTGCTGCTTGATTTTTTTAATTAATTCGATTGAAAATCCAAGCTGCTTTAGTTGAATGATTTCATTGTATGCTATGATCTCTTGCCTCGTAAAAACGTATTTACCAGCAGATTTACTTGGCGATAGCAGATCCTCTTCAATATAAAAACGAACCGTATCACGTGTTGCGTCCACGGCAGTCATGAATTCTCTTAATTGCATGATGATTCCCTCTTGCCAAGGGGTCAACCCCTTGTGTTTCAATTATTTTATCAAAAAAGGAGCATCACTCTTGGCAATTATAACTGAGGTTCTTATTTATTTGTACGCGGCACTTATGATAATCGCGACTTTCTCGGCTCGATCGAAAATGCCGATCTGGCTTTTTGGCGCAAATCTGATATCTGGGATTTTACTGGCCTGCTTTCAATTGAATCCTATTTTTCTGAGAATCGGACTGCTGGCACTCATTACTGTCGCAATATTAAACGGCTCGCTCATGAATAAAAAAATTCACCTCAGCCACTTGCTTTTGCGACTGCTGATATCTTTACTTTTATATTTACTTTTTACGACTTTTCATTAACGCTGTTCTATAACGCTATTATTTTGACAAACAACACTTCTTCCTACTAGAACAAGCCTCAGTATTTACTTTTAGTTAATTGTTTCGATCAAAGAAGGTGTTCAAATACGACTAGCAGAAATCATCGATCAGTTTCGATTTCTCAAAAACCGTTTTCCGGAATTTTCATCACTGCTCTTCTATTAGGAGCGGCCCTAAATCCAATCAACGATACACTAATTTCCACGGCGCTTGTGCCAATTGCTCATAGTTTCCATATTGCAGTTGCTCAAACGGTTTTACTTGTCTCCGCGCCCTACTTAGCTTGTGCTGTCGCCCAACCGACTGCCGGCAAACTGTCTGAACAGATTGGCCCGCGCAAAACATTTCTTTCAGGCGTGATCATGGTTCTCCTAGGCGGTATTTTAGGTGGACTCAGTCAAAATTTGATTTCTCTAATTGTTTCTCGAGTCATTATCGGGATTGGAACATCAGCCGGTTATCCGTCGGCCATGTTCATGGTACGAGCTCGCGCTAAAAAAGCCGGGATGATCAATGCGCCAGGTGGTGTACTAGCAGCCTTGGCTGTTGTGGGCCTGACCTTTATTGCAGTAGGCCCGCCAATTGGTGGTGTACTTGTAGCCAACCTGGGTTGGCGCATGATTTTCTTCATTAATGTACCCTTTGCCTTGCTGACGATTTTGTTCATCTTTATTGGCGTGGAGGCCGACGAACCTCTGGTGCATCAGAGCATTAAAAGTTTATTGATGCGTATCGATATTATCGGTATTTTGGGATTTGCTGTGATGATTTCAGCTTTGCTGCTGTTTTTAATCTCAATCCCTTCACCTGAATGGATAAGTTTCATCGTTTTCTTGATTGCGGGTTTTCTGTTCGTCATCTGGGAATTACGTATACAGACACCATTTTTCGACATCAAGGAACTGCTTTCCAATACACAATTAATGCTGACATATTTAAGAACCATGATCGCCATGCTCGGCGCCTATATTATTTTGTACAGCTTGCCTCAGTGGCTCGAAGATGCGCATGCTTATCCTGCCGATACGGCTGGCTTGATGATCGTGCCAATGGGAATTGTGTCAGCGATCGTTTCCACTTTGATTTCTAGAAAAGGCTTTGTTCTGGGGTCTTTTATTGCAACTGGTACATCTACTGTGGCTGGTGGTATTCTGCTGACTTTGTTAGGCGGAAACAATACACTTTACTTGTCTCTGATAGTGACTGCTGTGTTCGGAATTACTTTAGGAGCTGCTATGGGCGGCGGTCAGTTGGCATTGTTCAAACAAGCGAATCCACAACGAGTCGGCACTGCTTCAGGCTTATTAAGAACATTCACTTATTTAGGCTCAATCAGCGCTTCTTCGGTCACCGGGATTGCTTTTCATCAGTCAGTCAGTGATCCTGGACTCCATGCAATCGGCCTGGTTGTCGCGATTTTAGGCGTCGTCATTTTGTTGATTACTTTAGCGAATCATTTGAGCCATGAGAGAGTGAAATCTTAATTTGAAACAACGATCTTAAAAAATAAAGCAACCCAGTAGTTGCTTTATTTTTTATGCTTTTAAAGTTTCTCTAATGGCAGTTATTGTCCTCTTCCAAACGCTCGCATATGGATTGATGAGATCAAAATGGTTGGCATCCGGATCTAAAATGAGTTGGATATTGTCGTGAAGTTTTTCGGCTTTTTCAGCATATTGTATCGTCATACTGCTTGGTACGTAATCATCTTTTAGGCCCTGTACGAGAATTTGCGGAATCTGCATTGGTAGCAGATCAAAAGGAGAAGCCAATTGATAGTCAACTTTTTTATTGACTGGTGTTCCTGCCATCAGGTCTGTGACGGGACTATGTTTGCCTAAAATTGTATCGCGTTGCCAGGCATCCTCTAAATTAGAAACAGCGGCCAGGCTGACAACAAGTCTAGGCTTGACCGATAAACGATGAATATTATCAGATTGGTCTAGTGCTTGATTCCGGTATTGCAAGCCAGCCCATAGTGCTAAATGGCCGCCTGCTGAATGGCCAAGAATGATGACACGATGCTTATCAATCGGCCAGCTATACGCCAGTTCCGTCAAAAAATCGATGGCATCAATGACGTCGTTAAAAGTGTCTGGCCATCCTGCGCCCGTTTCACCAATTCGTCGGTATTCGATATTCCAAACTGCATAGCCGCGTTGATTCAGATCATTTGCCAGTGCCTGAAGTTGTGTGAGGTCAGCAAAAGATTGCCAAAAACCGCCATGAATCATAACAATTATTGTGTATTTATCATGCTTTTCTTCCGGCAGACTCAGTAGACCGAATTGTGACGGGGCTTTGCCGTAATAAATTTTTTTACCAGTAAACATTAACACCAGCGTTATAACGATTTCTTTGGTTCTACTGCAGCAGGCTGATGAATGATTTTATTAATGATAAAAACAGCCAATAGCCAAATGACGACAAAACATGCATAGATGATCAAAGACCGCCAAGTCAGTGCGAAACTGATCTCTTTTGTCGCTTGACTGCTGGCTTTTAAACCCATGAAGTTTGTCATCGTAGCCCCTTTCGTAATCTGAAAGAGCGTCACAATATAATCGGCAATAAAAGCCACCAGGTATACGGTGGTTGCTATGCCTATTTTTCCAATGGTTTGCATTAAAAAACTCCCTTCTGTTTTCCAAAGCAAAATTAAAATTTTATGCTGCTGTTGTCAAATCGAGGATTTCTCCTTGTAAACAATCTTAAGCTTATAAACTGATTTTCGGACCTATCAATCTGTAAACACTTGCAGAAAATCTTCGTGCCAGAGCAGTCGTATCGGTAATTTTGGTCCAGGATCACCATCGATTCTCGTCTGAAGCGGATGATTGGTATTTTTACTTGTTATCAGCATGTTGCGCAATTCAAAAAAAGTCAGACTCTCCGAACCGCGAATATTGCCTGTCAGTGCGAAGTAAACATAGCTCGGACTTTTAAGCAGACTCATGTTGTGGAGAATCGTCGCATGCAGTCCTCCCAAAGGGTGATCAATATACTTGCGACCGCCAACATTGCTGCTGGTCGTAATCAGGCACATCCAAATTTTATAGTCAGCCTGAAAACTGTCACTTTTAAATTCAATCTGCTGCGACCCGGACTTATTCAGGTTTTTCATGGCCTGCAAAAAATAGACAATTTTCCCAAATTTTCTCTTATCTTCTTGGCGGACATCGTTGGAAAGGTCAGCCAGACTGCCAAAGGTTAAGGAACTGATGATCGCTTTGTCATCGCCGCAAGAACCGATATTAAAGCTTTTTGTGCGGCCTTTTAAAATAATGTTAACGGCCGATTTTTCATCATTAGGAATCTTAGCCGTTTTGGCAAAATTATTGACCGTCCCGCTCGGAATCAAACCAACAGGGACCGTTTTCCCACCTTGCAAAAAAGCTGTGGCGACTAAATTTAATGTGCCATCGCCGCCGATTACAATAATGGCATCAACCTCGTTCGCGGCTTTTTTAATGGCCGAAATTGCATCATCAATATCTTCGCCAGTAATAAAAGCTGACTGGATATTCTGGCCGGACAAGGAAATTGCTAATCTTTGTGCAACTTGTTTAGCTTGTCCGTCACCAGCGTTTGCATTGAAAAAAATACCATACTTTTTTGTCATCGCATCTTCCTCGAAAACTCGGCCAAAATCGCCAAGTGTCAGATCTATTTTCCTTTTAGGACTAGGGTCTTTATCATAATATATTTGCCGACAGCATTGCCATCAATTAGGCAGAACAGATTTAATCTGGTTAATCAACAAATCTATCCCGATGCGATTACTCTTCCCTTCCGGAATAATCACGTCAGCGTATCGTTTGGTTGGTTCGACAAATTGATGATACATTGGTTTGACGGTTTTCAAATATTGATTAATCACGGATTCAGTCGATCTGCCGCGCTCAATCATGTCCCTTTTGAGGCGGCGGATAAAACGAATATCGTCATCGGTATCGACAAAAATTTTAATATCGAGCAGATTGCGGATTCGTTCATCAACAAACAGCAGGACACCTTCGACAATAATGACTCTGGCCGCTTGCATCGGCAGTGTTTTAGCTGAACGGGTATAGTTTTCATAATCGTAAATCGGCAGATCAATGGCCTGATTCTGCTTCAGTTTTAACAGATCTTCATACAGCGAATCCATATCAAAGGCATCTGGATGATCATAATTGACACTTTTTCGTTCCGCCATCGTCATGTCTTTTTGGTCATTATAAAAAGCGTCTTGCGGAATAATGGCCACTGATTGATCTTTAAGATGTTCGTAAATATCTTGGGCAATGGACGTTTTCCCGGAACCAGAACCGCCGGAAATACCAATAATTGTGACCTTATTTTTCTTAGATGTCTGCATTACTTTACTATTGTTCTATTCTGGGCTATATCTGTCAATGATAATTGTGATCGATCGCACGATTTTGTTTTAAGATAAAAATTAAAACAGAGGTAGATAAATGGCATCAGCTTTAACAAATGATGATTTAAATGAATTACGAGAGGCTCTGGCTAAAGACGACCGAGCCGGTGTATTAACGAGAACAATTACAAAAAACGGTATTCGCAACAGCAGTTTTGACAATCAAGCTGCCGCACGTTTGAACCGCACCTTTTCGGTCGAAGTTGAGACTGGACAAGTAACTAATCAAAAACGCAGCGGCCGCTGCTGGGAATTTTCATTATTAAATACCTTGCGGCACCAGTTTGCTAAAAACTATAAAGTTAAAGACTTTGAGCTGTCTCAGAATTATTTGTTTTTCTGGGACAAGATTGAACGAGCCAATATTTTTTATCACAATGTTCGGCAGACTGCAGATAAAGCCATAGATGACCGTTTTGTCCATATGTTGTTTAACCAGCCCGGGGAAGATGGCGGTCAATGGGCCATGGCGGCGGCGTTAGTCGAAAAGTACGGTGTTATGCCGGCTTATGCGATGCCAGAAACTTATAACACAGATAACACGAGCGATTTTCAAGAAGCCATGAATAAAAAATTGATCAAAGATGGTTTCAAACTGCGCGATATGGCCAAGTCCGGCAGCAGCAAAGATGAATTGGATCAGGCTGAGAAGAAAATGCTGCAGGAAGTTTATCGCATGGCCGCTTATTCTTTTGGCGAGCCGGCTAAAACCTTTGATTTAGAATACCGTGACGATGATAAAAAATACCATCGCGAAGCTGCCTTAACGCCGCAGGACTTCTTTAAAAAATATTTTAAAGTTGATTTTGATGATTATGCCGTTGTGACCAATTCGCCTGATAAAGCATTTAACCAGTTGTACAGCCTGCCAAGTCAGGACAATGTCTTAGGCGGACGGGATATCGAATTTTTAAATGTGCCAATCGATGTGTTGGAAAAAGCAGCAATTGCTCAGCTTCAGAGTGGCGAAACAGTTTGGTTTGGCAACGACGTTCTTCAGCAGATGGACCGTCAAAGCGGTTTATTGGATGGACATTTATTTGACGAATCTTCCCTCTTTCAAGTTGACCTGAATATGACTAAAGCGCAGAGATTAACCAGCGGCGAAGGAACGGTCTCGCATGCCATGACTTTAACTGGCGTTGATTTAATCGATGGTCAGGCAGCAAAATGGAAAGTTGAAAATAGCTGGGGAGATAAATTAGGCGATAAAGGCTACTTCGTCATGAGTCCTGATTGGTTTGAAGACTATGTCTATGAAGTTGTTGTACATAAGGATTTTCTGCCGGATGATCTAAAAGCTGTTCTGAAACAGCAGCCAACCGTTTTGCCAGCCTGGGATCCGTTAAGCTGAAATTTGTTTATAAAAAAAGCCTCATGATTAGATGAGGTTTTTTAATGCTTGTGATAGGCGGTTAGGAAATAAAATGGCACAGCGACGACTAGAGCACCTAATCCCCAAAAGAGCTGCTGCGGATTTGTCTGAATCAGTAGCCATAGGCTGATAATCAGAGCAACAGCCGGAATCACGGGACCGAGCGGCAGCTGAAAAGCACGCGCCTGCCCTTTTTTCGTCTTGGCAAAGACAAAAACCGCGATAATCGTTGGAATATACTGGGCAAAACGCGAGACAGCCGAAATCAGCGCTAAATTCGCAAATGTCGAGTTAAATAAGGCAATAATCAGGGAAATAGTCGTTGACACAATAATCGCAACGTATGGGGCGTTTTTGCGATTCTTTTTGGCTAATAAAGATGGCATCATTTTATTTTCAGCTAATGCAACGCCAGATCTTGGCGTAATGAAAGATGAAGCCACCAGCAGGCCGCCGATTGATATCAAGGATCCGGCAGCAATTAAATCACGTCCAAATGTGCCGATCGCTTGACCAAGTGCGTCCATCAAAGGCGTTGCTGAATTTGCCAGGCCATAGCCCATCATGCCGATCGCAGTCACTTGAATCAGCACGTAAACCAGCGTTACAACTGAAATAATCAGAATGATTGCACGCGGCAGATTTTTTTGTGGATTTTTCATCTCGCCTGCAGCGACTGAAATACCTTCAAAACCCGTAAAAGCAAAGAACATCGTCAAAGCTGCCTGCCCGAAACTGCCAGATGTATAACTGCCATTAGGGAAAAAAGGCGTAAAATTGTTTCCCCGAATAAAGAAGAGGCCGATTGCAATAAAGAGCAGTAACGGCAGCAGCTTGCTGACTGTGACAAAATTATTGACAATTTTAGTCAGCTGAACGCCGGAAATATTAATCAGAGCCAGCAGAAACAATAATACGGCAACCGTGATCATACGTGCGGTATTGCTGGATAATGCTGGTATAAAGGAGCCTAAAATAGTAGCAAAAGCAACTGCAGCTGTTGCTTCAGCAATAATTCGAATGGCCCAAGTAACGAACCCTACTTCGTAACCGACAAAATTACCAAAAGCTTCTTTTGCATAAAGGTATGGACCGCCGTTTTTATCGAAAAAGTTCGCATCCTGAGCAAAACAGAGTGCAATCGTGGCAACTAGTACAGCATCCAGCAACAGGACCAGAATACTAGCCACACCAATTAATTTCATTGGTGCACTTGGCAGCAGGAAGATTCCCGATCCGATAATGCCATTAATACCGAATAGAACAATACTCCAAAAGCCTAATTTTTGTTTTTGTGTTGTCTTATCTTCCACTTGCTGTCCCTGCTCGATCTATAAAATTTTGAAATATTGCCAGTTGTTCCGGAAAACGCTGCCACATGCTCTCAGGATGCCATTGAACTGCAATAACCTGATCGGAACCAACACTCTCTATGCCCTCAACGACGCCATCGGGTGCCTTTGCCGTGACTTTTAAGCCTGCACCAAGTTCTTTAACAGCTTGATGATGGCGAGAATTGACAAAACCTTCTTGGCCGAGAATTTTAGCTAATTCGCTCCCCTTTTCCATCGTAATGCGATGAGTAGGAAAAGCACCTTCCGTTGGAGATTGGCGATGTTTAATCTTCAGGTCTGGATACTGAGCTGCCAAGTCTTGGTAAAGATTGCCGCCTAAAGCGACGTTGATTGATTGAATGCCTCGGCAGATACCGAAGATCGCTTTACCAGCCTTCACTGCCGCTTTGATCAAACTCATTTCAAATTGATCACGTTCATAAAATGTTCCGCCTAATTGAGGAATCGGATCTTCGCCGAAGAATCTCGGATCAATATCGGGTCCGCCTGGAATTAATAAGCCATCGAAGCCGGCGACTAATTGGTCCATGTCGCTTTCCTGAATTGAGACGGGTGCCGGCAAAATAACAGCGATGCCGCCAACTTGATTAATGGCTCGTACGATATCCCTGGGTGCGTAATCAATGGCCTGATCGTTAGAAGACATTGATTGCGAGCGAGAAATATCAGAGGTAATTGCAATAATTGGTTTTTTCATATTGTGAGTAATTTTAACAAAGGAAGCCTAGAAAATAAATAAAAAAACACCAAACTCTTAAAAGAAATTTGGTGTTTTTAGAATTACCAACTTGCTTTACGAACGCCAGGCAACTGACCCTTATGTGCCAATTGGCGGAAGTTCAAACGACTCAAACCGAATCCACGCATATATGCATGCGGACGACCATCGGTCAAATCACGATTATGTGCGCGCACTGGTGATGCATTACGAGGAAGCTTTGCTAATGCTTGATAGTCGCCAGCAGCCTTTAATGCAGCACGCTTAGCAGCGAACTTAGCAACTGTAGCTTCGATCTTCTTTTCTTTTTCGATCTTGGACTTTTTAGCCATTACTTCACCTCCTTAAATTCAACAACTTGACGCAATTTTGGTGAATACTTCTTCAAAACAAGTCTATCAGGCGTATTGCGACGATTCTTGCTCGTCAAATAAATGCGTTCGCCCGTCTTGTCGTTCCCAAGAACGACGTGATCTCTTTGTCCTTTTCCTGCCATTTTTTCTCCTAAAATTCTATTTAACGAAAGTCAATCAGTACAAGCAAATATTATACACAAGCTAAAATTACTTGTAAAGTGCAAGTTCAATTAATTTGCTTATTTGAACTGCTCGGTGATCGGTGGTACGACTTGTTTCTTCCGTGAAACGACACCAGGAAGATCCAATGAATTGGCCGTGAGTGTCTGACCAAAGGCGGCAGCAATTTTATCTTCATCCGAACCATAATAAAGTGCTTTAGAGTTTGAATTCAGAATATCTGTGATAACAAACAGAAAGCCGTTGTAGCCATCACTAGCAATCTCAGCTTCGATTTCTTTTTTAATGCCGTCCTTGCGTGTCAGGACTTCTGGAATATCAACAGTATTCACTTGACCGATTCTCAGCGTCTTGCCAGCCAGCTCAAAACTCTTGGCATCACCATCAATTAATTCTTTATCAGTCTTCTTCGAAAGATTCGTACCAGCCTTGAGTAGGTGAATACCGAAATCGTCAATATCCGAAACACCTGCTTGTGCAGCCAGCTTACCAATGATTTTGCGGTCAACATCTGTGGTTGTCGGGCTTTTCAGCAGCAAAGTATCCGAAATTAAAGCTGACAGCATCATACCTGCAATTGGTTTTGGAATCTCAATACCATCTCTCTCAAAGAAAGTGAACAGAATTGTCGATGTAGAACCAAGTGCTTCAGCATGGTAAAACAGTGGTGCGCTTGTTTTGAAATCAATCTTATGATGGTCAAAAACATGTGTAACTGTCAGGTCGGCAATATTAGAAACTGATTGTGCCGCCTCATTATGATCAACTAAGACAACTTCTTTTGTGTCAGCCTTTTCAATCACACGTGGTGCTTGTACTTTAAAATAGTCCAGAGCGAATTTTGTTTCGTCGTTAGGTTTGCCAAGTGCGACAGCCTCTGTGTCCATCCCTTTTTTATTTAGATAATAAGATGCTGCAATTGCAGCTGCAATTGCATCTGTATCAGGATTCTGATGCCCAAAAACTAATTCTTTCGCCATTTAATCTATAACCTCTTGTTTTAATCTCACTTTTATAATCATACTATTTTTTTCGACTTTGACTTTTCTTTTAAAGTCATCGTCTAATCCACCCAAGTTATCGGCATTTGCAAAGAAATCGATGACCTGATTGTCGGAAGTAAGCGCCTGCAGCTGCGTTTTGCCTTTATCGGCAATAGCTGTCATACCAGCGATCAAATCGTCTGACATGAAAATTGTTTCGGCACGCTGAACGGAATCATTTGTGGAGATCGGAATTTCCAGAGGATTCAGAATTTTCAGATGGCCTCTGTCATTCATCAAAGCCACGAGATCCGAGTCAGATATCAATGTCATCGCCACAATAGCATCTTTTTTGCCAATCTTGGCGGGTTTTCCACCACTAGACTTGGCAGTCATTTGGGTGATCTCACTCAGTGGAAACTTATACAGATAACCTTTTTGGCTGGCCATAATTGCTAAGAAATCCTGTGTAGCAGCTAATTGAACAGAGACAAGTTTGTTATCGCCTTTGATCGTTATCGCCTTGCTGGCACGTTTTTTATAGTATTTGCTTGGTAAAAGATCTTGCTGGCTGACCTGTTTGATAAAGGCATCGCTGCTGGTCAAAACAAAGCTGCCCTGCCCTTTTAGATCAGGCAAATCGAAAACCTGGACGATGTTTTCATCGGGAGCAAGGCCGGAAATCTCTTGAGAAAGATGTTCACCGACATCTTTCCATTTCGTATCGGCCAATTCATGTACTGGCCGATAAATCATGTTGCCCTTGCTCGTGAAAATGAACAAATGGCTTAAAGTATTCACTTTAGCCAGGTAAACAGCGTAATCGTCATCAGTCAGGCCGTTTTCATCACTGGCCTTGTATGAACGAAAAGAAGCACGTTTGGCATAACCGTTCTTTGTTATTTGGACAACAACGTCCTCATCGGCAATCATAACCGAGGTCTTGATTTTGAGCTGTGCAACTTCCGCTTGGACTTCACTCTTTCGCGGATTGCTATAGCTCTTGTCAATCTCTTGCAGTTCTTTTTTCAGCACTTTATTGAGTTCGCGCGGCTCATTTAAGATGAGATTAAACTCATTAATCTGCTGAGTTAGTTGATCGTGTTCCTGCTGCAAAGCTGTCACATCTGTGTTGGTTAAACGATAAAGCTGTAATGTTACAATCGCTTCTGCCTGAGCTTGAGAAAAATCGAATTTTTTAACCAGATTGTCTTTGGCGTCTTTGCGGCTTTCTGAAGCACGGATTGTGGCCACAACCTCATCTAAAATACTCAGCATTTTGATCAAGCCTTCGACAATATGCTGCCGCGCTTGGGCCTTTTTCAGATCAAAATCAGTCCGGCGATAAATAACTTCTTTTCGGAATTCCAGAAAAGCTGCCAAAGCCTGCTTTAATCCAACGGAGACAGGGCGCTGATGTGCAATAGCTGTCATATTAAAGTTATAAGCAACTTGCAAATCCGTTTTCTTAAACAGGTAGTTCAAAATACCATTTGCATCGGCATCCTTGGTTAGCTCGATGACAATCAAGAGCCCCTCACGACTAGTATCGTCTCGAACTTCACTAATGCCGTTAACGTCTTTATTAACGCGAATTTCATCAATTTTAGCAACTAGTGCCGATTTATTGACTTCATAGGGCAATTCAGTAATAGCAATCTGCTGTTTGCCGGCTTTCATTTTTTTGATTTCTGTCCGAGCGCGAATATAAATTTTGCCATGGCCGGTCGTATAAGCGTCTTTAATCCCGCCCAAGCCTTGAATAATCCCGCCAGTCGGAAAATCAGGCCCTTTGACAAACTGCATCAGATCTTCCAATGAAGCTGCAGGATGTGCCAGCAGGTAAATCAAAGCACTGATGATTTCGCCTAAATTGTGCGGTGGGATTTCCGTCGCATAACCGGCAGAAATGCCTGAAGCGCCATTGACCAGCAGATTGGGAATACGACTGGGCAGAACCGTTGGTTCATAACGTGTGTCATCGAAATTCAAGACCATATCAACGGCTTGACGATCCAAATCAGACAACATTTCGCCAGCAATTTTAGATAAACGCGCTTCGGTATAACGCATTGCTGCTGGTGGGTCGTTATCAATTGACCCATTATTACCGTTCATGTCAATTAAGGGTTCACGCATTTTCCAGCTTTGACTCATACGGACCAAAGCATCGTAAATTGACGAATCACCGTGGGGGTGATAGTTGCCCATGACGTTGCCGACAGCTTTAGCTGATTTGCGATATGCATGCTCGAAGGTATTTCCGTCCTCATTCATGGCAAACAGAATTCGCCGCTGAACCGGTTTTAAACCATCACGGATATCTGGTAAGGCACGCTCTTGAATAATGTATTTAGAATAGCGGCCAAAGCGTTCGCCCATGACATCTTCGAGGCTTAATTCTTGAATTCGGCTTTCATCTGCCATCAAACAGGCTCCTTTTCGTTAAGTTTCGGGTGATAGGTCCCATCATTACCGTTGACTGTGTCTAAAATCGACCCGGCTTCATCCAAAGAGAATGCGACATTGTCTTCGATCCATTTTCTTCTCGGTGCTACTTGGTCACCCATTAACACCGTGACCCGCTTTTCAGCTAAAGCAGCATCTTCAATCCGGACACGGATCAAAGTACGATGGTCAGGATCCATAGTTGTTTCCCAAAGTAGGCTGGCATCCATCTCGCCAAGCCCCTTATAACGTGTAATCGCATAACCGCGTGCAGCTTTTTTCGTCAAATCGGCCAGTTGCTCATTAGTCCAGGCAAAATCTTCAGTTTTACGTTTGCCGCTGCCTGCTGTGACCTTGTACAGAGGCGGCAGTGCAATGTAGACACGGCCAGCTTCGACAAGCGGCCGCATATATTTGTAAAAGAAAGTCAGCAGCAAGGTCTGAATGTGGGCACCATCATCATCGGCATCGGTCATAATAATTACTTTATTATAGGCAGCGTCTTTCAAACTGAAATCGGATCCGACTCCCGCTCCGATTGTGTAAATCATTGTGCTGATTTCTTCATTTTTCAGCAATTCGTCTAGACTTGCTTTTTCTGTGTTTAGGACTTTGCCTCTTAAAGGCAGCACAGCCTGGAACTTACGGGCTCGTCCTTGCTTGGCTGACCCGCCAGCCGAGTCACCTTCGACGAGAAAAAGTTCGTTTTTCGATGCATCTTTAGATTGAGCAGGTGTTAATTTACCAGACAGCAAATGTTCCTTGCCCTTTTTCTTTTTGCCGCTGCGTGATTCATCACGCGCTTTTCTTGCGGCCTGTCGGGCTTCACGAGCACGAAGCGCCTTTCGAACCAGATTTTGAGCAAAATCACCGTTCTCCATCAAATAGCGGCCCAGCTGTTCGGATAAAACAGAATCCACGGCCGATCTTGCTTCCATTGTGCCCAATTTCTCTTTGGTCTGGCCTTCAAATTGCAGAATATCTTCAGGGATTCGCAGATTAATCACGACTGCCAGCCCTTCACGGACGTCAGAACCTTCGAAATTGGCATCTTTTTCTTTTAAAAGACCAATTTTACGTGCGTAGTCATTAAAAGCTTTTGTCCAAGCGGTTCTAAAACCAGTCTCATGAGTTCCGCCATCCGGTGTGTGGACGTTATTGACAAAAGAGAGCAGCGTTTCGGAATAACCATCATTATACTGAGCAGCAACCTCGACCTCGATTCCCTGCTGGCTGCCATCAAAATACATAATGTTGCCGATAACCGACTTTCCTTCATTTAAATAACTGACAAATTCTTTAATGCCATCCTTGTAACAGAATTCTTCTACCGTCGATGGCTCTGTTCGTTCATCTGTGAGAACAATGCGAATACCCTTAAGCAAAAAAGCTGATTCGCGCAAACGGTCGGAAATTGTTTGAAATTTATATGTTGTTGTTGAAAAAATCTTTGGATCAGGCTTGAAAGTGATCGTCGTGCCAGTCTGGTCGCGCGTTTTACCAATCTTTTTCAGGCTGCCGTCCGGATGTCCGCCATTAATAAAGTGCTCACGATACTTGTAGCCATCACGATTGATCTCCACCGTAAGGCTTTCAGATAAAGCATTAACGACAGAAGAACCGACACCATGCAGTCCGCCGGATGTTTTGTAACCGCCTTGGCCGAATTTTCCACCAGCATGCAAAACAGTCAAAATGACCTCGGGTGTCGGCTTGCCTGATGCATGCATCCCCACCGGCATACCACGACCGTGATCAACAACTGTGATTGAATTATCCCTATGGATCGTGACTTGAATGCTGTCGCCAAATCCAGCCAGAATTTCATCAACAGCGTTGTCAACAATTTCCCATACTAAATGGTGCAAACCTCGGCTGTCAGTCGAGCCGATATACATGCCAGGACGGACACGAACAGCCTCCAGGCCCTCTAAAATTTTAATATCTGATTCGTCGTATGTGTTTGTGTTTTTTTGCGTCATAGCCACCCGTGCGAACATTCATTCGCTATCAGTTTGTAAAGATACACTATTTGAGTTATTTTTTGCAAGTCAAACAAAAAGCACGCTATACTTATTGAGTGATTTTCAAAGCAATAATCTATATAATCCTAGCCTATTTGATCGGTTCCATCATGTCAGGCTACTGGATTGGAAAAATTTTTTATCATGAGGATATTCGTGATATGGGGTCCGGAAATATCGGGACGACCAATGCCTTTCGCACACTTGGAGTAAAAGCTGGTATTGTTGTCATGATTTTGGACATTGCAAAGGGAACTGTTGCTACTTTATTACCGGGAATGCTGGGCTTTCATGGTGTTAATCCATTAATTTTCGGCCTTGTTGCCGTGCTCGGGCACTGCTTCTCTATTTTTATGCATTTTCATGGCGGAAAAGCTGTCGCAACCACGGCAGGCGTAATGCTGGGCTATAATTGGCAATTCTTGCTAGTCTGCGCTGTGATCCTGCTTATCACGCTCTTGCTGACGTCGACAATGAGTCTTGCATCAATCACGAGTTTTGTTCTCGGCACCATTTATTCGTTTTTTATCGGTGATCTATTTCTATCAGTTATTTGTGTGATTGCCTGTGCTGTCACGATCTATGCGCACCGGGAAAATATCAAACGCATCAAAAATGGCAGCGAATCGAAAATACCCTTCGGTTTCCCCTACTGGTCATCAAAGAAAACTCATTGAATAATTGAAAAACTGTTTTTCACCTGCTGGCAGTTTTTTGATTGCGAGTTTGTGATCGAACTGCTGGTCACTGTCGGTTGTGTCTGCCACACCCCACCATGGTTCCAAAGCTACAAAATTTGCGCCTTGAGAGCTTTTTGACCAAATCCCGAAGAAATCAACATTTTCAGCCGCAACGGCGATCCGAGCACTTCTCTGGCTTGGGTCGTCTTTTTTCATATTAGCCTGTAAAAACAACTCAGTATAAGGCTTGTCGGCTTTTAAAATGATCGCGTCATTAATAAAATCCGATCGTTGAATTTTGTGAACGGATGAAAAACTAAATTTGCCAATCGGCTGAGGATTCAAATAATTACCAGCCAATACGTAACGTGTGAAAGTCTGTTCATTGGCTGTGACGCTTGTTTGTGCATCACTGAAATCGGCATTGAAGGCAGGATGCCCGCCAATAGAAAAAGGCATTATGCGGTCACTGCGATTAGCGACCTGATAAGTTACGCGTAACTGAAAACCGACCAGCTCATAATGCGCTTCCAACGCAAAATCAAAGGGATATTTTACTAATGTTTCAGGGTTCGATTGAAAACCTAATGTCAAACTTTCATCGTCCTGAGATACAAGCTGCCAGTCAAAATCACGGGCAAAACCATGCTGGGACATATGATATCGTTTACCCTCATAAAGGTAGCTGTCATCTTGAAGACGCCCAACGATTGGAAACAAAATAGGTGCATGCCGCTTCCAAACTTTCGGATCTGCCTGCCATAAATATTCGTAACCGCCATTTGCGGCTTTGACGGAAGTGACTTCGGCACCGGCCGAGGAAATTGTCACCCTTAGAAAATTGTTAGTTAGTTTATATTCAGTCATCATGTTTTATTTTAGCCCGATCGAAAAATTTTTCGTAACTTTCCTGCAGGTTTTTCGTTGTGATATGTGTGTAGATTTGTGTTGTTGATAAGCTCGCATGCCCCAGCAGTTCTTGGACAGTTCGGATATCAGCACCATTATTCAGCATGTGCGTTGCAAACGAATGCCGCAGCATGTGGGGATGAACTGAACCGGTGAGCGTCGATCTTTTAGAAATTTGTTTAAGAATATATTCAGCACCAGTTTCGGTCATCTGCCGGCCTCGAGTATTAATGAAGACAAAATCGTGCTGCTGGCCGAATTTTGTCATTTGTTCCTGGCGCCAAGGGAAATATTTTTGAAGCGCTTGAGCAGCCGGTTTCCCAAAAGGAATAATCCGTTGTTTATTGCCTTTTCCAATAATATTCAGCATTCGGTTTGCAAAATCAATTTGTGGAAACGTGAGATTGGTTAGTTCAAAAATTCGCATCCCGCTCGCATAAAGCAATTCTACCAGTGCCAAATCCCGCAAATGCTCTGCATCCTCAAGGCTGCCGGCACTATGCAAGTAGTCCAAGATCTCATTAGGATAAAGGAATTGAGGCAGCTTCTTATTTTTTGATCTAAATTCAATCCCAAAGAATGGATTTTGAGTTAATAAATCATTGTCAAGCAAGAAGCCGTAAAATGTGCGCAAACTTGATATTTTGCGCGCAATTGTGCTTTTGGCAAGATGCATCTCATACAAGCGATTCAAAAAAATACGGACGTCAAATCTATCGATCTTGGAAAACTGCTTAAATCCCCCATTTTGATCAAAAAAATGGACAAATTCTTGAATATCAGAAAGATAGGCTTGGGCAGTTTTCTTGGAATATTGGCGTTCTGACAAAAGATAGTCGCGGTAAAGCATCATTTGTTCTTCGTAATTTGCCATTGCAACCATTATAAATGCCAGTCGGCTATTGTGCCCCATTTGTCCTTTTATCTTATGAATTGGTAAAAGTCATTAAGCGTTTTTAATCTGCCAGCCCAGGATCGTTAAACACCGATAAGATTCTGTTAGAGGCTCGATTATGACAGAAATTTCATCTATTAATCCAGTAGAAAACATCCGTTTAAGCAGCGAGCTGTGGAAAAATAATGCGCTCGAGAAACTGCATCTTTTTCGGCAAAAGACAGTTGATATATATGACCATTGCCTGATTGCGCAAGTGAATTTTACGGATCGGATGAAACATAATGCGCAATTAGCTGCTATCGCCCAAACACCTGCACCGGCTTTTGCAGCCGCCCTGCCGACGGCGGCCACGAGTTTTTCAGCTTTTTGGGCAAGATCGGCATATTTCAAAAACAGTCTGACAAATATTGCCAGACAAATTAATCTCTTTGCCTCCTGGGCTGCAGTTCAAACTCAAGCACTGAGCAGAACACTTGCCTTAATGGGAAAAAACCTTGCCGTCCAACTTGAACCAGCAGTCAGAAAACAGTTGTCAATTCTTGACTCATTCGTCAATCAAAATATGATGCAGCCAGTAGTAAGGGCAGCACGACACCCGATCAGGATTCTAGTTGTCACTTTGTTTACAGGCTTGACGATCTATATTGTCATCACAGCGACGCAGGCTTTTATAAACGGCAACTGGTAATCATGCTCCATGCTTGCTAGAAAAAACCTCTCATTTTTAAAATGAGAGGTTTTTAATTACTGCTTTTTACTTCTGTCTTTGTGTCATCGCTATCTTCAGCCGGCTTCGGCTTTGTCCAGCTGGCAAAATCACATTCTGGATAACGCGAGCAGCCATAAAAGACACGGCCGCGTTTTGTATGCTTGACAACCACATCGCCAATACCGCATTTCGGACACTTCATGCCGATTTGTTCAACAATTGACTTGGTCCCATGACAGTCAGGAAAACGTGCACAGGCGTAGAATTCACCTCTCCTGGACCGTCGAATAACCATCAAGCCGCCGCAGTTATCACATAATTCCGGCGCGATCCGATCATAGATTGGTACTTTTTCCAAGTTTTCAACGGCTGCATCAACTTCTTTGCTGAAAGGCCGATAGAATTCATCGATTACTTTTTGCCATTTTGCACTGCCAGTCTCGACTTTATCCAGCTCGCTTTCAATCTTGGAGGTGAATTTTTTATCAGTCACTTCTGGAAAAGATTTAACGACCACGCCTTGAACAATATCGCCCAAATCGGTCGGCACAATTTTCTTCTGATCAAAACCGATATAACCGCGTCTTTGCAGCGTATCCATAGTTGGCGCATAAGTGGAAGGACGTCCAACGCCAAGTTCCTCTAATGCACGGATCAGAGTTGCTTCAGTGTATCGTGCCGGCGGCTGGGTAAAATGCTGTTCAGGCAGGTTAGAGACCATTTGCACATGATCACCAATCTTTAATGCTGGCAAAATATTATTTTTCGTCGATGATGTCTTCATCACTTTCGTCCAGCCATCAAACAGAACCTTGATGCCTGTTGCCCGCCAAGTTGCTTGCTTTTGAACAATCATGAGTGATTGATTTTCGAGCCTTTGTTCGCTCATTTGACTAGCGACAAATCGTGACCAGATGAGATTATAAAGTCGGTACTGGTCGCGCGTTAGAATCGTTTTCAAAGATTCGGGCGTACGCTTAACATCCGTTGGCCGTACAGCTTCGTGGGCATCTTGAATCGAATCTGATTTTTTAACCAAATTATGACGATGATAGTAATTCTCACCATATTCGGCCAAGATAAAGTCCTTTGCCATTTCTTGTGCAGTTTGCGACAAGCGAGTAGAATCGGTACGCATATACGTAATCAAACCAACATGTCCGACTTTCGGTAAGCTGATTCCTTCGTACAAGCCTTGGGCAATCTGCATCGTTTTGCGAGCGTGAAAATTCAACTGCGAGTTGGCCGTCTGCTGCAAAGTCGAGGTCGTAAACGGGTTTGGTGCATTCCTTTTTGATTCTTTAGTTTGCAGATCACTAATTTCAAAATCTTTTTTTGTATCAATCTGCTTGAGAACTTCAGCAACGGCAGTCTGTTTTTCTAATTTGGTCTTTTTGCCGTTCAAGCCATAGAAATCGGCTGAAAATTCTTGTCTGCCTGCTTTGAATATCGCTGCTAAACTCCAATATTCCTCAGGCACAAATGCCGAAATCTCTTTCTCTTTATCGAGAATTAATCCTAGCGCAACGGATTGTACACGACCCGCTGATAAACCGCGTTTGACTTTTTGCCAAAGAATCGGACTAATTGAATAACCGACTAAACGGTCTAATACGCGTCTCGCCTGCTGAGCATCGACCAAATCATGTTCAATACTGCGGGGATGCTTAAAGGCTTCTTTGACAGCAGGTTTTGTGATTTCGTTAAAAGTAACACGGTTCTTGCCATCCTCTGGAAGTCCGAGAATATGTCCCAAATGCCAAGCGATTGCTTCGCCTTCACGATCCGGATCAGAAGCCACGTAAACAGCTGATGCAGCCTTAGCAGCCTTTTTCAAGGAATTGATCAGCGGTGCTTTACCGCGAATATTGATATATCTTGGCTCATAATTATTAGCTGTATCAACACCAAGCTGAGATTTGGGTAAATCGCGAATGTGGCCCATTGAGGCTAAAACCTCATAATCTTTGCCTAGGTAATTTTCAATCGTGCGTGCCTTGGCCGGGCTTTCAACGATGACCAGTTTTTTTGCTTTTGTTTTTTTAGTTACCACGAATATCAGTCTACACTAGCTGTCAAGTATCTATATTAGTAACAGATGATTTCATTTAAAATATCATCGAGTTTCAAAGCGGGACGAGCACCTGCTGCAATGAGCTGATTTGTGCCCGCAGAACAGCTGCCATTGATGTTTCCAGGGACTGCCAATACGTTCCTATTTTCCTGTGTTGCATATGCAGCAGTGATCAGGCTGCCAGAACGTTCTTGTGCTTCGATGACAAGAGTTGCTGACGATAAAGCTGCCAAAATGCGATTTCTAGCCGGAAAATGATGCTGTTTAGGCCTAGTTTCTGGGAAATATTCTGATAATAACAAACCATTTTCAGCAATGCGATGCTGCAGATCTCGATTTTCAGCAGGATAACAAATATCCAGACCATTTCCGATTACCGCAATTGTCCTGCCGTTTTCTGCTAACGCCAGCTGTTGTGCGTAGGCATCTATGCCCTTTGCTAAGCCTGACACAATCGTGACACCAGAAGCAGCCAGTTTTGGTATGAACGACTCTAGGGTCTTTCGGCCATAATCCGACATTGTTCTCGTCCCGACAATTGTCAGCAAAGGTGCAGATAAATATTCAAGATCACCTTGGTAAAACAGAATCACAGGTGCTTCGTAGGATTCTCTCAATTGTCGAGGATATTGCCGGTCGCAAATGGCTAGAAATGGAAATTGCGCATATTTCTCTTTGAAATTCACAAAATTTTCAGCTAATGTCATATAATCATTCACAATAGACGTTTGCAAAAAGTGGTAGTTATCATACTTCATCAATAAATCTGTAAATGCGGCCCGCCCCAGCGGCAAATCTTTCTCCGCGATCTGATTATTAACGAGATAGTCATAAATAAAATGTTCTTGCTTTGGCGTCGTTAAAACGGTATGCAAAAGCAGCAGGTATTCTCTAAGCCTCATGTTGCCTCCTGCTTTGTATTACGTTTTATTTCAACAGATTCGAAACTGGTGCAAATGATTTTCTATGTATTGGCGTGATTCCGTACTCTAAAAGCGCTTTCTTACCTTCCTTTGTCAAATACCCAACGTTACGTTCAAAGCCGTAGCCAGGGTATTTTTCAGCCATTTTGGCCATGATTCGGTCCCTGTGGCCCTTTGCAAGAATCGAAGCTGCTGCAATTGAATTCGATAATCGGTCGCCATGGATGATTTTGACTTGTTTAAGGGGCAAATCGACAGACATTGCATCAATCACTAAAGCAGATGGTTCAGTATGCAGTGCCAAAACGGCTTTTTTCATTGCTTGCCTGGCTGCTTGATAAATATTAATTCGATCAATTTCAGCGGCTGACACTTCACCAAATGCAAAGTCCAAAACCGACTTTTTCAGCTCCGCTTCAATAGCTAGACGCCTAGTTTTAGTGAGACTCTTTGAATCAAAAGTTTCGGCCAGGGAAAAATCGGCCGGAAGAATGCAGGCACAGGCAATCACTGGCCCGGCGACACAGCCGCGGCCAACTTCATCAATTCCGGCAACGATTGGAAAACCGGCCGTTTTTAATTCATTTTCAAATTGAAAACGCGCTGGGAAATCAGCGCGTATGTCAGCTATTTTCATTTAATCAATTCTCAATGTAATCATCACCATAAAAGTCAAGCGAGATTTGGCCGAATTTGCCGGAGCGAAAGTCATTAATAATTTTCAGACTGGCTTTTTCAAAGTCTTGACGCATGCCAAGCTGACTCGTTATTGACATCAATGCAGCAATCGGATTATCAAGCGGAAAATGACTGATTTTATATCTTGTCGCAATAACTGTTGGATAATTTTTCTGGATAAACGAGATCAGCCACAGAGCTAAATCATCCGGAGCTAATAGCGTATCTTTGATACCACCGAGAATACCAATTTTGGTACCGATTTCCTGATTTTCGAATTTTGGCCACAGCAGACCTGGTGTATCCAAAAAATCAAGATCATATTTGGTTCTGATCCAGTACAGAAAACGTGTTACGCCAGGCGTATTGGCCGTACGAGCAATATTTTTACCAGCTAAATGATTGATAAAAGTGGATTTTCCAACGTTTGGAGTCCCAACAACCAGCGCTTTTAGACTGGCGGCTTTTTTATTTTCAACCATTTTGGCATAGACTGGATTCGTTTTGAGCTGCCTAAGAAAGTCCTTGGATAATAGACCCATTTTTGCATCAGTGGTCAAAATACCGGCAAACTTATCTTTATTGGCAGCAACGAACTTGTGAACCTGGCGGGCATCAGCTAAATCGATTTTGTTCAAGATCAAAAAGACTGGTTTGACAGAGATTGAATCCATGATCTGCGGATTTTGTGTCGATTCTGGTGCCCGTGCGTCAACAATTTCCAAACTAAAATCAACCAGCTTCATCTGTTCGCCGATTTCGCGGATCGTCTTGGCCATATGGCCGGGAAACCACTGAATTTGTTGTGTCATAATTCCTCCTCTGATGCCAAAAAACGGCGCCAAGCTTCGTCAAAAATCTGCATACTCATCAAGTAACTGCCATTTTCTTCCAAGTATTTCGAAACTTCGTCAAAATCCTGTGATTGTTTTGGAAAAGCCGTGTCGTAAAAAGCTGCGTTGGCAAACTCCTGTACTTCATCGGCGTCCTCTGGCTTTCTTTGTGTCATTAACCACTGATAAAAACTTCGGCTTCTCATTTTAAATCACCCTGAAAAATAATTTTGTCCTTCTTTAAATCAATTGTTTTAGCTTTGAAAGTCAAAAGTCTGCCCGTCTTCATCCTGCTAATATCAATTCTAATGGTTTTCTTGGCGGCATTAATGTTAACAAACTTTGGTAAATTAGCCGCTGAACCAATATAACGCAACACAAAAGAAATTGGTAAAGGCATAGACCCGGCTACCAGCCTTTTGGCTCTTAAAAGGATACTGCCGTCTGGTGCAACACTTGGCGTGAAGGCTACACCAACATTGATATTGCTGCCTAAAAATTTGACGCTGCCATAAAGATCCGCCTGCTGAGCACCGACATCCAAAGATAAATTCTTGATTTTCTGTTCTTTTAAAAATTTAGCAGAAATAGCATTTACCTGAGTCCGAGTCAGCACAACATCAAAACTGGCCTGGCTTCGTGCAAAGGGCCGGCTTGAAAACCCGCTTTGGTCCCCAACTCGGAAAAGCGCCGTGAGAACCAGCACAACCGATAGCAGGAGTGTCAATAATAAGACCCAAAAAGCCCAAAACCAAACGCCTCTTCTTTTTTTTATTTCTTTTGCCATTGATTATTTTCTCGCATCGAATTAAATAGCGTCTTTGACATATAATCGTACCCCAAGTTATTTGGATGAAAATGATCAGCAGACGAGATGTAATTGTTTTTAATTTTATCTCTGCCCCTTAACAAGGCAGATTGGAGCGGATTAGCTAACTGGCCATTGTAGATACGATCCTCTTTGACCAATTGTTTGATTTGTGTTCTGCCTTGATATTGGCCATAAGTCAGCTGCCGGAAGACTGAAAGATAATGGCCGCCTTGCTGAGACTCGGCTAATTGTTTATTGATGGCATTATAGCCTTGAACATCTTGATTGATATCGTTTCGACTGGCAGTATTCACAAAAATCGGATTGTAATTTCCAAATAGAAATAAAGGTGCTTGTGTTCGTAATTCATGTATGCGGCTCAATAAGCTGGTCAAAGACTGTTTGTAGCGGTCTTCTCCTTGTCGAATGTCTCGACTAAGCTGGATTTTATCTGGGGCATTGGCATAACGCATAAATTGCTGCCTTAAATCATTGCCACCAACCGTCATAACCACTGCATCAGCTTTTTTGACCGCTGCTTGCTGTTCAGTTGAATGATTAAGGCGTTTTAGAATTTGGTCGGATCGATCGCCAGGTTTACCAAAGTTTTTAAAGCTGAAACGGTATTCTGGAAAAGTTTTTTCCAATAACTTGATTGTTCTGCCTGTGTAGCCTTGTTCTCTTGTTTGGTCGCCAACGCCGTAGGTTAAGGAGTCGCCTAAGAAAACGACAAAAATATGGTGTTTATCAGAGCTGCGAATTGGATGATTAACTGGATTTTTAGATACGAAAAAAAAGCCCAACGCCAAGATCACAAAAATACCAAAGATAAATGCCAGACAAATTTTTAAAAAATTCCGCAATTACTCACCATAATACAGAATGCAGAGTGTACCAATACCAGTGTGTGTTGCAATGATCGGTGCAGTACCCATCTTCACAATAGGTGTATCGGGAAACAAATTGTGCAAACGTTTCGCCATCTCACTGGCCTTGATCTCAGCATCAACATGCGAAATACCAATTTCAGAAATTTTGTGTAATTTCTGCATACCTGCAATGACCTGGTCAAAAAACTGATTGATGGATTTCTCGCCCCGACCCTTCGAAATCGTCTTAATTGAATCATCGATAAATTCAATTCCGACCTTAATATTCAAAAGAGAACCGACTAAACCGCTGGCGCGGCTGATGCGGCCGCCAGCAATCAAGTTTTTTAACGATTCTAGGCTGAGGTAGATTCGTGTCTGGTCTTTAATTTTAGCCAGTACCTGTTCGATTTCTGGAATTGTCTTGCCTTCCTCCGCCATTTTTGCGGCCGTCAGAACCTGAAAAGACAAGCCGCGATCGATCGAATGCGAATCCAAAAAAGTAACTTTTCCAGGAAAATCCTTTGCCACAGCCGCAGCTGTCTGACCCGTCCCTGATAGGCCCAAACTCATGTGAATACTCAATATCTGAGCACTGGGATAGCGATTAAGAATGTTTTCATAAGCATCATAAAAATTAATAACAGCCGGCTGACTTGATGTAGGAAGCTTTTTTTCGGTCTCCATCTTTTTGAAAAATGCTTCACGGGTAATATCAACACCCTCTAAATAATTTTCATCATCGATTGTTACTTGAAGCGGCACAACACTGATATCGTATTTTTGTATTTCTTCATCTGTTAACGCAGCAGATGAGTCCGTTACAATTTTAATCATTGGCATACATAAAATTATACTTGATCAGCGGCCTCTTTCCGTAAATACGTTAGAAAATCAAAAGAATAAGCGTGTTTTTCATCAATATCGTGATGCTTTTTTGATGCTAAACGGAAAATTTCGGAATCTATTTGCGGCGCAAATGTATCTCCGGTAATTTCCGTATTAACTAAAGTGACCAGCAGACAATCAGTCTGCGTCATAAAAGTCTGATAGACTGCCGCACCGCCGATGATATATAAAGGCAGAGCAGCTTCATGGGCAAGTTCGATTGCCTCTTGCGGTGAGTGTACAATTTTGATTTTGTCATCAGGCACAGAAAAATGCTGATTATGCGTCAAGATGATATTTAAACGCTTGGGCAAAGCTCTGGAACCAAATGATTCAAAAGTCTTTCTTCCCATCACAATCGCTTTGCCAGTTGTCTGTTGTTTAAAGAATTTTAAATCATCCGGCAGCGACCAGGGAAGTTTCCCCTGATTGCCAATAACATTATTTTTCGATTGTGCCCAAATTGCTGTAATCATGTAATGCCTCTTTTAGTAAAATTTCCCGTGAATTTTCAATTTCTAATAAAACAACTTTTTTCTTCAAATCATCAAGAATTCGGCCATACACTGGACCTTTTGGAATATTTAGAGCCATCAGATCTTGGCCATCCAGCTGCAGCTGGTTATCTTTGTGCATGGGCAAATGCTCATAACGGTCTAATAATTGTTCAGCGTCAGGCCTGGGAACCGCCCGTAATGCAATATGAATTGTTTCGCCAATTTTATAGAGATCGAGATTTCCGATATTTTTCTGAGACAAGAAATCAATTGAAGCAAGTATCTGCGTCTCCAAATGACGACTCATTTTCCATTGCTTGAGATAGCGAACTAATTTATTTGATTTTAACTGGCTGAGGTAGATAAATTTGACCCAATTAACTGCATCTTCACTTTGCCCGCTGCCTGGGTAGTTGACAAACAAATCTTGAACCGATTCAAGCAGTTGGTGGCCAGGCAAAAAATCCACGATTCCGATTTGAAACATTTGCGTTAGGGATCGTCCCGGATTGGTACCAGAAAGAAGCTTGGTAAATTCGGAGTAGATACGTTCAACCGCAATTGCCTGAAGATTTGCTTTCATATCATTGGCAGCAGCCAGTGTTGACGGGTCAATAGCAAAATTAAGCTGGCTTGAAAAACGAAAGGCCCTTAGAATACGCAAAGCATCTTCCGAGAATCGCTGGTCGGCCTCTCCAACGGTTTTAATTGTTCGATTTGCAAGGTCTGTGAGCCCGTCAAAGTAATCGAAGACCTGGCCTTGTTGATTCATTGCAAATGCATTGATCGTAAAATCCCGTCTGGCTAAGTCATCGACTAATTTTCGCGTAAAGAAGACTTTGTCTGGATGACGATTATCCAAATACTGGCCATCAACCCGAAAAGTTGTGATTTCATAATTTTCATGTTGGAAAAAAACAAGGTCGGTTCCGTGCTTTTCGCCCGCATAGTGATCGGCCGTTTTAAAGATTTCTTTCATCTCTGACGGCGTCGCATCGGTCGTAATGTCGATATCATTGATGGGCCGTCCCAAAATAGCGTCTCGAACAGACCCGCCAACAAAAAAGGCCTGGTAGCCATGTTTTTCTAATTCGTCGAGAACCGGTACGGCTCGTTTGAATTTTTCGGATAATACAAGTTTCATTCGGCTAAATAATTCTCCATATCAAAATCGTCAGGAACCAGTTTTAGATATTTGGCCAGGAAATTTTGAGAGCGTGTTAAATCAGTGTTCCTAAAAACGAAGAAAGCATCTTTCAAAAAACCGGCTTGATCATCAAAATAGTCTGATACTTGGAGAAGATTTTTTTCAGCCTGCTGCTGCTGATCTGTATGAAAATAGGCCATGCCGAGATACCAAAAATAATGCTGATCAATCTCTTCGTCCTCAATATGCTGATTTAGCAGAGAAATCACCTCTGAGTATTGTTTCGTCTCTAGTAGGTTGCTTGCCAGCAGACTGATCGCTTCCGTCTTCGAGGGGTCTTTTTTTATGATTTCCGTCAATTCTTTATCAGCATCATCAAAGTGTCCTAAATGACTTTGTGCCAGGGCTAAACGAAAACGTGTCTGCAGATCATATGGATCAATGGACTTGGCCAATTGCAATGTACGAATCTGCTGCTCATAGTCTGCTCGCTGCTCATATATATCCGAGAGATTGAGATAATCAGCTAGAGTTGCTTCCTCGTTTTCCATATTCTCTTTTAAAACAGCTTCTGCCTTATCGGGCTCTTTAGTCTGCATATAAGCTTGGGCTAGATTACTCAGTTCTTTGCCAGATAGATTTTTTACACCGATTTTTTCAAATTCAGAGACGGCTTCTTCAAATTCACCATTCGAAGTGAGTGCCACCGCCAAACGTGCATGAAGATTGATATCAGCAATCTGATCCTGGCCTTGATTGATCAGATAATCGTACAGCTGTACCGATTTGCCGCTTTCCCCTTCGGCATCATAAAATTCCGCGAGAGCAAAACGAACCAAGGGATTGTCGCTCACTGTCTGCAAATCCAGCAAAACGCCCTCCGCCGATTCGGTCAGGCCCTCTGATTCGTAAAGATCAGCTTTATCAATCTGAGCCGAAAGATACAAATCACTGTCTTTATTGATCAGCCCCAGCAATTCCAGGGCCTGATCATCATCACCGTCCTCGATATAAATTTCCGCGAGGTTCAAATTTATCTGATCGTTATCTCTGTGATTTTGTTTTAAATTTTCCAAAACAAAACGTGCATCATCGGTAAAACCTTGTTCGATCAGTTCGCTTGTTAACTCAGACAAGGTATCCAATGAGTCCGTCTGCAGTGCTTGTTTCATGAGCGGCCGGTTATCAAACTTAGCGTTTGCGATATTATCTAAAATTTGTTTGGAAAAATTTGTCATAAATTAATTCTATAATAAAAAACCAGCCGATCGGCTGGTTTGAGTTTTTACTTAACAGTATCTTTCAGTGCCTTACCGGGTTTGAAAGCTGGAACTTTTGATGCAGGAATTTTAATCTCCGCACCAGTTTGCGGGTTGCGGCCTGTACGGGCAGCGCGGTCACGAACTTCAAAATTGCCAAAGCCGATCAATTGAACTTTTTCGCCTTGTTTCAAAAAACTTGCGATTGAATCAAAGACTGCATCAACAGCAGCGGTTGCATCTTTTTTAGTGAGGTCGGTTGCTTTTGCAACTGAATCGACTAATTCTTGCTTATTTGCCATAGTTTCTCCTGTTTAAAAATTTAGTAAAATTCACGACTACCATGCATTTCACTATTAAGAATTTAACACAAAACAGCTGTTAAATATCAAGAGACAGTCTGAAAAGCCCGTCATAGCGCGAATTGTAACCAATTTGTCACGAAAACGAACGAAAAACAAGCTCATTTTCTCGCACGAATTCGTAAGCGAATTGGTGTTCCGGCAAAATCAAAATTTTCTCGAATTTGGTTTTCCAAATATCTTTCATAGCTGAAATGCATTAATTTGGGATCATTAACAAAAATCGCGAAAGTTGGCGGTGCAACAGCAACTTGTGTCGCGTAATACACACGCAGACGTTTGCCGTTTTTCGTTGGCGTAGGATGCAATGCTAGAGCATCTAAAATAGTCTGATTCAAAATAGAGGATTGGATACGCATCTTGTGGTTATTATCGACCTGGACAACCATCTCTGGAATCTGTTTGATTCTTTGATTTGTTTTGGCAGAAACAAAAAGAATCGGTGCATAATCCAAAAATTTAAATTCTTCTCGAATGGCCGCTGTGAATTCCTGCATAGAATGGTCATCTTTTTCGATCGCATCCCACTTATTGACGACGATAATCACGGCACGACCTTCATCGGTCGCTAAACCGGCAATATGCTTGTCCTGATCTTGAATGCCGGCAGACGCATCTATCACCACCAAAACCACATCCGCATCCTCAACGGCCATTTGGGCCCTTAAAACAGCATATTTTTCGGTACTCTCGATAATTTTGCCTGATTTTCTGATGCCGGCTGTATCGGTGATTGTAAACCGCTGTCCCTGATCATCTTGAAACTGTGCATCAACAGCATCACGCGTCGTTCCCTGAATGTCACTGACGATTGCTCGGTTCTGCTGAATTAAATCGTTAAAAATAGAAGACTTACCAACATTCGGACGGCCAATAATCGCGATTCGGATTTGATCATCGTCATCAACCGGCGACGCAGCACTGTCATCATTTTGCTTGAAATCATCAATAATTTGGTCTAAAAGATCACCGACACCATTTCCATGGACAGCCGAAACTGGATATGGATCGCCTAAGCCGAGCGCATAGAAATCATAAATATAATCATGCTGCTCAGCATTATCTAGATGGTTGACCACCAGATAAACTTTTTGCTTAGAGCGATAGAGGATTTTAGCTACCAGCTGATCATCCTGTGTCAGGCTGCTATGGCCGTCAACGACGAAAATAATGGCATCTGCCTCAGCAATGGCTAATTCAGCCTGTTCCTTGATTTCCCGAACGAAAACATCTTCGGAGGCAGAAATTCCACCTGTATCAATTAATGAAAACTGGACGCCATTCCACTCTGCTTTTTCGTATAAACGATCCCTAGTTACACCCGAGATATCGTTAACGATCGCTTTTCGGCTTCCAACAATTCGATTGAAAAGAGTTGATTTTCCAACGTTAGGGCGACCCACGATCGCAATTGTATATTTTTTACTCATCTATATAAGCATACAGAAAACACGCGCCTATGCGCGTGTTTTAATAATTTGAGAAATTTTTTCGACGACTTGGTCGATAGACAGATGGCTGGTATCAATCTCGATTGCATCTGAAGCCTTTTTTAACGGACTAATTAAACGATGCGAATCTTTATAATCTCGGGCAATAATTTCTTGTTTTAAATCATCAAGGCTAGTCGACATGCCCTTTGCCTGATTTTCTTTAAAACGCCGTCTCGCACGTTCGTCCACACTAGCCACTAAGAAAATTTTAATTTGCGCCTTAGGCAGGACAGTTGTCCCAATGTCGCGGCCATCCATGACAACTGAGGCATTTTCACTCATCTGACGCTGACGTTCAGTCATTTCTTCACGCACTTTTGCATACGAAGAAACTAATGAAACATTATTCGTAATTTCTTCTGAACGGATGTCTGACGTCACATCCCGACCGTCTAAGATAACTCGCTGAACTGGATCAGCTGGTACGAAAGTTAAGGCAATCGTGGACACTAATTCTGCGATGCGGTCCTCGTCTTCAAACGCAATTTGATTTAATTTGGCAAAAAGCGTTACTGCACGGTACATAGCACCGGTATCGACATAAATGTAATTAAATTTTGATGCAATAATTTTGGCAATCGTTGATTTGCCAGATCCAGCCGGTCCATCAATAGCAATTTGTATTTTAGTTGCCATTGACCTTCAAAACCTGTCCCGGCTGCAAGGTTGCGCCAGAAGCCAACCCGTTTAATTGATAAAGTTCGGCTACTGTCATATTATTCGCCCTTGCAATAGCATATGGCGTATCCCCTGCCTTAACAGTATAAGAACTCGTAGCGGCTGCCGCGCTGCTGCTAGAACTCGTCTGTGCATCTGACGAACTGGAACTTGCTGGTGCAGACGAACTAGACGTTGAAGAACTGCTTGTGCTTTGACTGCTTGTCGAACTGCTGCTTGAGCTTGTCACAACGGAAGGAGTTCCGGAATTATTGTTGGCTCTTCGCCCGCCAATTACTGAACCGATCACTGGAATTGCCAGCAGAATGATCAAAGTGGCAATAACAAGAGCTACCACGGAATTTCGACTCAGGCGAGATGCAGCCCCTTTTGGAATCGGATTTGTATTGCGTGGAGCGGATTGCCTTGGCTGCTGAGGCTGATTATTGCTGTAATTATTCGGATTAAAGCTGTTGGTCGGCCGACCAAAATCATTATTGTCTTCCTGCGGGTCGAATTGTGAATAAGGATCCTGCTGATTGTTAGTAAAACCTTGGTTCGGCTGCTCATATCCTCTAAAAGAATCTGGTGCCTCACTTGGTTCTGGCTCAGAATGCTGAAAATATGTTTCTGCTGGCCTGCCGGTGTCAAAATCGGAAGCAGGCTGCTGAAAAGGCGACCCCGTCGATGACTGGTCAAAAGATTGAAAGCTATCGGAATTTGGCGCTTTTTGGGCAGCACTAAAATCAAAGCTGTCATCATCTTGCTGGCTAGAAAAACTATTCGGCGAAAATGGCTGAAAACTTTGCGAATTTTCACCTGCGGTACTGTCTGGAAAACGGTCATTTAATGGTTGAAATGGTGCAGCACTGCTCTGTGCGGCACGCTTATTTTTGCCGTTCTCACTATTGTCTTCATTTGGATCATATGGTTGAAAATCGCTCATGTCTACCTCGTACAGAATTTATTCTATCATAGCCGATTCTTGAAAATTTTTGTAAAGAAACGCTCGATAGGATAATAAATGGCACTCCAAACCAAGCCTTGGATAATATTAAACGGCACTACCATTAGCAAGATATATTGCCAGAAACCTAAAATTTTATTAATATCAAAATTCATAAATCTTGCGTAAAGCGGAATTGCAAAGACGATGTTGACAAGGACGGCAACGATGGTTAAGACTGCCGTAGCAACCACGATCGCCAACCATATATTCCGTTTTCTCAACCATGCAAAAACAAGCATAAATGCAAGGACAGCTGCGATATTAGTTGTCAAACCGATCCAAGTTGCAATACCCTTATTCAATAAAATTAAATGAAGCAAAGAACGTAAAACCAATCCGAAGAGGCCATATTTAAGGCCGACGAAATAGCTTAACAGCAAAAGAGGAATAATTGAAAGTTCTAATTCCAGGAAACTGGCCTGCGGAATGATTGGTATTTGCGGGAACACCATCAAAATAAAACTCGCAGCCGAAAATAGGACTGTAATCATTAATTTTCTAAGTTCGCTTCGATTGTTACTTGTATTACTTGTCATTGTTTTAATTTCTCAATCTCTTTCTGAGTTAGTGCTCTGTACTCGCCGGCCTTTAAACGGCCCAAAGATATTCCGGCAAACATTTTACGATGCAATTTGATGACTGGATGGCCGATATGCTGAAGAATCTTTTTTATTTCGTGATTTTTTCCTTCAGCAACAGTAACTTCCAATAAACTTTGCGTCTGACTGGTCTGTTCTATGATCTTGCCTGATTGCGGGAAAAAGATTTCATTATCAAACCTCATAGGTTTGGTCAAATCAGCTAATTCGCTCTCAGTGGGTACGCCTTTGACCAGCGCTTCATAAATGCGCTTAATTCGGTGTTTTGGATGCGTCAATTTTTGTGTCAGCGCCCCGTCATTCGTTAGAAGCAAGACACCCGTTGTGTCCTGGTCCAGCCGTCCGACTGAGAACAGACGCGACTGGCTGTCGATCAGCTCTATCACGCTGGGCTGATTCGGGTAACTCTTGTTTGAAGAAACATAACCAGCAGGTTTATTGAGCAGATAATATTCAAACTTTTCACTATTAATGATTTGGCCATTTACAGAAATAATGTCTTGGTCTGTCACTTTTCGTCCTAATTTAGTTAAGGTTTTGCCGTTAACTGCAACTTGGCCATCAATAATCAGTTGTTCGGCCTTGCGCCGTGATGTAATGCCAGCTTGCGCAATGCGTTTTTGAACTCTTTGCGGTTCGTTCATTCATTTTTCCCTTCTTCAAAAGATTTGCGTTGTGAGAACAGATTGGCTTGATCTTCGATATCCAGATCCTTTGGATTTTGAATGTCTGGCAGCTCTGGCAGGTCGCCAAGTGTTTTTAAACCAAAGTAATCTAGAAAAAAATCTGTCGTAGTATATAAAATCGGCCGGCCGATCTCATTTTTTCTACCTGATTCCTGGATTAAATCCCGAAAAAGCAGCCGAGAAATTGCCCCCGAAGAATTGACACCACGAATTTTATCGACCTCCACCCTTGTGACCGGCTGTTTATAAGCAATAATAGTTAGTGCCTCGAGGCTGGCCTTTGATAAACTGCTTGCAATTGGTGACTGATAATATTTGCTTAATAAAGGCGCAAAATCTGTCTTGGTGATTAGGCGATAAGTTTCCTCGTTTTTGACCAACTTTAATGGGTTTTTGACATCCGCTGCCATACTCTCTTCTGACGAAGCCAACAAATCTTGGACTGCCGAACGATCAAAGCCGGTAACGTCACTCAAATCTGTCAAACTGATGCCATCATCTCCAGCAACAAAAATTAAAGCCAATAAGGCAGCAGTTTCATCAAAATGGTTCATTGGGCCATCCTCTTAGTCACATAGATTTGCTGCGTCTCATTTTGGCTGATATGCAGAAAATGATCTTTGGCCAACTCTAAAATAGCGAGAAAAGTCGTAATCATTTCATCCGGATCATGATTTTCTTTGAAAAGCTGGTCAAAAGCGATCTGAAAATCCGCAAGCCGATTTCGAAATAGTTCTTTGATTTGATAAATTTTGTCTGATATAGAAAATGTCTCTCTCTCAATTCGTCTTTTCTGCGGGTTTTCTTCCAAACGGCGCTGCCAAATGCTTAAAAAAGCATGTTGGAGATCCTGTAATGTGACCCCCGGAGATAAAGGGACTACAGTAACACCGCGAGGGATTTCAGCGACGGGGCGTGTGTAGGAAAGTGCGCGATGCTGCTGAAGTTTTGACATTTGGCCGACAACGTCTTGATAACGCTGATATTCCAGAAGTGTTTGAACGAGTTCCAAACGAGGATCGTTCTCGGCGTCTTGATCCGCCTCTTGTTTGACTGTCGGGAGTAAAAAACGTGACTTGATCTTAATGAGATTGGCTGCCATGTACAAGTATTCGCCTGCCGAGTCTAATGAAGGATTCAACTGCTGATGAACGAACTGTAAAAACTGATCGGTCACCTTCGCAATCGGAAGATCAAAGATATCCAGCTCTTGCGTGCGAATCAGGTGCAGCAGCAAGTCCAATGGACCATTAAAATCGCTTAGTGAAATTGTTAATTTTTCCTGAGGCACAAACATCATTTTAACATCATTAATCAGGTCAATTGGCGCGCGGATGAAATTTATTATATTGATCACGTAGATGTTTTTCGCTGACCTGAGTATAGATTTGAGTGGTACTAATATCTGAATGGCCAAGCAATTCCTGGACAATTCTCAGATCGGCACCATTTTCCAGCAAATGAGTGGCAAACGAGTGCCGGAGTGTATGCGGGCTTACATCTTTAGTAATGCCAGCTTCACTGACAGACTCTTTTATCAATTTAAAGACGCCTTGTCGCGAAAGCTGCGAACCACGATTATTGACAAATAAATAAGGACATTCTTTTTTTGCCGTTAAAAGAGGGCGGGATTCTTTTAAGTATTTGGAGATATAGAGCAGTGAGATTTCGCCGATTGGCACGATGCGTTGTTTTTCACCCTTTCCGACTGTGGTAACCAGGCCCAAATCTGCATGAAGATCAGCCATTTTCAAGTTGCATATTTCAGAAACACGGAAACCTGTCGCGTACATGGTTTCAAGCATGGCACGATTTCTTAGACCCAGCTTTGTCGAAATATCCGGCACTGCCAATAACTTTTCTATTTCCTGAGTAGAAAGAACCTGCGGCAAATGGCTGCTTTTTTTGGGGGTGGTAACTTTTTCCATAGGATTTTGTGTCAAACGCCTGTCTAAAGTCATGTAAGCAAAGAATTTCCTCAAGGAACTAACCATGTGGACAATCGAATTATTCGATTTACCAGCATTTTTTTGTACATTCAACCAATCAAGAATTGTAAAACGATCAACTGAATTCAAGTTTAAATGCTGCTGTTGCAAAAAATTAACGAATTCTGAGAGATCTTGATGATAACTTTTGACAGAATTCTCCAAAAGTCCCCTCTCGCTGCGCAGATAGGCACTATAGTCGTTTAACAAATCATTCATTTCTTTATTGCCGGCTAGCATAATTTAATCATACAGTCTAAATGAAGCTAAAAACTTCGCAAGCAAAATACCTCATTTTTTTATGATTTATAGCCATTAGTCACTTGCAGTGATGCTGGTCTTTTGCTTTAATTCAATCTGTATGGCATCAATCTGAAGGGAGATACATAAATGCTTGCATACAGCTTTCTAAATTTAGGGCCGCGGCAAAATGCGCCACGAAACGGACTGACCATGGTTTTAGACAAGGGACTGGGATTAAATGAAACAGATGATTTGATCGCCACGGCGGCCGGATCAATTGACTTTGTTAAATTCGGATGGGGAACCTCGGCAACGATGGATCGAAAATTCATCATGACAAAAGTTCAAAAATATATCGCAGCCGGTATTACGCCCTACCCCGGAGGTACTCTGCTTGAAGTCGCATTGCTGAAAAATCAACTTGACGCATTTTTTGCCGAAAGCAAGGCATTAGGTTTTACAGCCCTCGAAGTCAGCGATGGTTCGACTAAGATTTCTGCTCAAACCCGTGCTGAAATTATTAGCAAAGCCAAAGAAAATGATTTTTTTGTGATTTCGGAAGTTGGAAAAAAGAACCCCGATTTGGATCATCAATTGAGCATTCAAATGCGTTTGGAAGAAATTCGCGCTGATCTAGCGGCCAAGGCTGATTTGGTGATCATTGAGGCCCGGGAAGCTGGGAAAAATATTGGTATCTATGATGCCCAAGGCAATATTATCGAAGAAGAACTTGACCAAATCGCGACTATCGGCACTGAAAAGTTGATTTTTGAAGCACCACTTAAAAAACAGCAGGTGGATCTCATCCTGAAATTTGGGTCTCAGGTTAATTTAGGAAATATCGCTGCGACAGATGCCGTATCCTTGGAAACATTGAGAACTGGTCTGCGCGGCGACACAGTGAACAAAATTAAGTTTTAAGTTCGTACCTTCCTTTTTGAAAATTAAATGGATGTTTTTGAAGAATTTTCTGCAAAAAAAGAGTGGCTAGAAAATCTAGCCACTCTTTTTAATATGTGATCAAAAGATAAATTCTTCTGTCAGCAATTTTAAAGTTTAACAACATGAATCAAGTTGGTTGTGCCAGGTGTCTTGATAGGCAGACCAGCTGTGACTACGATCGTATCGCCTTTTTTAGCCAATTTCTTGTCGTGAGCTGTCTTTTTAGCTAATTCGATCATATCGTCTGTGGTCTCAGGTGCTTCTTCAACAACTGGATAAACCGCGTAATTGATCGTCAATGAACGTGCAGTCAATTCGTCATAAGTGATGGCCAGAATCGGCATGTCTGGACGGTACTTGGAAATCAAACGTGCTGTATATCCAGAAGCAGTTGAAGCAACAATGGCTTTAGCACCAGCTTCACGAGCTGCATCAACAGCAGCTTGAGCCAAGACTTCTGTATCGCTTGTCTTTGGTTCATTATGCAAATCAATACGATTGCCATCATCGCGAACATGGTCTTCAGCATATTCATCAGATGTCGCCATCGTCTTAACAGCTTCTACAGGCCATGAACCATTAGCAGATTCGCCAGAAAGCATGGTAGCATCGGTGCCGTCCCAAACGGCGTTTTCAACATCGTTGATTTCAGCACGAGTAGCACGAGGGTTCTCAATCATCGAGTCCAACATCTGAGTTGCTGTGATGACAGGTTTGCCAAGGCGGTTCATGTAACGAATCATTTTCTTTTGAATAACAGGGACTTCTTCGTAAGGAATTTCGACACCCATGTCGCCACGAGGAACCATCAATCCATCAGAAACTTCAATGATAGATTCAAAGTTATCAATTCCTTCTTGAGATTCAATCTTAGGGAAGATCATGACATGCTTTTCTTGATGATGCTTTTTAAGAAGTTTGCGGATATCAAGAACGTCTTCGGCTTTACGTACGAATGAAGCAGCGATGAAATCAATGCCTTGTTCTAGGCCGAATTCGATATCTGACTTGTCTTTCTCAGTGATACCAGGCAAGTTGATAGCAACACCAGGTGCATTAACACCCTTTCTGCCACCAAGAACGCCATCGTTATCGACTTCGACGAGCAATTCCCTTTTCTCAACGTCTTTGTCTGTGACAGTCATTTCGATAATTCCGTCATCAAACAAAACTTTACCGCCAACTTTGACATCGTCGTACAATCCCTTATAAGTAACGGCGATCTTGTCTTTGGTACCCTTTAATTTCTCATTCATGGAAATGCGCAGCTTATCGCCTTGCTTGAACTCGATTTTTCCAGTTGGTGTATCCTGGACGGTTGTTCTGATTTCAGCGCCCTTCGTATCAAGCATGAAACCAATCAATTTACCAGTCTTTTTTTCAGCTTCGTGAACCAAAGCCATTCGACTGGCATGTTCATCATGATCACCATGGCTGAAGTTAAAACGGGCAACATTAATCCCATTATTAATCAACGCGGAAATAGTCTTAAGATCATTTGAAGCAGGTCCTAAGGTGGAAACAATTTTTGTCTTTTTCATTTAATGCTCCTATTTTGATTTTCATTTGACAAAACACTTTTTATCTTAACATTTTCTTCACAAATCAGTCGCCGATCTGCTTGATTTTATTTGCAATAATGTTAATTTCACCCCGTCTAAGCTGCGTTTTTCCTATAAATGCAATTAGTACACCATTTTTTAAAATTGGCGCAGCTTTCGCATACTCACGAGCAAAAACAGTTAAGGAACTTTCGCCGCTGCCGTCAGAAATAGAGACGAAAGCCATTTGATTACCGTTTTTATCACGAGTGGTTCTGACGGAATCTACCATCACAGCCATTTTTACTTCTGTATCTGCTTTTAAATCGTTGATCTGCGTGTAGCCCTTGGCAAGGATTTCTTTTCTTAAACTATCAATTGGATGGCCTGAAATCGAAAAACCTAAAACAGCTTTTTCCTGCTGTAAACGCTGCAATAGAGGCATTTCTTTTGCGGCATTCAGCTTGGTCTCACTAAGCAGGCTGCCGCCAAACTGCATGGCCGTAATTAATGAAGCCGCATTCTCGACCAGTTCTTGACGAGTATAGCCAAAATGGTCCAAAGACCCGGCATAGGCCAGCTGCATAATATCGTTTTCGCTCAAATCACTTCCCGACATACGCTGTAAAAAGTCAATTAAAGTCGGGAATGGGCCGCGGCTGTCACGCTCATTTAAAATCTGTTCGGCCACTTTTCTATTCAGTCCCTTGATTTTGCTTAGCCCAGTGTAAATCACATGATCACCGCTTGAAAAACCGCTTTGAGCATGATTAATGTCCGGACCGGCAAGTGGGATACCACTGTTTTTGACGTCCTGCAGATAAGCTGTTTTACTATCAAAGTTCAGCAATACAGAGAAAAATTCCAAGGGGAAATAAGCTTTGACAAAGGCCATTTCAAAGGCGAGCTTGCTGTAGGCGACCGCGTGGCTTTTGTTAAAACCGTAATTAGCAAAACGTTCGATATAAGCGAAAATTTCTTCTGCTTGCCGGCTGTCATGGCCTTTTTTCAGAGCTCCAGCAATAAAAGCATCATGCTGGGCCATCAAAACACTTTCATTCTTGTGCCCGATTGCTGCTCGAAAAACATCGGCCTCTCCTAATGAAAAACCAGCATAAACCTGGGCAATCTGCATGACCTGCTCTTGGTAAATAATCACGCCATACGTCGGCTGCAGAATATTTCTTAAACTTTCATCGATAATGTGAATCTGTCTTGAGTCGGCCTTACCCTTTGCATAGGCCGGGATATTCTCCGACGGCCCGGGCCGATTCAATGCATTAACCGCCACAATATCATCAAAACTGCTGACAGAAACCTGTTTTAAGGCACTTTTGGCTGAATCAGACTCAAATTGGAAAATACCGTTTGTCTGGAGTGTTCTGAAAATGGTCAGCACTTTAATGTCATCCAGCGGCACATGGTCCAGATTAATTCGGCGGCCCGTATTCTTTCTGATCAGTGCACGCATATCGGCAATCATGTCGAGATTGGTCAAACGCAGTAAATCAAATTTGACTAAACCAATTGCTTCGACATCATCTTTATCAAATTGTGTCACGGTCGTATCAGAAACGCGATTGAGAGGAACGTAATTAACCAATTTTTCTGGACTTAAAACAATTCCAGCAGCGTGAATGCCGATGTGCCGAGGCAAACCGGAAATCTTTTTGGCAAGTGCAATAATTTCTTTAGCATGGGGCAAATCAGAGATAGCATCTGGCAGGTTTTCTGGATCCGCTTTCTCCAAAGCATCATCATTTGAAGCCATAAATCTAGAAAAACGTTTCAAACTTCCTTCACTGCTGGCAAAAATCCGTGCACTATCTCTAACTGCCAGTCTCCTTTTGAAAGTGTCAAAGGTACCAATTTGAGAAAAATGGTCGATTGAATACTTGTCCTGCAGATATTCAACAATTTCCTGACGGCGATTGCCCGGTACATCAATATCGATATCCGGCAGCTGCACACGCTTAGGATTCAAGAAACGCTCAAAATAGAGATCGTATTCAATCGGGTCGATCGTGGTGATATATAAAGCGTATGCAGCGAGTGAGCCGACAGCCGATCCTCGACCAGCACCAAGTTGGATGTTGTGGTGACGAGCAAAGTTGACAATATCCCAGACGACCAAAAAATAATCTGCTAAACCGAGCTGGAAAATAATTTTTAATTCATAATTCAGGCGTTCTTTATAATTGTCGGGAATCTTCCGATTCAAAAAGCGGTTCTGCAAGCCTAGCTTAACTAATTCTGAAAGATATTTTTTTGGATCCGTCTGACCTTCCGGTAATGGAAAAATGGGCAGATGCTTCGCGTTCTCGGGCCAATCATTTTGGATAGCATCGGAAAAATTGATATTATTTTGCAGAATGTCCGGAGGCAGCTGGGATGCATAAAAATCGGCATCTTGAAGACTATGGCCGGTCAATTCTGCCTGTCCAGTGAAGTTCAAGGCGTTTTCATCGATGTGCCTCAAAGCAGTCGCGACAACTGCATCCGTTTCGTTGACCCAATCGATTGGAAAATAACCCAGTTCTTTTCTTGTAAAACAGTCGACGTTTGCTAAAGACGTTACATCTTGGCCGTCTTCAAAAACCATAGCAATATCTGCAAATGACAGGCTCTTATCATGCAGGCTAAGTGTCTCGTCTGGATGAAAAGCCAGATAACTGCTGATTTTCATTAGGTTCTGATAGCCGTGAAAATTTTTAGCAATGGCAATAATTTCACCGAAATCAGTCTGACTGATCGTCAAACCAATTATTGGCTTAATTCCAGCGGAAATAGCCCCCTGACGGAACTTTTCTGCACCATAAAGGTAATTATGATTTGCTAAGACAGCTGCCTTAAATCCCTTATTTTTTAAAGCACTAACGAGCAGGTCGGTCTTATCGGGATTTCTCAACAGATCGTATTCGCTAAAAACTTGTAAGGGTGTATAGCTCACAAGTAAATAATATCGCGAATGTGCGAAACTTTGTTCGTGTATTTGTATTTTTTACGCAACAGTCTTACACTTTGTTCATGAAATATATTGCAGTGGGTATTTGGTCGGTTATTTTAGGCAATGTTTTGGGTTTTATCGTTGGAGAACTTTCAAAACAGGCCTATATACCATGGAAAATTTCAATCATCTTTCTAGTTATTGGCGAAGCAGCCGCGATTCTCATCACGACAATTTCTCAATCAGCCGACAATTCGAAAAAAAACACCGATCAATAATGATTCGGTGTTTTTTTATTTAGATTGTAAAGCAATAATCTTAAGGACCACGTCAACAGCTAGTTCCATGTCCTGAACTGAAGCAAATTCATATGGGCCATGTAGATTCTCAGCCCCGGTAAAGATGTTCGGTGTCGGCATACCTAAGAAAGTAATTTTAGAGCCATCCGTACCGCCGCGAACCGGCGCCTCATTAGGCGTAATGCCTAATTCTTTATAAGCTGCTTCTGCTAATTTGACCGACTCGAGATGATCCTTTAAAACATCAGCCATATTGTAGTATTGGTCGTATTGATTTAAATCCAAAACAGGATGCGAATATTGTGCATTGACCTGTTTAACAGCATCCGCAAGAATTTGTTTGCGCTGTTTGAGGCCATCGCGCTTAAAATCGCGAATAATCAAATGCGCCTCAGCTGAATCACCATCACCATTGAGATCCAGCAGATAATAATAGCCTTCATCACCACGTGTATTTTCTGGGCGCTCATTTGGCAGCAAATTAAAAGCATCAATGATTGCAACAATTGGATTAATCAATTTGCCATAACCTGATGAAGGGTGAACTTGCGTGCCTTTGGCCTTGATTGTTGCTGCAGACGCAGAAAAAGTCGCCCACTGCAGCTCTCCTTTGATTGCGCCGTCGACTGTGTAAGCAAATTTAGCACCGAAATTCTTCGTATCAAAGTGATCGGCCCCAATGCCTATTTCCTCATCTGGCCCGAAAGCAATCTCGATTTCACCATGCAGCATTTCTGGATGATCCAGCAAATACGACATAGCTGTAATAATCTCAGCCACGCCGGCTTTATCATCAGCACCTAGCAAAGTTGTACCGTCCGTCGTGATTAAGGTATGACCCTTATAATTGTGAAGATTCGGGAAAACAGCTGGATCCAAACTGACACTGTCGCTGAGTTTAATAGCTGACTGGCCATCGTAATTTTCATGAATTTGCGGCTGGATATTTTCAGAATTAAAATCAGCTGTATCGACATGCGAAATAAATCCAATCGGCGTAACCGTTTCTTTGCCTTTACTTGCTGGCAATTTAGCAAACACATAGCCATCGGGCATCGTACGGACATCAGAGAGGCCGATTTGTGTTAATTCTTCGGACAATTTCTTCAAAAAGGCAACTTCTTTTGGATCGCTTGGAACTGTCTTTGACGCTTCATTAGATCGTGTATTTATCTTGGCGTAGCCAATAAAACGGTCAACTAATTTTTCGTACTTCACATTAACACCTCATCAATCTCTTTTATTTCTTCTTGCAAACTATCGTATCGCAAACTTCCCTGCTGCTTCGACTCTTCGAGAATTTTTTTAATATTGGCTAAGTGCTTACGCTTTTTCTGCCATTTCAGACGAAAAACATCCGAATTTTGCTCTAGGAGAAAGGGCCCGAACTTCATCTGACGGTTCGTTAAGGTTTTGGGCTTGCCAGCAGCACAGGAAACAATAATCTCATAAAAATGCCGGCCTTCCTGAATAATCTTTTCATCAGTAATGGTGCGCTTTTGCTGAATAATCACTTCTCTAACCATGCCTTCTTCATTATTCGCCTGCAAAATAAGAAGACTATCTGCCAAAAATGTTGGTATCTTTTCAATTAATTTAGCAATGAGTTCGCCGCCCATGCCAGCCATCACGATCGTATCAATATCATCGTCTTCCTGAAGAACGCTTAGACCGCTTCCAAGGCGGAGTTCAATTTGCTGAGGATTATCTAAATCTGCTAATTCAATCTGCTCTTGGGCTGAAAACAAAGGCCCCTTTCTCACATCAGAAGCAATAATAAAAGGTGATTTAGCTGTTTCTAAAAGCGCAATCGGGATTGCCGCGTGATCGGTGCCAATATCAGCGACACGAGCGCCATTCGGGATCAAACGATAGATTGCCATTAAGCGATCCGACAATTTTGCCATAAATAAATCCTTTCGAGAAAATAATAAAAAACCGAACACTAAGTTCAGTTTTTAAACCATGAAAAACTTTATTCTTCCATGAAATCCTTTAACTGCTTAGAACGGCTTGGATGACGTAATTTGCGTAAAGCCTTGGCTTCAATCTGCCTAATTCTCTCACGCGTGACGCCAAAGACACGGCCGACTTCTTCCAAAGTTCGAGTCTTACCATCTTCTAGGCCAAAGCGCAGACGCAAAACATTCTCTTCGCGCTCCGTCAAAGTACCTAAGACTTCCTCTAACTGGTCCTTAAGCATCTGATCAGAAGTGGACTCGATCGGTGATTCGCCTTCATTGTCTTCAATAAAGTCGCCCAAATGAGAATCATCTTCTTCACCAATAGGAGTTTCCAAAGAAACCGGCTCTTGGGCAATTTTTTGAATTTCACGCACTTTGTCAGCTGTTAATTCCATTTCAGCACCAATTTCTTCAGGCATTGGGTCACGGCCAAGATCCTGAATCAGTGTACGCTGAATTCTAATCAGTTTATTAATTGTTTCAACCATATGAACAGGAATTCTGATCGTTCTCGCCTGATCAGCAATCGCACGTGTAATTGCTTGACGAATCCACCAAGTGGCATAAGTCGAGAACTTGAAGCCTTTGGTATAATCGAACTTCTCAACAGCCTTCATCAAGCCCATGTTGCCTTCTTGGATCAAATCAAGAAAATGCATGCCGCGGCCGACATAACGTTTTGCGATTGACACAACCAGACGCAGGTTGGCTTCAGCTAGTTCCTGACGAGCTCTTTGACCATCTGCACCGCCCTTTTCGATTCTTTTAGCAATCTCGACTTCTTGAGTGGCATTTAACAGTGAAACACGCCCGATTTCCTTTAAATACATACGGACCGGATCATTGATTTTAACACCTTTAGGGGCTGATGAAGCCGCCGAAAGTTCTTCTTTGCTTGGATTATTTGTCTTCGTATTCAGTGACTTTTCGGAAGGATTTCCGTCTTCATCGACAATTGAAATACCGGCATCTTCGACTTTTTCAATTAATTTATCAATTTGGTCAGCGTCCAACGAAAAAGGCTTAGCCATCTTTTCTTCCAGATCGTCATAAACAACTTGACCAGCTTTTTTGTTCTTTTTGATGAAAGCTTTTAGAGCCTTATCGTAGGCTTTTTCATCAAAATCAGCAGAAGCATGATCCTGATTCATATTAGCGGGCTGATCGGCTATTTTCACAATTTTGTTTTTGTCTGCCGCAGTCAGTGTCTTTTTCTCTGCACGGTCTGCTTTTTGGTTGTTCTTTTGAGCTAAGCGCAACAAAACTGCTTTTTTATCTTTTTTCAAAAAACTGACATCAGCCTCAGTCAAAGCCTCTTGAATTTCTGCAACAGTGTTTTTCTCAGAAACAACAATTTTTTTAGTCATGTTTGTTCTCCGCCTTTTCTTTCATTAATTTTGCCAATTTGACATTCAGTTCTTTAATTTGATCGCTTTGATTTAAATTAATAGCAGTCTGGATTTGCGATTTTAAATTCAAAATCTGTTTTTCAAAGGGAATCCTCACGGTCAACTGCCAGATATAATCATCAATTGCATCAGTGTTAGCTGTCGAATAAAGGGCCAATTGCTGATTAATCAGCGGTGCAAATTTTTCTTGCTCTGCTGCTGTCATATTTTCCATCAGTGCCGATCCAATCGATTCCATTCCCGGATGTCTGCTGCGAAAACCCTTAATGAGAAAATAATATAACTGGTTTTCAGGGCTTTGAAAAACAAAAGTCTGATTTTTTTCTATCTCTTTAAACACAGATTCATGGTAAATAGCCGAAACGATCATTTTTCTTTCGATCATCGCCTGCTGTCCACTGATTGGATCGCGTAAGCTAGTTGCGGCGCCGGCTGGTACTGGGGCTGGCCCAGGATCTGGCTCAGCGAATCCTTGTAGACCGGTTTCCCGAGTCTGCGGGCTGTTTCTTGTAAGCTGTGTTAAGGATTGATCCAAAACAGATCTGCTAAGCCCGAACTGATCGGATAGTTTTTTTAATGTCAGATCATTCGCAATTGGATCAGGATGCTCTGACAAAAAAGTCAGCAAATCAGTTGTATAAGCACTAAGGTCGGCTGTATTACTCAAATTGCGATTGTGTTTCAAATACTCCAGCGCAAAATCGTTGATAGAACTGCTGTCCTGCTCGAAAATTTGCTTGAGAGCTTCTGGCCCCTTTTCCTGCAAATACTCATCCGGGTCTTTACCAGCCGGAATGGTCACAATATCGACTTGGAGATGAGGAAACTGTCTGGTCTCGGAAATTGCACGCCAAGTCGCATTCTGCCCCGCTGAATCACCATCATAAGCAATTGTCAGCTTTGGACTGTTGCGAGAAATTAATTGCAGCTGTTCTTTAGTCAGACTCGTACCCATTGACGCAATGCCATAATCTACGCCGGCTTTGTGTGCTGCGATCACATCCAAGTAGCCTTCCAGCAATAAGAAACGCTGGGAAAGTTTGGCCGCTTGTTTGGCCTGATCAAAATGATAGAGTAGCCTGGATTTTTTGAAGACTGCCGTCTCCTTGGAATTAATATATTTAGCAGAATTAGTCGAGTCTAGTGTGCGGCCTGAAAAACCAACCACATTGCCATAACTATCTTTTAGTGGAAACATGACGCGATTAGCAAAGACATCATGAAAACTGCCATCATCATACTGAGAAATCAGCCCCGAGGTCAATTGTTCTTCTATTGGAATTTTTTTCTCATCAAAAAATTGGTGTAACGACCAATCCGAAGGAAGATAACCGAGTTGAAAATCAATCATCGTCTGACGATCAAGATGACGATCTTTTTCAAGGTAATGCAATGCCTGTCCAGACAAGTCTGTGTTTAAAAGCAGGTGATTAAAAATCTCAGCCGCCTGCTTATTAAGATCGATCAGGTGCTGTTCTTGTTCATTGAAACGGCTGCCGGCATTTTCCGTATATTTTTGATCAATATGAATGCCCAGGCCAGAAGCAAGTTCCATCACAGCTTGAGGGAAAGATAGGCCCTTTTTTTCAGATAAAAAGTCAAAAACATTGCCGCTGCGGCCGCAAGAATAGCATTTATACCGCTGCCCTTCTTCATCCACTGTAAAGCTAGCGGAATTCTCAGAAACGAAAGGGCAAAGTCCCCAATAATATTTGCCTTTTTTCTTCAGATCCACATATTGGCCGATAATGTCAACGATATTAGCGGCATCTTTTACCTGTTCAATTGTCTCTTTAGGAATTAAAGCTGCCATTAGATCGAGACTAAATTATATGCTGAATACTTGACTTTGTCAAGTAGACAAAAACGTGCCACTACGGGCGCTTGGCACATTATTTTATTTAAAATACCAGATTATGTTAACTTAAATGAGCTTAACGGCGAGACTTATTTTGTAACGATTTTTCTAAAATCACCGAAAGTAGAAATCTGGTCATTTAGCAAGTTAATCTGTGCGAGCCGGTTCTTTTTAATCTGCGGGTCTTTGTCCAAAATCATATTGCTGTCAAAATAATCATTGATTGGATCTTTCAAAGAGACAAAGTAATCATAAATCCCCTGATCCTTTAATTGCGAAATTTGCTCAGCGAGATATGCTTGGCTGGCAGAATATAAGGCCTTCTCCGAATCATTAACAAACAAATCCGGATCGACTTGTTCTTGACTAGGATTCTTTTCTGCCAAACTCTGTACACGCGCTAAAGCTTCGACAACTGCTTTGAAATTCGTATCATCTGCGTGGCTAGCCAAAAAACTAATCCGTCTTAAAATCAATTCCACGTCACCCTGTTCGATCTTACTTGTTGCAGCATCGAGCAAATCATAGCGACTGCCATCGGAAAGCTGGCGAATTCGGTCAACAATAAAAGCATTAAGCTGTGCATTAATGCGGGTTAAATTCTGATCTTGTATTTCCGCAAAAGATCCCTGTTTAGCGAGGACTAGGCCGTTTAAATTCGTGAGAAGTTCTTTCAAAGAAAAACGCCACTTTTGATCGGCGATAATCCGAACCATCCCCAAAGCTGCTCGCCGCAAACCATATGGATCGTTTGAGCCAGAGGGAATCAAGCCGCAAGCAAAAAAGGAAAAGAGGCTGTCCAACTTATCGGATAGTGCCAATAAAGCGCCCACTCGGCTCTGCGGCAGGCTGCCTTCAGAAGAATTCGGTAAATATTGTTCAGAAAGTGCTTGTGAAACAACGGCATTTTCACCGAACAGGCCAGCATAAATTCCTGCCATCGTGCCCTGGAGTTCGGAAAACTCGCCTACCATCGCAGTCGTCAAATCAAATTTATAGATTTGACTAGCACGCTGCAAGTCTTGCGTTTCTGACTCGGAAAAACCCATTTTGTCAGCCAACAAAGCTGCAATTTTGGAAACACGTGCCATATGCTGGACCACGGTACCGATTTTTGCGTGGAAAATCAAATGATCTGCCTTAGCCATGAAGAAATCAATTGAATGTTTCTGATCCTCTTGAAAGAAGAATTTTGCATCCTCCAAACGGGCGATTAGCACCTTTTCATTACCAGAAATGACATTATCCAAATGGTCGCCATTACCATTTCTGACAGAAATAAAGTGCGGCAGCAGCTGGCCTTGTTCATCTGTTAAATAAAAGAAACGCTGATTGTCACGCATACTTGTGATCAAAACAATATCTGGCAGCGAGAGATATTTTTCAGAAAAACTACCCGCAAAAGCTGTTGGATATTCAACAATATTATTGACTTCCTCCAGCAAATCTTGGTCAATGTGCAAATGCCAGCCATGCTGATCAGCCAATTCATGGATTTGTTTCCTAATCGTTTCTTTTCGGGTCTGGGCATTGGCAATCACAAAAGCGTCGGCTAAATCTTTTTCATAATCATCAGCTTGTGCAATTTCCACCTCACCAGTATTGAGGAAACGATGGCCGCGCGTCACGCGTCCAGCCTTCACATCTAAAACTGTGAAAGGAACAACATCCGTACCTAGCAGCGACACAAGCCAGCGAATTGGACGAACGTACTCTAATTTAAAGTCAGCCCAGCGCATATAGGTCGAGAACTTCATTTGTTCAACAACTTCAGTCGCAATATTTTTAAGGATTTCAGAGGCAGCAACACCTTCAACATGTTTCGTCAGATAAACATAGCCATCCTTCTCCGTAAAATCATCAGGCGACATTTTCTGGCCGCGAGCAAAACCTTGTGCCGCTTTGGTCCACGCACCATCAGAATCTTTAGCAACTTTTAGTGAAGGTCCGCGATGTTCTTCATCTGTTGAATCAGAGAAATCAGCTAAATTTTTGACTAAAATAGCCAGACGTCTCGGCGTAGAAAAAGGAAGCACGTGGTCATAGTGTAAAAGATGTTCTTTTAGAAAATCCTCGCTGCGAGAAACAAGCTGATTTTCAGCGCTCGTAACAAGATGAGCTGGTATTTCTTCCAGACCAATTTCTAATAAATAATCCGCCATGATTTACTTTTCCTCCTTAAGCTGCACAATTTGACCCATTTGGGCACGCATGGGTGCGTCAATGACAATGCCGTTCGCCGCGATATGGTCATCTAAATAAAAATCGCCTAATTTCTCTGATTGCAGAAGGTCGTCTTTTGTTAAGGCAACAACGGCAATATCAGGATCATAAAAATGTTTTGCAAAGGGTTCTTGCGACCATTCTTTCAATTTAGCCAAATCAGTGAAAACCGGGATCCAGTTGCTCTCATCTGCACCATTGTGCAGGGTGAGATATGAATGATGTTCCTGCTGCTGTTCTTCAAAAAGATGTCCAGGGACAATAAAACTCAAACGATTTATTGCGTTTTCCGTGAGAGCCATATCATCATTAATGCCAAGCTGCCTTAGAATGGCATCATTATGGAGACTTTTTTCCAATAAGTCCGCTCTTGGCAGAATAGAAGTTTCGTAATCCTCTGCCGTTAGACTGTAATCAATCAGTGTGTGGTCAAAAATAATACCATCCAAGCCTTCATTTTTGACAATCTGGATTGCCTGATCAAGCATCAATTCTTTAGTAAGCGGGAAATTCAGATTGAAATCATCTTTTAAAACGCGTTTAGCCAGCTGCTCACTGGTAAAAAGCAGCAAATAGCTTCTTCCAGCGGTCGTTTTATATCGAAAATTGACTTCTAAAAAGAAATGGCCGAACAGCAGAGCTGCTAATAGGTCCTGTTTAGTAAACCAATCCTGTTTGGAAGGATGATCGACATTATGCTTGAGAAGTTCTGCTAATTGTTCAGCACTGAAACGGCTCTCATTTTCCACCATGGTGCTGCTCCTGACTGGCTCTTTTGGTTAATTTTTTTGTATAAATACCCTTTTTGCCGATGTATTTTTCCCTCGAATCCTGATCTTTTAACAGTGGAAAAGACAACTTGGCCCGCGCCAAGATAAATTCATTAGCAACGCTGTGAGCCATGCTGCGGATTCGATGCAGATAACTCGCTCTTTCGGTAACGGAAATAGCACCTCTTGCATCAAGCAGATTGAAAGTATGACTGCACTTTAGAATATAGTCATAAGCCGGGTGAACCAATCCGAGGGCTAACAGGCGTTTAGCCTCTTTTTCAAATTGATCAAAATTAACTAACAGCATTTTTTCATCAGACTGTTCAAAGGAATAAACCGAATGTTCATATTCCGGCTCTTTAAAAATATCGCCATAAAGGACGCCGTTTCCCCATTCCAAATCATAGACAGACGGTACGTCTTGGATGTATGAGACCAGCCTTTCCAGACCGTAGGTAATCTCAGCTGTTACCGAGTCTACTGGAATAGAGCCGACCTGCTGAAAATAGGTAAATTGGCTGACTTCTTGGCCATCCAGCCAGACTTCCCAGCCGATTCCTGCAGCACCCATAGACGGATTTTCCCAGTTATCCTCGACAAAACGAATATCGTGCTCCAAAGGATTGATCGTTAATTTTTCCAGGCTTTGTAAATAAAGTTCTTGAATATTTTCCGGAGATGGTTTCATCACAACTTGAAATTGGTGATGCTGAAATAAGCGATTTGGATTTTGACCATATCGGCCATCGGCAGGACGTCTCGAAGGCTGTACGTAGGCTGCGTGCCAAGGTTCCGGCCCGTTTGCCCTTAAAAATGTATAGGGGCTTTGTGTACCTGCACCAACTTCATTATCATAAGCCTGCATGAGGTTTGCGCCTTGACTTGCCCAATATCCTTGAAGTGTGAGAATTACATCCTGCATTGATAATTTTTTTGTCATTAACGATTACTCCCCGTTCAATTATGATGCCAATGGCTGACTTTGAAAACAAAAAAAATCCCGACAGCACATCGATGCTGCCAGGACGCTTGCACGCGGTTCCACCTGACTTCCGCCAAAAATGGCGACACTTTACTTCCAAACACACTCAACAATCGCCACACTGTCTCATCGTACGTTTGAACACAAACAAATAATACTATTTTCAAAAAATTAAAACAATGGTATGCAGCAGACTACGGCATCATGACAGCACAGTAATATACACACATTATTGTCAGATGGTAGGTCTTGGTTTGACGAACTGGAAAGCGTACAGTCAAACATGAAATGATCTTTTAATCAAAGGAGGATTGATTGCATGAAAATTGAAGAAGGCTACATGCCCTTTCGCGGGTTTAAGACCTATTATCGTATCGTTGGTGAAGCCAATGGCAAGGCACCCTTGCTTTTAATTCACGGCGGCCCCGGATCGTCGCATAACTATTTTGAACTGCTGGATGACTATGCTGAAACTGGCGGCCGGCAGCTGATCATGTACGATCAAGTCGGTTGCGGCAAGTCTTCCTTGCCAGAGGACGAATCCGTCTATGTCAAGGAAACCTGGGCCGAAGAATTGATTGCCCTGCGCCAATACCTGCACCTAGATGAATTACATATGCTAGGACAATCTTGGGGCGGGATGCTGGAAATGCTCTACCTCACTCAGTACGACCAGACTGGTGTCAAGAGTGTCATGATTGACGGCTCGCCAGCCTCAATTAAATTATGGACGCAAGAGCAACATAGGTTAATTTCCTACTTGAGCTACGAAGACCGTCAAGCGATTGCCGAAGCTGAACGGACTGGCAACTTCTCTGGGCCGAAATACCTGGCTGCTAACGACCGTTACATGGAACGTTATTGTTGGGATGACCCGGATGAAAGCTCACCAGAACCGCTCCGTCGCAAAACTAACGGGAAACGGGCCAGCCTGATTGCTGAAGGCCCCAACGAATTTACAGAGAACGGCACTATCAGCGACTACGATGTAACCGATGATTTGCACAAGATTCACGTGCCAGTGCTGGTAACCAGCGGGACAGATGATTTGTGCACACCATTGATCGCCAAATCCGTTTATGACCATATTCCTGGAGCAAAATGGCATTTGTTTGCCAATAGCCGTCACCTAGCATTGTTGGATCAGCGTGATAAATTTATTTCTGTGCTGGATAGCTGGTTAAAAGCAAACGATTAGAGATGATTGAAAAAGCCCATGACCTGTGATGAACAGATTGTGGGCTTTTTGATTCTTTTAGGGTCGCTCTTTCACAACTTATTTAGTGTTTTATTGCAAATATTCTATAGCGATTTTTTCGTAGATTGCAGCGGCCTGCAGATAGACCTTCAAATCCAAGTGCTCATCAACAGCATGGGCACAATCGTCAGATTCCGGTCCGAAAATCAAAATTGGGAATTTTGCAGTTCCCTTGATATATTCAGAGGCCTCATTAGCACCCGAGCCAGCTACCAAGCTTCCCGGAAAACCACTGATTTCCTGAATCGCTTTTTGGGCTAGACGTGTAAAATCACTTACCTTCTGAACCGGCAATGGCAGTTCCGGAAAGACAATTTCTAATTTCAGCTTTGCAACCGAAGATTGGTTCAACTGGTCGATAATTTGTTCAAGTGATTGAATAATCTCGTCATTGCTGACCTCAGGGATTGTTCGCATATTGCCGCCTAAAACAGCAGAATCGGGAATCTGATTCAACTGTTTCCCACCTTCGATCGTTGTAAAGGCATTCGTAAATGAACCTAAAATCTCATTTTTTTGCGTCAAGCTCTTAAAGTATGTATCAAATCGATCCATGACTTGACGCAAAGCGTTAATGGCATTGATGCCATTTTCAGGCCTGGAAGAATGAGCGCTTTTTCCAGTTGCAAAGACACGATAATCGATCACACCTTTGTTTGTGTAGCCTATCTGAAATTCCTTGCGCGGTTCACCTAGAATTAAAGCCGTAACGTCATCTAAGGCACCGCTTTGTGTGACCTGTTTGGCACCAATTTCGCTTGTCTCCTCGCCAACCGTCCCGATTAATTTGAGACTGCCGCTAAAATTCGATCCAGCTCTGACAATCGCTAAAGCAGCTGAAGTCAGCGCAGACAATCCGCCTTTCATGTCATCCGCACCGCGTCCATACAAGATATTGTCCTGAATTTCAGCCTTAAATGGATCATGTTTCCAAGTTGACAAGTCACCAGCCGAGACCGTATCCTCATGTCCAGAAAACGCCAGCACCTTGTTGCCAGGTTTTTTACCCTTAATCGTCAAAACCAATGACTTTCTGCCAGTATCAGCCTCGATAAAACGGCTTTGAACATTATCATAACCTGAAAATAAGTCGCTAATATAGGCAGCCACGGCTGCTTCGTTCTTGTTATCAGTCTCGAACTGGACAATTTTTTGAAAAATCTCGATTTTTTTTGAATCTGCTAAAACCATATAATCCCCTTCATTTTCAGATTATTGTATCAGTTCAGTCATTGTTTGTGCGTTTGATTTCTAAGCCGTTCATCTGCTCAATAAAACTACGAGCTCGTGTTTTCAAGCCAATTTGACGATCGTAAATTAAATTAATCACACGCTGCAAGCTGCGCTTAATCTTGTCAGAAACTTTGATTGAATGAATTTTTTCAAGGTCTAGGCGAGAAAACATCCTCAAATAGTAAATAGCAGCCGGGTCGGCATGCAAACGATGTTCATCCATGGCAAAGTGTTGTTTGGCCAAGATGCCATTATATTTTTCTGAAAAATCGAATTCACCTTGCTGAGTATGATCAATTGGGTCATCAATCAGATTGGGTTCAACACCAAAAACAGTCAACAATTGAATTTCGAAAATATTGGCAATGATTTGAGGATCAAGACCTGAATTAATCTTTTCAAGACCAGTGGCCAGCATTCGATACCAGCGATCGATGGGCTGATGCTCCTCAAAAGCGGCAGCCAGCAGTTCAGCAATATGGCTGGCATAGGCATTTAAAAGGATATCCAATGAAATTTGCTGATACAAACTGATTTGATCAATCGAATTTAAATATCCAAGCCCATTATTTTTGGGCAATCTGCCAAAAAAAGTGCCATGCGCAAAAAGCTGAGTCACGATTTTCATCTGACTTTTGGCTTTTTTGCTGCCGCGGCAGAGATAAGTATTGATACCGATCCCAGGGCTGATGATTCTGATAAGAGAATCATTTTCCGAATAGTCGCGTACACCGATAACGATGCCGGAAAATCTATCATCCATTAGTTGTCTTGTTTGGAATTATAGCCCAGTTCCTGTAAAGCCTGCGGCCGTTCGCGCCAACGCGGTTCGACCTTAACCCAAGTTTCCAGATAAACTTTGTCGCCCAGCAATGGTTCGATATCTTTTCTAGCAAGCTGACCGATTCTCTTAATCATGCGGCCCTGCTTGCCGATGATAATATTCTTTTGAGAAGCGCGTTCAACAATAATCGAAGCTTGGATGTGCAGCTTGGCATTTTCGCCATCTTTTTTCATTGAATCAATCACAACCGCAATCGAATGAGGAACTTCCTGCTCTGTGAGCTGTAAAATCTTTTCCCGAATTAATTCTGAAACTAAAAACCTTTCCGGATGATCAGTGACCTGATCTTTATCAAAATACTGTGGTCCAGGATTGAGCTTACCAATAATATTTTCAACCAAATCCGGAACCTGCTCGCCAGACAAAGCAGAAATAGGATAGACTTCTGACCAGTCAATCGCATTTACCGTGTAACTATTAATCGTATTGAATAAATCATTTTTATTTTTGATAAGGTCGATTTTATTAACCAACAAATAGATCGGCGTGTTTTTGATTTGTTTTAAGCGATTAATAATAAAATCATCGCCAAGGCCGCGTTTTTCAGAAGCATCTACCACAAATAAAACTGCGTCAGCTTCATTCAATGCACCAAGACTGGCTTTTTCCATATACTGATCCAAACTGTTATGCGGTTTATGAATGCCCGGCGTATCCAAAAACACCACTTGAGCATTATCTGTTGTATAGATGCCGGCAATTTTATTACGCGTCGTTTGTGCCTTGCTTGAAATGATGGCAATTTTTTGTCCAACGATATAATTTATTAACGTTGATTTGCCGACATTCGGTCTGCCAATAATTGCCACAAAGCCAGATTTAAAATCTTTTTCCAAATTAGTCTCCATTTAATAATTAAATAAATTATGTATGCCAAGCCAATGCCAGAGATAAGGCTGCAAAATAATTGCCAAAATCGCAAATTCAATCATCACAGCAAATACAACACCAGCTGCCGCGACATCTTTAGCCAATTTTGCAAGATCATCATAACGATCGCCTACAGTTAAATCAACAATTGCCTCAATGATAGTATTCAAAATTTCTGCAATGATCGCAAAAGAGACCGCAATCGTTACCCAAAGCCAATCCGAACGAGATAGATGGAATTGAATGCCAACCCATAAAACGGCAAGAGCAATCACGATATGAATACGAAAATTCCGTTCCCGGCTCAGCATGATCCAGACCCCGTTAAATGCATTAAAAAGCGCAACAAAAAAATTCTTGTTGCGTTGATATGTTTTCCTTTTTGGCCACAACGGTTTTTTATCTTGTAAGCCCATATTCCTCTAAAATCGCATCCTGTAAACCGAACATTTCGTCTTCTGCTGCCTGACTTTTAGTATGATCATAACCTAAAAGATGCAAAAAACCATGTACAGCCAAATAAGCCAACTCTCGGTTGTAACTGTGACCATATTCTTCTGCTTGGTGTTTAGCATGATCCAAACTAATAAAAAGATCACCAAGCTCCTCGGGAACACCTTCGATGTGAATGCGGTCCGCCTCTTCTAAAGCAAAAGAAATCACGTCAGTTGCGCGGTCGGTATCACGATACTGTTTATTAATTTTGTGAATTTCTTCATCGTCGACAAAATTAACAGACATTTCATAATCGTGATCCAATTTCATAAAGACTGCTGCATGCTGCAAAACATCCTTCACGAGAGCCGCATCGTCATTGTTCACTTCTTCTTGTTTGTCGTCTAGCACAACAACATCAAGCATCTTTTTTCTGTTCCCTTCTCTTTTCATCTCGTTCATAGGCATCAACGATTAATCCTACCAATGGATGACGCACAACATCATCGTGTGTAAAGGTGACCATACCGATCGATTTAACACCCTCTAAGATCCGACGAGCCTGAATCAGCCCAGATTGTTTTGACCCCTTAGGCAGATCAATTTGTGAGATATCACCATTAATCAGCATACGCGAATTAAATCCGAGCCGCGTGAGGAACATTTTCATTTGCGCAGGCGTCGTATTTTGTGCCTCATCCAAAATAATAAAAGCATTGTCCAAGGTACGGCCACGCATATAGGCTAAGGGTGCTACTTCAACAATCCCTCTCTCTAATAAGCGGCTGCTTTGTTCAGATCCGATGATAGCGTCCATGGCATCATAAATCGGGCGAAGATAGGGATCGACTTTTTCCTTTAAATCACCTGGCAGAAATCCTAAGGATTCCCCCGCCTCAACAGCTGGCCGTGTGATAATAATTCGGTCAACATCACCTTTTTTCAAAGATGAGATCGCCATAACAACAGCTAAATAGGTCTTACCAGTTCCAGCCGGTCCGATGCCGAAAGTAATCTCATTCTTTTTAATCGACTGAATATACTGACGTTGCCCAATGTTTTTGACGCGAACCGGACGATTTCTCGCGTCATTGATCAAGGTATCGGAGTAAAGCTCTGTGAAATACTCCAAAGTCCCCTTTTTCTGCATTGTGATAGCACTTGCAATATCCGACGGTCCAATCTGGATATGTCTTTTGATCAATTTGACCAAAACTAAAATCACGTCTTGTGCAGCTTGGACGTGTTCCTCTGGTCCCTTAACAATAATTGAATTGGCTCGCTGACTGATTTCGACATTAAAGCCCTCTTCTAAAATCGTGAGAAACTTGTCTTGATTGCCGACGATACTTTGCAGTTGTTCAGGACTTTCTAAAGGAAATTCGCGGTTAATTATCTGACTCATTGAGCTCCTAATTTTGTTTTCACGAGCGATGCAACTTTAGCACCGTCTGCGCGACCCTTAGTCTTAGCTGAAAGGACGCCCATGACTTTACCCATTTCTCTCAGGCCGCTTGCATTCAACTGCTGAATTGTCTGAGAGACAAGATCATCTAATTCAGCCTCAGTCAGCTGTTCAGGCATATACTTGGCCAGCACTTTGATCTCATCTTCAGTCTTCTCAACTAGATCCTGTCTTTTGCCCTTTTTAAAATCAGCAATTGAGTCATTTCTAGATTTAACTTCGCTTGCCAAAACAGCTAGCGTCTCGTCATCAGATAGATCATGACCTAATTCAATCTGCTTATTCGAGATGGCCGCCTTGGCCATTCTCAAAACACTGAGCGTTTCTTTGTCCTTGGCTTTCATCGCTGTAATGATAGCTGCTTGAATATCGTTTGTTAGACTCATTTCTCTCCTAGTTATTAGTAATTATATAAAAAAAGGCCTTGCGGCCGTTTCCAAATTAATGATCGTTACGAGCACGCTTACGAGCACGCTTTTGTGCGGCCTCGCTCTTTAACTTGCGAGCCACAGAAGGCTTGACATAAAACTCACGCTTGCGAACTTCCTGAAGGGTACCGTCTTTTGCGACACCGCGCTTGAAACGACGAAGTGCATCATCAAACGATTCATTATGACGAACAATAATACTTGCCATGTTATATCCCCCTCCTTTCGTGTCCGATTTACTTGCGTATGACCTAATAATTATGACATTTTTAGGCTTAAATGGCAAACAAATCCATTTGATTGGCATCTGTCATACCATCCAGCATATGATTCTGATCCATAAAATCGATCAAAGTCTTGTTAACAGAGCCGCGTTTGGCCAAATCTTCTTTAGAAATAAAGTCGTGTTCAGCTCTAGCTGCAACAATGGCTTTAGCCACGTTATCGCCCAGGCCGGGTAATGTGATAAAAGGCAGGATAATTTGATTTCCCTTGATTTTCCAATCAAAAGCTTCGGATTCATAGAGATCAACCATTTTAAACTCGATGCCGCGCTGCCAGGCTTCATTGGCAATCTCATAAATGGCAAGTGTTTTCGATTCTTCTTTATTCAAATCATTGTAACGGCTGCGGTAACTTTTCACGAGTGCTTGAACTTTATTTTTCCCTTGCGTAATCCCGACAGCATCTAGTGTCTTATCTTTGGCACGGACAGAGAAATAAGCTGCGTAATAAATGGCTGGGAAATAAACCTTGAAGTAAGCAATACGGAGTGCCGAGGTCACATAGGCTGCAGCATGTGCACGAGGAAACATATACTGAATCTTCTGCATCGATTCAATATACCAGTTCGGTACTTTCGGATGTGCTTTCAAAATAGCCATGTGCTCATCGGAAATTCCTTTACCTTTACGCACTTTTTCCATAATTTGAAAGGCATCAGACGAGTCTAGCCCAAAGGACATTAAATCGGTCATGATCTTATCACGGGTTCCGATAACAGTACCAATGTTGGCCTGCCCAGCTTTAATCAATTCATCAGCGTTGCCATTCCAGACGTTCGTTCCGTGAGACAATCCGGAAATCTGCAGCAGTTCGCCAAAATTATGCGGCTTTGTCTGCTCAAGCATACCGCGGACAAAGTTGGTCCCGAATTCCGGAATGCCTAAAGTACCTGTGTTGGACATAATTTCCTCTGCAGTTACCCCAAGAGCTTTGGTCGATGTAAACAAGGATAGAACACCTGAATCGTTGACAGGAATCGTTTTAGGATCAATGCCGGACATATCCTGTAATGCTCGAAGCAAGGTTGGATCATCGTGGCCTAGGATATCCATTTTCAAGACATTATCATGAATTGAATGGTAATCCAGATGGGTCGTTTTCCAGTTGGACTTTGTATCATCGGCCGGGAATTGAATAGGCGTGAAATCATAAACATCATGATTAGCTGGAATAATGATGATACCACCAGCATGTTGACCGGTTGTTCGTTTAACACCTGTAATGCCGTCAGACAAGCGGTCTTCTTCAGCCTTGCGGTAATGAATCTGCTCTGATTCCTCATAATTTTTAACCATGCCATAGGCAGTTTTTTCAGCAACGGTACCAATTGTTCCGGCACGAAAAACATTGTTTTCACCAAACATGACCTTCGTATAATTATGCGCGATCGGCTGATAATCGCCAGAGAAATTCAAATCGATATCCGGTACTTTATCACCTTTAAAACCTAAGAAGGTCTCAAATGGGATGTTTTGCCCATCGCCAATTAAGAGTGTGCCGTCAATCGGATTTCGTTTTTCCGGCAAATCAAAACCTGATGAGATCGTATCGTCATCAACGAACTCAGTATAATTACCATTTCTGGAACGATAATGTGGTGGTAGAGGATTGACTTCAGTAATACCCATCATCGTCGCAACTAGTGACGAACCAACCGATCCACGCGAACCGACGATATAACCGTCTTTATTTGATTTATCGACCAGGCGCTGACAAATAACATAAATAACCGCATAGCCGTTACCAATAATCGCGTTCAACTCACGATCCAGACGTTTTTGGATAATATCCGGCAACGGGTCGCCATACATTTCTTTGGCACGCGCAAAGGTTTTTTGTCTCAGAATTTCTTCTGAACCTTCAATTTTCGGTGTTGATAGTCCTTTTTTCAAAGGCTGAACATCATCGATACTGTCGGCAATCTTGTGGCTATTTTCGACAACAATTTCATACGCCTTATCTTCACCAAGAAAACTAAATTCATCTAACAGATGCTGCGTTTTTTTCATCGACAAATCGGCTAAGCGATAACGTGTTTCACCGCCTGCTGATGACCGAGCAATTTTTGAATTCAACAGAATTGTTCGATAAATGCGGTCTTTTTCGCCAACATAATGCACATCACCAGTAACTACTAATGGTTTTTTCAACATTTCGGCTAAGTTGACATAATCACGAATAATTTGCCGCAAAGCTCCATCGTCTTTAATAAATCCCGACTCAATTCGCGGTTGATAATTCTCTAAGGGCTGTACTTCAATGTAATCATAGCCAACTCGGTCGGCCAGTTCACTAGCCTTGTCGAGTCCTTCACGCGCAAGCGTATCAAATAATTCACCAGAAACATCGCCCGAACCAACAAGCAGCCCTTCATGATATTTTGTTAACAGGCTTTTAGGAACACGAGAAACACGATAGTAATAATTAACATTCGACTCAGAAACCAGCTTGTATAAATTCTTCAAACCGATCTGATTTTTCACAAGGATCGACAAATGTGTCGGCCTTGTTTGACGCCAGCTGTCATGATCATCTGTATGCTCGTTCAATTGCTCATCGTAGACGATACCGTACTTCTCTTCAGCTTCTTTTAAAAACAGATGCAGCAGCATCCCAGTTGCTGTCGAATCGTCAATCGCGCGATGATGGTGCTCCAAATTAACATTGAACTTCTTAGACAAAAAATCGAGTGTATAACGACCAAAATTCGGGTACAGCCAGCGAGCCAAATTCAACGTATCCAAAACCAATGTGTCGATTTTAGGCAATTGATGCTGCACTAAAGCATGATTAACAAAGCCATAATCAAAGCGAATCACATTATGTCCAGCTAGGATAGTTCCCTTATAAAAATCCTGGAATGAGCTCAGTACTTCAGCTTCGGGCTTGCTATTCCTAACAAGATCATCGGTAATTCCTGTCAGATTGATTGTTTGTTCAGACAGAGGGAAACCAGGATTGATGAATTCATCAAAAGTATCCAACACAGTACCATGTTTCATTTTGACTGCGGATAACTGAATAATTTTATCTGAAACAGCCGACAAGCCAGTGGTTTCAATATCGAAAATTGTATATTCAGAATCGGATAACTTCTCATGCTGCGTGTTTATTGCAATCGGTTCACCATCGGCAACAAAATTAGCTTCCAAACCATAAATTGCTTTGACACCAGTCTTGGCGCTGGCCGCAGCTGCTTCAGGAAATGCCTGAACATCCGCATTATCCGTGATCGCTAAAGCAGGCTGCTGCCACTGCGCTGCCTGATCAAATAATTCACTAGCCGAATTAACAGCATTTAACGCCGTCATTGTGGTGTGCGCGTGTAGCTCGATACGATGCTCCTTTCCTTCTGGAACAGGATCACTGTCGGCTTCTTTTTTGACAGTTTGCAAATCATTAATATTCAGAGACAATTCGCCGCCCATAAAATCATCCACAGCAACACGACCACGAATTTTCACCCAAATTTGAGAAGGAATATTTTTTAGTACGGCGTTGTCTTTGGCATTCCGTGAGAAAACTTTTGCCGAAATCGAGTTCGTATAATCAGTCACTTCAATCGTTAAAATGGCACCGCCACGGCGTGTCTCACGATAATCCGATTTATAAACGTACCCTTCGACAACTACATTGTCCCCATCGGAAACCTGGTCAATTGGCGTCAATTTACTCGATTTAGGAATTGCATTGCCTAAGAGCACATTTGTGCTTATTTCTGGCGCCGCTAATTGTGCGACAGAGGCCGCGGATTCATGTATTTCAGCTGCCTGAGATGTTTCAAACTGTTCTTGAATCTCAGCTTGCTTTTCACTATCGACATTAAAAGTAAATGGCAGGTCAACACCTAATTTCTTGTAAATATCGATAATATCTGCATGCAAATTCGTAAAGTAAGACACGCCCGCTTTTGTCGTCAGCAAGGCTTCAATACCACTACCAGTATCTGCAAAATTGATACCGGCTGAAATTTCATTAGTAAATGGTGTGTTTTTATCCAAAATAGAAAGGACAAGATGCCAATATTCACCTAGCTGTGTTATACCAGCCCGCTCTGCAACTTGAAATTGAAAGACACAATGAATATTTTCTTTCACGAAAGTGTCTTTAGTATCAATGATTAGACGGCCTAAAACCGTGGGAAGCAGAAAATGATCACTAGTAAAACTAAAAACCCACTGCCGTTCATCTGGATCAACTAAAACACTTTGAAGTACGGCACCATCTAATTTCTTAGACAGCTGATCGTCGCCATGTCCGATTTGTTCCAAGAGAATTTTTAATTTAGAGTCATTTTCATTCATGCTGTTATTTTAGTTCACTAAATTTATTTTTTAGATACAAAACAAGATCATTTACAGAAATTTTTTCGGATGTTTCCTCACTTCTTGCCTTAACCTCGACAAGTTTATCAGGCGCATCGCGGCCGACAACAACTCTGATTGGGATACCGATTAAATCTGAGTCCGCAAATTTAACACCGGGCCGTTCCTTTCGATCGTCAACTAACACCTCAAATCCAGCTGCTTGTATTTCTGTTTCAATTTGAGCACTTAGCGCTTGTTGAGTTGCATCTTTCGTATTCATGATGATGACATGCACATCAAAAGGTGCTACAGCCTTAGGCCAAATGAAACCTTTGTCATCATTTGATTGTTCAGAAATTGCCGACAATAGGCGTGAAACACCAATACCGTATGAACCCATGATCATATCAGTTAACTTTCCTTGGTCGTTTTGAATTTGGCCGCCCATTTTGCTTGTATAAAATGTGCCAAGTTTAAAAATGTGTCCGATTTCAATTCCCTTAGTGAAAACTAACTTGCCTTTTCCATCAGGTGCGAGGTCTCCCTCTTTAGCAGTTCGAAAACTGCCAATTTCAAAATTCGTCAAATCACGATCAAGATTGAAATTGGCATAGTGCTTGCCATCCTGGTTTGCCCCAACAAACCAATTTGCTTCATTGCTGATCGTTCGATCAACTAAAATACGCAGTTTAGAGTCTGCACCTATTGGTCCGAGCGAGCCAAAATGTGCCCCTAATGTCTGGAAGACATCCTTTTCGTTTGCCTCAACTAACGAGTCCGCATTCAGAAAATTCTTAACCTTAATTTCATTAACTTCGTCATCTCCCGGAAGCAACACAGCGACGAATTGCTCGTCAGCTTTGAAAACGATCATCTTGGCAATTTTATGCTCAGAAACCTGCAGTAATTGGGCGTCATCAGTAACTGTTCGCGTATTCGGGGTATCAACAAGGTGAAGTTCTCCGGCCGCTTCGGATGGTTTTTTGCTTTCAAAGAAAGTTTCTGCCATTTCGATATTTGCTGCATAGTTCCCTTGATCCGAATAGGCAATCACATCTTCACCAGTATCGGCAATTGCCTGAAATTCAGCTGAAGCTTTGCCGCCCATATCACCAGCATCAGCAATGATTTCACGGTAATTCAGCCCTACGCGTTTAAAAATCGTCTTATAAGCTGCTTCCATTGCATCGTAAGCCTGATCTAGGCCTGCTTGATCGGCTGAAAAAGAATAGGCATCTTTCATAATGAATTCGCGGCCTCTTAGCAAACCGTTTTTTGGACGCAGCTCATCTCGAAACTTTTGTTGAATCTGGTACACAATCAAAGGCAGTTTCTTGTAAGATTTGATCTCATCAGCAAAAATTCGTGTAAACGTCTCTTCATGTGTCGGTGCCATGATAAAATCACGTGCCTGTCTATCCTTGAGCTGGTACATTTGAGGACCATATGTATAAAATCGACCTGAACTCTTCCATAATTCAGCTGGAATCATTTCTGGCATCAGCATTTCATTAGCATCAATTTTGTCCATCTCCTGTCGGATAATGGCTTCAATTTTGTTAATCACGCGATCTGCTAGTGGCAGATAAGCAAAAATACCGCCTGCTAGCTGTCGAATAAATCCGGCACGCAGCATTAAGATGTGACTTTGCACCTGTGCATCACTGGGAACTTCTTTCTCAGTTGGTATAAACATTTTGGATTGTTTCATTTCTTTACCTCAATAAATCATTAATCGTAACTGCGATCATTAATAAAATTATAAATACAACACCGGAAATCATCACAACTTGATTAGTTTTCTCAGAGAGAGGCTTTCTGCGGATCGCTTGGATCAAATTCAGCAGAAGTTTCCCGCCATCTAAAACTGGAATTGGGATCAAATTAAAAATGCCAATGTTTAAACTTAGAAATGCCGTTAAACTTACAACACTTAAAAATCCAGCAGCAGCTGCGCTGCTGGTTGTTTGCGCAATTGCTACAGGACCTCCCAGTTGATCGAGGCTGGGGTGAGTGATTAAGTGCAAAAAGGCAGAACCGATCATTGTTGCGCCTTGATAGAAACTTGAAAAAGCATAATTAACTCGCTGATTTAATCCTGTTCCTGTATCCTGCTCAACGCCAATCAGATATCTGGTCTGTCCTGACTCAACTGCTTTACGGGGCTGAATAGATATGGTCCGCTGCTGGCTGCCTCTTTTAAAAGTAACCTTAATAGGCCGATCCCCCACCGATGTGACAGCCTGTGTCAATTGATTCCAACTATGTACTGATCGGGTATTTATTCGCGTAATCACATCGCCTTTTTTCAGACCTTGTCTTGCGGCGGGATAACCTGGCATTGGATCAATCTGCGAATTGGACAATGGCACACGAGGTAAAGCCGCTGACAAGCCGATAAATAAGACAAAAGCAAGCAAGAAATTCATCAATGGCCCAGCAAAATTAACGATTGCCTGTTTCCAGATTGCAATATTTGGTAATTGTCTATTTTTAGGCGCTAATTCGAATTGACGATCTTCGGAAATTTTTATCTGAGTATTTTCGGCCAAACGATAGCTGACGTCCACATTTTGGTCCTCATTAATAGTGCCGGAAATAATAAAAGTTTGGTTGGTATCCAATTCCTTGATTCGCATCAATTGTGTGTCCGAATCGGCTGGCGAATCCGAAATATCTATTTGATTAACAACCTGTTTTTTTTCATCAGCAAATTTGAGTTTCACCAATTTTCCCGGTCGTAAATCCTCAAGATACTCATTTTGCTGGTCTCCACCTGCCATTAAGACATATCCGCCAACAGGCAGAATTCGTATGACATAGTTGGTACCGTGCCAATTTTTGCCGAATATTTTAGGACCCATCCCTATCGAAAATTCATAAACCACAACACCGAATTTTTTAGCCGCAAAGAAATGGCCAAATTCATGAACCGTGACAATCAGGCCGAAAACTAGGATGAAAGCAACAATCGCAGTTAAATTCATGCTGTCAGTCCAATCAAAACGATAATCGGCATGACGATCAGCATGGAATCAAAACGATCGAGAATACCGCCGTGACCCGGCAAGAGAGTACCGGAATCTTTGACACCAAAATACCGTTTTAAGGCTGATTCAATCAAATCTCCGAATTGGCCTGCAATCGAAAGAACGAGAGTAGCCAGTACAATTTCAAACAGTGAAAAATGAGTTGCAAAATGCGTACTTTCTGCAAAAATAATTGCCACGATTGTCGCTACTGCAGTCCCGCCGATAGAGCCTTCCCAAGTTTTATTCGGACTAATTTTTGGTATCAGCTTGTGTTTACCCAATTTTCTGCCAATTATGTATGCAAAACTATCCGTCAGCCAAACAATAATCAGTCCGAAAACGAACGCCATCCAGTTTTCGGCCCTTGCCTGTAAGAAGAAATGAAAGCCGAAACCTATATATAAGACCCCTAGTGAGAGAGCACCGGCATCATCGAAACTAAGTTTGTTATTCGACAAAACCGTTGTCAGCAGCAACAGGAAAATAAACAAATATATTAAAGTTCTTGGATTTAAGAAAGCCGGTGCCGGCAGCAAACGCCAAAAACTATTTGGTAAAATGGTGACAACAACAGCCACAAAAGAGACTAAAGCCTCAAAGCTGACAAGCAGCCGTTTTTTCATGAATAGTAGTTCGCCTACTGCAATCACGCCTAATAACGAAATCAGAATAGTTAAAGGAATGCCCCCTTTAATTACAAAAGGAACGAAAATGGCCAGAGCAACAATTGCTGTAATAATTCGAGTTCTCATGATTCCTTTATCTTACCAAAGCGCCGATCGCGTTTTCCAAAAGAAGCCAACGCGAATTTGAAATCCTCTCCAGAAAAATCTGGCCACAATTTTTCAGAAAAAATAAATTCAGAATAGGCCGCCTGCCAAAGAAGAAAGTTGCTGATTCTTTTTTCTCCGGAGGTTCGGATAATCAAATCAGGATTAGCCAAATCTCCTAATTGCTTCGTTAAGAGATTTTCTTGAAACAACTGATCGTTTATCTGGTCCGGTTGAATAAGACCCTCCTGGACTTGTCGTGCAAGCGATTGTGCGGCATCCACGATCTCTCTTCTGCCGCCGTAATTAAAAGCAAAATTTAAAATCATACCAGTGTTTTGCGAGGTGTCTGCAACAGCTTTCTCGACGGCTGACCGTGTTTTATCAGGTAGGCCATCGACTTCACCGATCACTTCAACTTTGATATTATTTTCAATTAGTTCAGGCACAAACAGATTAAAAAAATCTATAGGCAAGTGCATTAAATAACTCACCTCAGTAGCTGGTCTGCCCCAATTTTCCGTTGAAAACGCAAAAAGAGTCAATACTTTGACTCCAAGTTGATTGGCAACAAGCGCAATCTTTTTCACATTTTCCATGCCGGCTTTATGTCCGAAAACTCTTGCCTGGTGTTGACGTTTAGCCCAGCGCCCATTACCGTCCATGATAATCGCAACGTGCTTGGGAATCAGCTGATCGTTTTCCTTAGAACTCGCTGCATTAAAAAAAACCATCAAATCTCCATTAATTCTTTTTCTTTGTTATCCGCAATTTGATCAATATCTTTTATTTCCGAATCGGCTACTTTTTGAACATCCTCTTCGGCTTTATGGCGCTGATCTTCGGACAAATCCTTGTCTTTTTTTAAATCATTCATAAAGTCTCGACGAATGTTTCGACTAGCAACTTTTGCCTTTTCGGCCTCGGCTTTGACTTGTTTGACCAAATCTTTACGACCATCCTCAGTTAGGATAGGAATCATCAGACGGATAACATTACCATCGTTTTGAGGCGTCAAACCAAGATCACTCGCAAAAATAGCCTGCTCAATAGATTTCAATGAGCTTTTGTCGTAAGGCGTAATCAGTAATATCCGTGCCTCCGGAACTTGTATACTAGCAAGTTGATTTAGCGGCGTCGGGGCACCATAATACTCAACCTGAATTTTATTAAGCATATTCGGATTTGCTCTGCCGGCACGAATGTTGACCAATTCATTTTGAAAGGCTTTGCTGGCCTTTGCCATTCTATTTTTTAAATCTGCTAGATCAATCATTATCTGGATCCTTTAATTACTGTTCCGATATTTTGTCCTTCAATGGCTTTCTTAATATTGCCAGGCTCATTCAAATTAAACACAACCAAAGGCATATCGGTATCCTTTGCCATAGCACCTGCGGTTGAGTCCATAACCTTTAATCCTCTTTGCAAAACTTCATCGTAGGTCAGTTCGCTGAATTTAACTGCATCGGCAAACTTGCGAGGATCAGCATTATAAACACCATCGACACCATTTTTACCCATTAAGATTGCATCAGCATTAATCTCAGCGGCGCGAAGAGCTGCTGTTGTATCTGTTGAAAAATAAGGTGAACCAGTACCAGCACCAAAAATGACAATTCTGCCCTTCTCCAAGTGACGAATTGCACGTCCACGAATATAAGGCTCAGCGATTTGTCTCATTTCGATTGCTGTTAAAACACGTGTATCGACACCTGCCTGCTCCAAACTATCAGCTAAAGATAGGGCATTCATCACTGTACCCAGCATACCGATATAATCGGCTCTTGCTCGATCCATACCTGCTTCAGCAGCCGGTTCCCCACGCCACAAATTGCCACCGCCATTGACGATTGCAATTTGGATTTCCGGATATGTCCTCTTAATTTCAGCTAATTCATTTGCAACACGACGAACCGTTGGCAAATCAATTCCGGTTCCAGATTTACCAGCTAGTGCTTCTCCTGAAAGTTTGAGTAGTACACGATGAAATTCTATTCCAGCCATAGAATTACCCGTTGATCTGTTTAGCAATTTCTTCAGCTAAACTCGTCTCTTGTTTCTCAATGCCCTCTCCAACTTGGTAACGGACAAAAGATTCTACTTGAGCACCTTGCTGCTTCAAATATTCGGCAACTGTTTCACCATCACCCTTAACAAAAGGCTGATTCAGCAATGCCAATTCATCCAAGAATTTGCCTAAACGGCCCTCAACAATTTTTTCTTTGATGCTATCAGGCTTGCCGCCCAAATCATCGGCTTTCATCTGGATTGCCTTTTCGTGTTCAACAACTTCACTTGGAACATCTTCTCTGCTGAGATATTTCGGTGCAATGGCTGCGATATGCATCGCAATGTCTTTTGCAACTGCAGCATTTCCGCCTTTAAGCAAAGCGATGACTGAAATCTGACCGCCAAGATGTGAATAATTACCAAAAACCTCGTCATCTTTTTTCTCAATCAGGCTGAAACGGCGAAGCGTAATTTTTTCGCCAGTGTGTGCCGATGTCTGTACGATTTCGTCATTAAGGGTGCCGTCATCAACAGGCAAAGCCAGTGCGGCTTTTAAATCTGCCGGCTTATTTTTGAGGATTGTAGATGCTACCGTATGCAGAAGTGCCAAAAACTGATCATTGCTGGCAACGAAATCAGTTTCCGAATTCAACTCAACAATCACTGAACGATTGCCTTCCTCAGCGACATAGGTCATACCTTCAGCAGCCACACGATCTGCCTTTTTCGCTGCCTTAGCCACGCCGCGTTCTTTCAAAAGGTCAATGGCTTTTGCCATATCGCCATCAGCTTGGACGAGCGCTTTTTTTGCATCCATGATACCTGCGCTGGTTTTTTCGCGCAGTTCTTTAACTTGTGCTGCAGTAATTTGTGCCATTTTCTTTACCTCACAAAAAATCGCCTAAAAAGGCGACTTATTTTTAGTTGTTTGATGAAACTTCTTTGTCTTCTGTATCAACAGGCTGACCTGCGTCTACCTGCTCGCCAGCCGCATCAGCGAAGCCTTCTTCAACAGAAGCCTCGCCTGCGTCTTGTCCCTGGCGGCCTTCAATAATGGCGTCTGCCATCTTCGAAGTAATTAATTTAACTGCACGAATTGCATCATCGTTTGCAGGGATCTTAACGTCAACCAAGTCTGGGTTTCCGTTAGTATCGATCATTGCTACGACCGGAATATTTAATGTACGTGCTTCTTTAACAGCGATTTCTTCTGTTTTTGGGTCAACCACAAACATAACATCAGGAATGTCTTCCATGTCCGCAATGCCACCAAGGAACTTTTCCAACTTTGCTTTTTGTTTGCCCAACTGAGAAGCCTCTTTCTTAGGAAGCTTGTCAAAGGAACCGTCTTCTTCAGCGGCTCTGAGTTCCTTTAAACGGTTGATACGAGTCTTGATCGTATTCCAGTTAGTCAGAGTGCCGCCAAGCCAACGATGATTAACATAGGCAACGCCGGCGCGTTTTGCTTCTTCTTCGATTGCTTCGGTAGCTTGTTTTTTAGTTCCGACAAACAAGAAGTTTGCGCCATCGGCTGCTTCGCCTTTGACCCAGTTATAGGCATCATCTGCCATACGTAAAGTTTTTTGTAAATCGATGATATGAATACCATTACGAGAGGTAAAGATATATTCATCCATCCTTGGATCCCAGCGCCTAGTCTGATGACCGAAGTGTGCGCCGGCCTCTAAAAGTTCTTTCATTGAAATTGCAGCCATTTTGGCCTCCTAATGTTTTTGTCCTTGCAGAAACTTCTACTGCTTTGCCGACTCCAAAGAGCAACGGGCAAAGCATCTATTTCTGCTGTGTATTGGCGAATGCCGTTTAATAGTTTACCTGAATTGCGGGGCAATTACAAGCCTATATACCGTTCCTTCTCCGCACGGGTCAAGCGTTTAAAACGGCTTTCAAAACTTAAAGCCTCATGTTTGCTCGAAAATTTTTCACGATAAACTAAAGTCAGCGGATGGTGTTTATCTACTTTTGTAAATTTAGCACCTCTCTTGGCCTGGTGGGCAGCAAAACGACGGTCGACATCATCACTCGTTCCTGCGTAAAGAAAATTATCTGCCGTCTGGATAACATAAAAATAATAATCTCTTTTTTGAAGCAGCTCTTTGATTTCAGGTGTGTAATTATCCTGCCGATTATAAATTACAAGCGGCTTATCGATCTGAACTTTTGCATTGCTGGCCTGTTTGATAGCCTTGACGAGAACCATTTTAGCTTGGCTCTCTGCCTTGCCGTAGACGAATCGTATTTTGCTAATGCCAAACCCATTTGCAATTGCCTCACTGAAAATATTCGCTATTTTTTCAGCACGATATACAAAATATAGTTTGCCCCTTGATTTCAGATATTTTTTTGACTGTGAGAAAAGCGTATGCAAATTGAAGTTACGGCCATGTCTTGCAAGCGACCGGGATGGGTCCGGGCTCTTGGAAGCGTAATCCTTCTCATCAAAATATGGTGGGTTAGACATAATCAGATCCAGCGAATTCAATGGAAAAATGTCAGCAAGCTGATTAACGTCTGCCTGGAAACTTTGAACCCGATCTTCAAGATTATTCAGTTGAATTGATCTTTTTTCCAATTCGAATAAATCTGAATCAATTTCAATCAACGAAATTTTGCCGCTGCTTTTACGTGCGTAAGCCAACCCGATGATGCCGCTGCCGGATCCAAAGTCAGCAGCTCTCTGCCTTTGAGATCGGCTGTCATCGATAAAATCGGCTAAAATCAAAGCATCAATCCCAAATTTGGGCAAGGAATTATTCTGAATAATTTGCAGTGAATCTGTCACATTTTCAATCTTTTCCTGCGTTTGTAAGGTGTTTTTTGACATTTCTCTATATAATAATAGTCATGTATGTGTTCCTTTTTCGAATCATTCAAGCAATTCGCTGGATAATTAACGGCAAATTAAACATTCAGGGCCGCACTAATATCCCTGAAAATGAACAATTCATTCTCGTTGCGCCGCATCGCACTTGGTGGGATCCCTTGTGGTTTGCCATTGCTCTACTGCCCAAGAAGTTCATTTTCATGGGAAAGAAAGAACTATTTAAAAACAAACTTTTCGCCTGGGCCCTTCGAAAAGTTGGCGTATTCTCTGTCGATAGACAAAATCCAGGCCCGTCGGCGATTAAAATTCCCGTTAAAGAATTGAAAAGCGGCAGCCGAAATTTCATGATTTTCCCTTCCGGTTCTAGGCACTCCTCCCAATTAGAAGGCGGTGCGGTAGTAATTGCCAAAATGTCTGGTAAAAGCCTTCTGCCAGTAGTCTATCAAGGACCATTAGCTTTCAAGGGTTTATTTAAAAGAGGGTCGTCTACGATCGCTTTTGGCCCGCTTATTGAGGTGGGACGAAAAGATTCGATGGCTGATACGATTAATAAGATGCAGGCTGCGTTTACCAAACTTGATCAGCAAATCGATAAAGATTGGCATTACGTTGACCAGCATCCAGAAAAAAAGAATCAAGACTAAAAAACAAACCTCAAATTGGGTTTGTTTTTTTAATAATTTTTTTTCATTTGTGCCATCATCTGATTGATCTGCTTTTGGCTCAAATTTCTGCCCATTGAAGCACCCAACTGACGAAGCATCTGCTCATTGATTGGTGGGTTCTTTTTAAGATAACTTTTCAGTGTAAAACGAGAAACTATCATTCCCGCCGCAAAACCAATAACCAATCCAATCAGCACAAACCATATCCAGTTCATCTACTATCTCAGTCCTTTCTTTTTTTGAATATCAATTACCTTTTTAGGAGTAACTTCCTTACCATTCTTATCGAAAATCTGCATCATTTCAACCTGAGACCGAAAAGCTTTACGAAAATTTGCCAAAAAAGCCGCTCGAAGTGTTTTCTGCTCTTCTTTCTCTGACTCGGTTAATCCCTGAGCCGTCTTTTGCTTTGCAGCTAGTTCGTTAATTCTTGCTCTCAAAGCCTCATTTGCGGCCTGTTCATCTTCGTCAACGATGAATTTCGGTTCATTATGTTCCTCTTCGGATCTTGAATTATCAGTCATCAGAAATCTCCATACTTGCATTATACAAAAAATAATGATTTTCTTAAATTTAACGAACATGTGTTTGTTTTACTTGAAATGTTTGGCTATAATTGCATATAGCAATATCTTAGCAGGAAGGGATTCAAATGACTGAAACAAAACAACTCGGTGTTCTCCGCTATATATACGAAAAACAGAACGAAAAAGGATACCCTCCTACGGTGCGTGAAATTGGCGAAGCAGTGGGGCTTTCATCTACTTCAACTGTCCATGGCCATATTGAGCGTCTGGAAAAACACGGATTACTACATAAAGATCCAACTAAACCGCGTGCTATCGAAATCACTGAAAAAGGTCTCAGAGCGCTAGGCGTGCCAGTAACTCCCGGTAAAGTGCCAGTCATCGGAATTGTCACTGCAGGTATACCTATCTTGGCCGTCGAACAAAATGCCACCGAGTTTCTTCCCCTTCCAGATGACCTTGAGCGTTTTGAAGGTGACCTTTTCGTCCTGCGTGTGTCCGGTACTTCGATGATCAATATCGGCATTTTGGATGGCGATATGGTTTTTGTTCGTAAACAAGATTATGCAGACAATGGCGATATTGTTGTGGCCATGACTAGTGACTTTGGCAATGGCGAAGGCGAAGCCACGGTCAAGCGTTTCTTCAAGGAAGCAGGCCATTATCGCTTGCAACCTGAAAATGACACCATGGCACCGATTATTGTCCATAATGTCGCTATTTTGGGCAAAGTTGTTGGTCTGTATCGTAATTCAATTTATTAAACTTTATTGCTGAAAAAGCCGCTTATTTGTTAGAATGGTTTTTGTAGCTCGGAGATATGGCAGAGCGGTAATGCAGCGGACTCGAAATCCGCCGAACCGATGTAGAGTCGGCGCCGGGGTTCGAATCCCCGTGTCTCCTTCCAATTTCTCTCAAACGGACAGATCAGATATCATTTTGGGTCAATATTTGTCTATTAATTAAAAAGGGAGCAATGCACTGCAGTGAAAAGCAAAAGAGACGTCCTCTTAAAATCTTTTTTAATCTTTTTCTCAACGATTATTTCATTGATCCTTGGTTCAATCCTGGGTTCAATTCTTATTTCTGTTTACCGTTCGTTATTTTATAACAGTACACTTGCAGCAAATCGAGATCCTGTTTTGTTAAGCTGGCTAGCTATTTTAGGTGAAACATTTGCCATACTTTTTATTTTCCTTTTTAATCACTTCTTTTTTAAAATCAGAGTTTCATTCTTTAATCACGGTTTCTTTCTTGGATTGAAAGTAGCCTCGCCAAGTATCTTGTTTATTGTGATAAATTTTCTTGTGTTTTCAAGCCAAAAACATCATCTAACGTTGTTTGAACTTTTTACTGCTGTCGCAGTTTCGCTCTCGGTCGGTATTTTTGAAGAGTATGCGGCACGTGGATTAATGTTGGGGAATCTGTTGTCAGGAGGCGGCCGCACATTTAGTTTCTTAGCAGCAAATTTGTTGTCAGCGATGTTTTTTGCAGGCCTGCATCTGATAAACCTCTTTTCAGCCAGCATAGCCGTGACAGCTATTCAAATGATTTACGTTTTTGCCCTCGGGCTGATTTTCGCCTCCGCCTACATATTCAGTAAAAACCTGTCGGTCACAATCCTGATCCATGCTCTCATCGATGGTTTGGCTTTCGCAGCTAATCCGCAAGCCATTTTCGGACTTGGCAATCCCAAAGTAACCGTGACTCAGTTCGCTTTTCAAGGTATCCTATTGATTATTTTTCTGTATTATACATTTCGCATATTCAAAAAAAATAATCTGGTCGAGGTATCTAAAAAATGGTCCTAAACATTATTTGAAAGAAACATTTCAAATAACATCGTCGGATCTAGTGTTGTCGACTTGAGTCGAAAATCAATTTTGGCTAAATCCAAGTAGGCATTCGACAATTGCGGCATCGTTTGGACGCTGACAGCTTGATTAGCTAATTTTGCCCTATACGGATGTATTTTAAGTTTTTGAGCAAGTTGCGTATCATTGATTGATAGAGCTTTAGCTTGAATCAAAAGACGGTACTGGGATTGAAGCAGTGCATTGATTCGAATAGGCGCTTCTCCTCGATCAATAAGATTAACGTACAGCTGCAAGGCTTTATCCAAATGGCGCCGGTTAATCTCAGTGACCAGATCGAAAGCAGATTCATTCAATTCGGCAGTAACTAGTTCATTGATTTCTTCATGCCCAATGGCTTTCCCTGAAACACCAAAAAGTATTAGTTTGTCCAAATTAGTCATGACCAGTCGCAGGTCAAAAGCCAAACGGCGCAGATAGTAGTTAATAACATCGTCAGCTATTAATACATGAGCTAGTGACAGATGCCGTTTGACAATTTTGAAAACTTCTCTCTCAGGCAATGGTTCAAAATCAACCTGTTCCCCACTCTTAAGAAGAGTTTTAACGATTTTTTTGCGTTTATCTATTTCAATACCAACTGTATTTACGATCAAGGTATTTTCCGATTCGGGATTCTGAAGATAATTCAAAAAAATCTTTTCATCCTGCTTTTCCAAACTGCCCTTAGATGTCAAAAAAACAGGTTGATCCATGATAACAAAACGCCGTCCACCACTGAAAGACATTGTGGCAACATCTTGTAGAACAGCTGGAACTGACTGATCTCTCATATCACTTCTAACAAAGTCCCAAGAACGAAAATTCGCTTCGATTGACTGCTCGATTTTTTTAAAACTCTGTTCTGCTAAAAAATCTTCCTGGCCAGAGAATAAAAGAACCGATGGTAAGGTATTCTGTCTTTGCAATTGTTTACTAAAATCACTCGGTGTCATCAAAATCTCTCGTAAAAGTCTCAAAAAAGCCCTTGTGTCCAGTATAACGAAAACGGATTGCACCATTGGTCTGGGTGTTAAAAACGTGAACATGAAGTTTATCCATCAAAGAAATGACCTCTGCTTTGGGATGACCATAGCGATTATGACGACCTGCTGAAATTAGTCCATAGGTTACTTGCCATTTTTTGAGAACCTCAGCGTCGCTAGAGGTATTTGAACCATGATGCCCTAATTTGAGCAAATCGACTTTCAGTCCTGGAAACCTGCGGCTAATCTGATTTTCCCCTTCTTTAGGCAAATCTCCAGCAGTGAAGAATCTTAGCGGACCCAAAGTCGTCCACAGTGCGATTGAATCCTCATTCTCAGCTTTACCCTGCCCAAAGGGATGCAATATTTTAAAAGGAAAACCTGGCAGATTTGATGAATTGGTTACTTCAATAACCTGAGTTCCTGCTTTTATGAAAGGCTGAAGCTGAATTTTAAAGGGGTCCGTCTGCTTCATACCAGCTGGAATCAGTATATGTTTGACGCTCATGAGATTAAGAATATCCTTGGCGTTGCCGATATGATCCATATCACCATGACTGAGTACTAAATAATCTAAGCGGCCAACTCCGATTGATTGCAAATAATTAACAATGATAGACTGCCCCTGATTACTGCCGCCTTTTGTAATCTGCCAAGGCTTCTTGGGCAAACCAACTCGGCCGCCCGTATCCATGAGAACAGTCTGCTGGTTACGAGGTGTGCGAAGAAATGCCGAATCACCTTGACCGATATCAAAAGTTGTTAATTCACCGTCTTTAGGAAAATGAATAACAAAAAAGCTAACAGCTAAAATGCTCGTAAAAAGTACAGCAGCAACTCGTTGGCGAATCTTCTTCCTATCAAAAAGCATGAATATCAAGCAAATTAACGGAATAACTAGAAAATCAGCCAGTTTTCCGAAATATATCTGGCCCGGCAAACGAGCAATCCATTCCACGCTCTCAGTAAAAATCTGAATCACAAAATTCAAGAAGCCTAAAACAGGTGGAAAAATAATTTGTACCGCAATAGCTAAAAAAACTAGGGGCAGAATGAAAATACCAAAAATTGGAATAGCAATAAAATTTGCCGGCATACTAAGAAAATGCCAAGAATATTTTGCAGCCAAAACAATTGGCAAACTGGCCAAGCTCATGAGGAGACTTGTTTTAAACGTTCCAAGGCGATATGTATACATCAATGCAAAACTAAGCAAGTATGACAGCTGACCGCCAATATTAAACAAAATCATCGGTGATATAAAAAGTCCGATCATTAAGGCGCCGGACCAAATAAGCTCCTTGCTCACGCGTGCTTTCACCAAACTTGCTCCTAAAGACAATTCGGTCGCGGCAACAGGACGAATTAAAGATTGAACCCCTCCAGCAAAAATAAAAAATATTGGCAGAAAAAGAGCAGTCACAATTGTATTGTGTTCTTTAATAAGATGGATTTTTCTCAAAATTTTTCTCAAAAAAATAGCAAAATAACTTACTTGAAAGCCAGAAATACTAAATAAATGAATTAGACCTAGATTCGTCACGCCTGGATAACGATCATAAAAATCACTATCTACATTGCCGATTAAAAGTGCCTTGGCATAATCAGATAAAGGGCTGGGCAGCTTATCCAACTGGTTGATTAATAATTTTCGCAAACGATGCGTCATGAAAACAATCCAGTCATATGGATTTTTCGGTCGTAAAACAGATATTTTTACAAAACGAACCTTGCTGATTTGATTGCTGACTGACTGAGTATGGTAGTAACTGCGAACATCAAACTGCTGAAAATTGGTTGGCCGCATCGGCTTGGAAATTCGCCCATTTACCAAACAACTCAAATTTTTTTGGTTTGTTTCCCAAAAAAGTTTTTCAGTTTCTGAACCAATAGTGGCATACATCAGAATTTTTTGTTTCCGCTGCTGGTCAAAAGCCTTCACTTTAAGCTGGTCGCCATCAACGGCAACATCATCGGCAAAAATGCGCAGACGCAACGTTGTTTGGTCATTATTAGGCAACGTTTTAGCTTCAAATGTGGATTGAAAATTAAAAAAACGCAACAAAAATAACAAGGAAATCAGTAAGGCTGCAATCATGGTCTGCACAGATTTTCCCAGTAAAATTCGGGTAATAACAGCTAACAGCAAGCCAACGGTCAGCAGACAGCAATTGAAAAAAACGGCACTTATGGCCGCAATTAGCAGGGACAAAATCAAGGCGTCCTGTAGAACTGACTTATTGAACCGTGACATAGTCTTTCAATTTTTCAACAGTCTTTTCGCCAAAACCGGAAACATTTTGCAGATCCTCAATTTTTTTGAAGCGGCCATGTTCATCACGATATTTGATAATATCATCAGCTTTTTTCTCACCGATTCCACTAATCGTTTGTAAACGACTGGCATCAGCCTGATTTAAATCAATCTTGCTTTCTCCTGTATTTCCATTCGATGTCTCCAAGGAAGCCGTATTAGCAAAAGCATTCTCTTCAACAGATGGTGCTGCAAACTGTGCCGGTATCTTTTCACCTTTCTTTGGTACATAGATGACCTGGCCAGGAGTGGCTGCTGCAGCAAGATTCAACTGATTCAAATCTGCGTCTGCGTTGACACCACCAGCTAGATTAAGCGCCGATTGTATAATTTCGCCGCTTTTCATCTTGACTACCTGCGAATGTTGGACCGCACCTTTAACATCAACAAAAAAAACTGTTTGATCCCGATTCTGTTGATTTTTTTCAGTTGCTTGTTTATTTTCCGCTGAACCAGTTTGCGAATTCTTCTCAGAATAAGCCTGCGCCGGGTTCGATGAAACCATCAAAGAATCATTTTCAGCTTTAGAACTCTGACTAAAATAAAATAAAAGACATATGCCGGAAACAAAAACTAGTCCGGCACATGCCCACAAAATTTTAGGATTCATCCCTTTTATTTTAGTGATATATGTTTTTAAAAAATCGCTCATACTTATTTGTACGAGTTGAGATGCATTTTTTTAATTAATTGGCAAAACGACCCTGCGTGTATGGCAGATTGTCCGGCACTTTAGTGGGTGCTTCCGGGTCGAACGATCGTAAATAATTAACGAAATCGTCAAAGCGCTCAGGATAAGCATTGACACCATAAATTAACTGTTCGCCCTTTAAGTTTCGTGAGTGAAAACGAATACCCCACTCGACATTCTTATCGGAATTATAATCAACTGGCGCACGATAATCAGCTTCCCAAGGCTCTATAAAACCTAGTACTACATCTGAATAGTGATCCCATACACGGCTTAAATCCGTGAATTTTTCGTCATATTTCCAGTTAAAAGCTGCATGTGTATCCTCAGCGATATGTGGATTATAGAAATCAAAATTTTCGTCCAAAATATCTGCAATCTCTTCTTGAGGTTGTCGGCGGACATAAAAAGCATGGCCGTTAATTCTTTTTGTGTAAACATAGTCAAAACCATAACTGATGTTGCCAATATAAAAAACTAAATAATCTAATCTAATGGTCATATTAATTCTCGATTGTGATTAGGTCTCGTGTAATACCGTCAGTGAGGTTTTCAAAACCGTCTTTTGTCACGAGAATATCATCTTCAATACGGACGCCGCCTAGTCCAGAAAGATAGATTCCTGGTTCGATTGTCAGCATCTGGCCGCTCACAGCTTCATCTGTCGACCTAGGAGAGACTGCCGGGCCTTCATGAATGTCCAGTCCTGCACCGTGACCGCCGCCGTGATTATATTCTTTATCAAACCCTTTCGATGAGATGTAAGCACGAGCAGCCGAGTCAACATCGCTGAGTGAAACATCCGGTTTGACTGCCTCAATAGCGCGTTTTTGCGCCTCTTTGACAATTTCATAAATGTTTCTTAATTTATCATCAACCGGCCCAACAGCCAATGTCCTCGTAATATCAGATGTGTAATGGTGATAGTAGTAACCAAAATCAATTGTCAGCAAATCGCCCTGTTTAATTCGACGTTCGCTAGCGGTGCCGTGAGGCTTGGCAGAATTTTCTCCGGAAGCTACGATTGTATCGAAACTAGTTTTTTCAAGCCCTTCTTTACGCGCAAAATAATCCAGTTGGTTTGCAATTTCTCTTTCAGTCTGTCCCGTCTTAATCCAGTTTAATAATTGGTTAAACGCAGCCACCGATCGCCGAGTCGCTTGGCGAAGATTTTCAATCTCATCGACATCCTTGATTTCGCGCAAAGCTTCTATCGGTGCAGGCGTTGGGACGAAATTGGAATCTAATTCGCTATCCAGAAAATCAAAAACGTTAAAGGGAAGATTCTCTTCGAAGCCTACCGTGTCTGCTTGCCACTCGTTCAGAGCTTTAGCAGTATCACCGTAATAATCTCTCGTAATTTTTAGGTCAACCCCGTCAGGCAAATTTCCGGTCAAGGCTTCTTCATAACGGCCATCAGTAACAAGCAGCGCGTGCGTCCGGTCCAAACTCAACATGCCTTCGCCTGAGCCTGCATCAAAGCCTGTCAGATATTCAATATTAGTGCCCTGATAAATTGTCATGGCATCTACCTTCAACACATCGAATAACTTTCTTAATTTCTCTATTCTTTTCTCAAAATCATATTTCATAGATACCTGCCTAAAAAAAATAGCGGTAAACCGCTACTCACAAAAAATTTTAATCAACTGCTTCTAATTTTGACTGATATTCTTCTCTAGAATAAACAGATGCTTGTCTCTGTGCCTTGCCCTTGCGTTCAAAACGAACAACACCATCTGCTAATGCATAAAGAGTATCATCGTCACCACGGCCAACATTGTTACCTGGGTAAATATGTGTGCCGCGTTGGCGGTAAATAATTGTGCCTGCTAAAACATCTTGTCCATCGGCACGCTTAGCGCCAAGACGACGTCCTGCAGAATCACGACCGTTGGAGGATGATCCGCCTCCCTTATGGTGGGCTAACTTAATTAGATTTTCTAACTTCTCAAACATGTCGTCCTCCTTAAACGCTCTCGATCAATACTTTAGAATATGGTTGACGGTGACCTTTTTTAACATGGCCATGCTTTTTAGCCTTGTACTTAAAGGTAACAACTTTTTTCTCTTTGCCCTGCTTAGCAACTGTGCCGGTAACCTTCGCACCAGCCACATATGGATCACCAAATTCGCCATTTGCGAGCAATACTTTATCAAAAACAACTTTATCGCCTTCGTTGGCTTCAAGCTTCTCGATGAAGATAGCGTCTCCCGCTTCCACACGATACTGCTTGCCGCCAGTCTCGATAACTGCGTACTTATTAGCCATTAACGGCCTCCTCTTATACTCACCGTGGCGGTGGACTAAGTCTCTTAATACCGCTTTAGAGTGGTTGAAGCTTTGCAACAACTCGTTTATTGTATCAAAAAAGACCCTTTCAGGTCAACGCTCAGCTCTTAATCCCTAACTTATAGAGCCTGGAATCAACACTCAAATCTTTTTGAATTTGAGCGGCAACTCGTCCAGCCTGTGAATCAGACTCGGTCGCAGATTTTGCGGACTGCTGAACGATCACGGAAAATTTAGCGTGGAGTACCGAAGCGATATCACCATCAATCAGATATCTCCCCTTTTGAGCCGCCTCAATGGTAGCAAGAACACCACCTTTGTCTCCTGCTGCGGCTTCTAATTTATCAAAATCCGCAGTTGATAAGTTTTGGCCATTTTCAGAGATCAGCTGGTCAACATCTTTTTTGATTTTGGTGACTGTCGAACCTTGAGTCGGCTGATATTTACCAAGATCAGTAAGCAGCGTATCAATGTTGTCTTTGGATCGCTGGACTTGTCTATATTGTTTCTCAGACATCTGAACGCCGCCAAAAGAAGCCCGCGGGTACAAAAAATACGCTGCCACCAGCAGAACCACAACAACAGATGCTAAAATCCAAAAACTTTTTTTCATAATTTCATGCGGAAGGTGGGACTCGAACCCACAACCTGCGGATTAGAACTCCGATGCTCTATCCAGTTGAGCCACTTCCGCGTACTTTTAGTATAGTCAAAAAACTAACTATTTCACACTAACCCAAGAAAAACTCGTCGCGATAGGCAATTTGCAAATCTTGAATATTATCCCAATACCAATTTAAAAGCCAAGCATATTTCAATAGCACTGACAGAAACGTCTCAGAGTCATTCTTATCAGATACCCGAAAACGCCACTGTGCATGGCCAATGCGATCAACAACTTGTGTAAAATATAATTTCAAGCTGCTGTTCAAGTTTAACAAAAAACCATCATCAAGCGCAACAATATCTACTTGATTTGCCTGTGCTAAAATAAACAACCTATCGCTAACGGCAACTGGCAGATCCGCTTTATTTATTTCTAGCTGAGCGTCATTTTCTGCTTGAATGATATTTAAATCAAGCACGAATTGGTCTTCTTGCAATACCTCAGCAAGGTCATTCAGCGCTTTGACAGTTAATTCAAGCTGTCTGCTGCTTAGATGTTTACCAATATCAGATGTAAAAAGAGCCAATAGCCCATTTGGTTCGATAAAAAACCGCTGATGACGGATATCAAAATATAGGATTCTGATCTGCAGATTTGCTTCTTGCAGATAAAAACCGCCGGCTGCAATCGCAGCGGGGACAAAGATAAATTCAAAGTTCGGCAGAACACGTGAACGCAATCCTAGAGATAATTTATTTTGGCTATCAAGCGTCGAAAAAAAATCATTGTTTTTAAAAGAAAGCAGCCTGATAAACAATTGCGACAGCCAAAAGCCATCGTCAAATCGAAATAAAGGTGCAAATTCAGTCAACGGGCCGGACTGAAGCTGTACAAACATCAACTCTCTGATCGCGAGAATATTATCAACTGGGTTCTTCGCACTTAAAAATTGTTTAAGAGCCCGACTCAAAGCAGCTACGCGCCTGCTATCAAGGTCAAGATGCTGTTGAAAAATTGCTAATTGTGCAAGTGATCTGTCCTGATTCGCCATTAATTTTCCTTATTTAAGAAGTTCAGATAGTCAACATACAGGTGTCCTGCCTGCTCTAAAAAGTGCGAAAAACTGCCAAAATGTTTCTCAATCTGCTCCTGCTCAAGTTCCAAAACCGCTTGTTCCTTTTGCAGGCGTAAAATTTCGGTCTGATTTTCTTGCATACTCTGTTCGGAAACAATTCCCGGTTTGCCTGCATATATTCGGTTGGCACGATGCAATTCCTTCAATTGATCATCTCTATTTTGGACAAAAGACGGGTCATCCATGAAATCGCGCAGTTCATTTATAACCGGGTCGTTAAAAATGAATTCAATCCGAATAACATCCAAAATACCAAAAGTGCGTGCTGAAGGCCACCTGCCAAATAAGATCTCATAAACACCAGTTTTAACCTCTCTAAAGAAGAAGAAAGGAAAATAAATCTGGAGATAAGCAAGCAGTTTAGGAACCAAAAATTCGGCCAATTCGGGTTGAATTGTTTCGGTCATGTTGCTTAAAAAATAATTTGGGTCAGCATGCCGCCAATGCCTGATTTTTTCGTTAAAGCGCGCAGAATCAAGTAGTTCATAAATCGACAAATAGTCACTTTCGGCAATCGCTTTTTTGATTGATGTCAAATAATCAATCTTATTATTAATCAGATTATTCAAAAGCGGGACTTTATTTTCCCCTACTAAATGAAGATTCAACTGTTTTGTCATACCCTAATTTTTGCAAAGAAAAACGCCTTTGAACAGACGTTTAATAAATATTATTTTCTTTTAAACAATCAGAACGTTTCCAGATACTGATCGAGTTCCCATTTTGAGACCGATGCACGGTATGACTGATACTCAAGCTTCTTAGCTTCAACGAATGTGTCGGCAATACGCTTGGAGATAGCAGCCGTAACAACTTCATCACGCTCCAAATTCTGTACAGCTGCAAGCAGTGTGTCCGGCAAATCTTTAATTCCGGCCTTCTGTCGTTCATCAGCATCCATACGGAAAATGTTTTTATCAACTGAATGCTCAGGAGTAATTTTCTTTTCAATACCGTCAAGGCCAGAAGCCAAAACGACTGCAAATGCCAAATATGGATTGGCCGTTGGATCTACCATTCGTAATTCCAAACGTGTAGCAGCACCACGAGATGCTGGGATACGAACCATCGGTGAACGGTTAGAAGCAGACCAAGCAATATAAACAGGCGCTTCAAATCCAGGCGTCAGACGTTTGAATGAGTTCACTGTCGGGTTGGTAATTGCGACAAAATTCTCAGCATGCGTCAGCAAGCCGCCTAAGAAATGATAAGCAGTCTCAGATAGGCCTAATTTATCCGTGGGATCATCAAAGACATTTTTGCCATCTTTTGAGAGGCTCATATTCGTATGCATACCATTACCATTAATACCTGCAATCGGCTTTGGCATGAAAGTAGCATAATAGCCATATTTACGTGCGACTGTCTTGACAATGAGTTTGAAAAGCTGGATATGGTCAGCAGCTGTAACAGCATCCGCATATCTGAAATCAACTTCATGCTGTCCTGGGGCTACTTCGTGATGGGCAGCTTCAACTTCAAATCCCATCTTTTCCAAAGTCAGAACAATTTCACGACGAACATGTTCTCCAAGATCAAGAGGCGCCAAATCGAAATAGCCGCCGTTATCATTGAGTTCCATGGTTGGCTTGCCGTCTTCACCGACTTTGAACAAGAAGAACTCTGGCTCAGTACCAACATTGAAATCAGAAAAGCCGTCTGCCTTCATCTCACGAAGCACACGAATCAAATTATTACGCGGATCGCCCTCAAACACTTCACGACTACTTGTGTAAACATTTGCGACAATCATCGCAACCTTACCATCGTGTTCGCCAGTCATTGTGTCCGGCAAAATCTTAAAGGTATCCAAATCAGGATACAAGTACATATCAGACTCTTCAATTCGAACAAAGCCATCGATAGAAGATCCATCAAACAATAAATTATTGTCAAGAACCGTGTCAAGTTCGCTGACGGGAATTTCAACATTTTTAATCATGCCGAAGACATCCGTAAACATGACTCTTAAGAAATCGACACCTTCTTCTTTAACTGCTTCTTTTATTGCTGCTTTCGTTAATTTTGCCATTAATGCTTTTCCAACCTTCCGATTTTCAAAAATTCGTTTTCCAAAGAATGAACAAAATCTTTCTTCTCATCACGCCGGCTATTCACGCGATTCGTCTCATAAAGACTATGAATATCCTTCAGGCTATCCCCAGACTCCATCATTGTACGAATCTCGATTAAACGCTCGACGTCATTTAAAGAAAAACGCCTTTGTCCACCTTTACCTCTTTTCGTAGTAAGCAAATCCTGACTTTCGTAATAGCGAATTTGTCTATCAGAAAGATTCGTCAGTGCGCGAACCGTACTGATGGGTAAAATCGCTAAATCTTTTTTTAATCGCTCATCAATCATTTCTTACTAAGAATATCTAACTAAAATTATAGCCGCCTTTCGGGAAAAATGTTAGGAAAACTGACATTGGTCTATGACTGGTTGAATTTTTTAACAATATCAATGATTTTTTGACTGTTTTTGGCAGTTTGTATCGCATCAAACCACTGAATATCCGGAAACTGGTTCTTAAAAAAAGTTAATTGGCGTTTAGCGTAATGGCGTGTATTTTGTTTAATCAATTCTTTTGTCCGGTCCAGGGACTGATTTCCGAAAAAATAATCCTTGAACTCGCGATAACCAATCGCTTTTTTCGACTGAAAATCCCCCGGTAACATCAGCAGTTTCTCAGCTTCTTGAGGAAGTCCTTGCTGGAACATCAGGTCGACACGCCGATTAATCCGGTCATATAAAATTTCTCTCGGCATTGTCAGACCGATCAAAAGCCCCTGATAAAGACGGTTTTCAATACCTGCTTTCGATGGAACAATTGGATGACTTTGATCAGCTAAGCGACGATCACCGATCACTGTCTGCACAAAAAAACCGGAACCGCCAACCAAAATGGGAAGCTGCCCCTTGCTAGAAAGTCCTGCGATTTTTTGTCGCGCGTCAATCATAAATTCGTGCGCGTTATAACTTTCATCTGCATTCTTAATATTGATGAAGGAATGTTTAACTTCGGACAGTTCCTCAGCCGTTGGTTTGGCACTGCCGATATCCAGCCCACGAAAAATCTGAACCGCATCTGTTGAAATGACCTCTGTTTTTAGGGCTTTAGCGATTTTGATACCAAGGGCTGTCTTCCCGCTAGCGGTAGGCCCTAAAACAACGACAATCTTTTGTTTGCTGTCAAGATTCATATATTCCCTGGATTTTATCCCGTAATAAAGTTGCACGGGCAACCTGGTTCGTAATCACTGCTGAAAGAGGCTGTCTAAAGGCCCTTTCAAGATAACGCTGATCGTCCACCACCCAGGGAATGAACTTTTGTCCCCGATTAAAGTATTTCAGAAGCAAACGATTCAGTGCAAAACGGAGATCCAAATTGATATGTTGGATTCTGTCTGCATGACAAGCAAAAAAATCTTTTGGATTCGGAATAAAAGAGAGGCGGTCTATATGTAAACGGGCATCTAAGTGATAAAGTTTCTGCAAAGTCTTGGGGTTAAAGGATTGAAATATGGTCGACCACGCACCCTGATGTTCTCGGCTTATTGCTAAAGCGTGTTCCTCAATGCCTGGATAATCAACATGGTCCGTCTTTAATTCAATTAGGAGCAGACCCTTGTAATTGATAGTGGCCAGCCAGTCGAGAAAATCTGAAAAACGCATGATTTGTAATCCCCTAAAACGTTCAGAAAACCAACTGCCAAAGTCCAAAGCTTGTAATTGCGCCAAAGTCATATCTTTGACATAACCCTGCCCATTAGAAGTTCGATCAACCTTCTCGTCATGAATGATGACCAATTCACCATCGGCAGTCATATGCAAATCAATTTCCAAGCCATCAATCGGGTATTTTAAAGCCGCCTTAAAACTTGGCAGCGTATTTTCCGGCGCAACCAGTTTATAACCACGATGCGCAAAGACTAAAGTATTCACCAAATCAGAATACCATGGATTTCTTTTCTTGGAAAACTACTTCCGTACCTCGCCGTGGCCGAAAACTTCATACTTGTAGCTTGTGAGAGCTTTAAGACCCATCGGGCCTCTGGCATGAAGCTTTTGTGTGCTGATACCAATTTCTGATCCGAAACCAAATTCAAAACCATCTGTAAAACGTGTGGATGCATTTAGCATCACTACAGCGGCATCGATATCATTCATAAAAGCAGCGGCATGTGCGGGGTCTTGAGTCAGAATTGCTTCAGTGTGATGAGTCGTATGTTTGCTAATCCAGGAAATGGCCTCGTCCAGGCTGCCCACTATGTGAACAGCCATAATCAAATCGTTATACTCTGTATCCCAATCCTCAACACTTGCTGGAATAAGAGTCGGGTCCAGCTGCAATGCCTGTGCATCAGCACGAATTTCAACACCGGCCGTTTTCAATTCACTAACAATTTTGGGAAGAAACTCTTTAGCGATATCTTTATGGATCAAGAGCTTTTCGGCAGCATTGCACACTGCTGGGCTTTGTGTCTTGGCATTGAGAATAATTCTAATAGCCTGCTGCTGGTCTGCCGATTCATCAACAAAAATATGATCGTTGCCAGCACCGGTCTCGATTACAGGCACACTCGCATTCTCGACCACATGATTAATAAATTGACGTGATCCTCGAGGAATCAAAACATCTACAAAGCTTCTGGCATGCAAGAGCTCATCGACCGATGCATGGCTGTTATCTGAAATCAACTGAACCATGTCCGGATTATAACCAAGCTGTGAGATGGTCTCTCTTAAGATGTGTGCCAAAAAGCTATTTGTCTGGATTGCTTCTTTACCGCCACGCAAAATGACTGCATTAGCCGACTTGACAGCTAGTGCCGCAGCATCGATTGTGACATTCGGCCGAGCTTCGTAAATCATCGCCACCACTCCGAGCGGCACGATTTTTTTCAAAATTTTAAACCCAGCCGCGGCCTGCCATTCTTGGTCTCTGCCAGCGAGCGGATCGCCTATTTTAATAAGTGCGTGCAATGAGTCTACGATATAAGCGATTTTTTTTGAATCCAGTGCCAGTCTGTTTTGCATAGCCAGTGTTAAATCATGATGATGCTCGTCTAATTCTTGTTGATTAACTCGCAGAATTTCTGTCTTGTTTGCCAAAATTGCATCCGCAAAAGCACCTAAAATCGCATTTCTCTCAGCAAAACTCAGGCGAGCTAAACTAAGAGCCGCTGTTTTGGCTCGCTGCCCAATATCAATCATTTGTGTATGCAATATGTCATTCATGGCTGAACAAAGTACCGATTTCCTTGCCAGAAAGTGCTGTCAAAATGTCCGCAGGCTGAGACCCGGATAGCAGCAGCATTTCTTTATCATGCTTTAATAATAACTCAGCTGCATTTAATTTAGTCCGCATGCCGCCTTTCCCTAAATCACTCTTGCCTGAGGAAAGAGCCAAAATGTGATCATCAACAGATTTAACTTGATAAATTTTTTTAGCATCAGAAAATAGATGCGGATTTTTATCATAAAGGCCATCCACATCCGACAAAATAATCAAGGCATCGGCATCAATGGCGTTGGCAACCATCGCGGCCAGACGATCATTGTCGCCAAATGAATGCTTATGATCCATCTCATCAACAGCAATCACGTCATTTTCATTAATAATCGGAATAGCGTTCAATTGCAGTAGTTCACCCAAGGCGTTCAACATGTTATCCAGCATCTTTGGATTATCAAAAACATCGTAGGTGAGGAGAATTTGACCAGTCAGCTGGTGATAAAAAGCGAAGGTCTGGTTGTAAATGGCCATCAAATTTGCCTGTCCAATTGCAGCCAAAGCTTGTTGTTCCGGGATGGCAGCCGGTCTTTTTTTAAGTCCCAATTGATTCAAAGCGACACCGATAGCACCAGAGGTAACAAAGATCACCTCTTTACCAGAATTCCTCAATGCACAAAGTGTCTGCACAAGCTGACCAATGACAGGCAGATTGATCTTGCCGTTTTTTAAAACTATCGTCGATGTGCCAACTTTGACGACAATCCTTTTCCAATCTTTGCTCCTATTTTTGACCATAACCAGCCGTTTTTTTAATCGCTTTTTCAATCACGCCCACAAAATTGTCAGCTTCAAAAGAAGCAACACCTAAAGCAGTGCTGCCGCCGGGTGATGCTACAGCTTTAATGACCTGGTCAGGCTGCTGACTGCCCTTTTGAATGGCGGCCATCGATCCCAAAACCATATCTGCTGCAATTTTGAGGCTATCTTTCTCTGAAAGCCCAAGCTTGATTCCGGACAGCTGCAGTCCTTTTAAGAACAGAGCAGCAAAAGCGGGACCGGAGCCGGCAATCGCGGAAAAAGCTGGGAACAATTCTTCGGACAGTTCTGTTAGCGACCCGATCTTGGCAAAAAATGTGTCCACCAACTGTCTATCGTGATCACTTGCAGAAGGTGCCGCCACAACAGCTGTGGTTGATCTATTAAATTCAGCATTGATATTAGGCATGGCGCGCACAATTCTGGCATCAGGCAATAGGCTTTGCAGCTGAGAAACAGTGGTTGAACCCAATAAAGAGACAACCAGACTATTGGCAAATTTTTCTGGGCCAATCGCGTGTATGATCGTACTGAGCTGCTGCGGCAAGAAGGCAAAAATGAGCAAATCTGATTTTTCAATCAGTTCATTTGCAGAAACGGAAACAACACCAATCTCAGTAGATAATTGTTGTGCGGAATGCGGTGAACTAACCAAAATTTTTTCCGGGGAGACGCCGCTTTTAATTAGCCCCTTAATCATTGTCGCAGCTAAATGTCCGGCACCCAAAAAACCGTAAATCATATAACCTCCTTAGTTTTTAAATGAATGGATCGGAGCAGGGATGTGCCCTCCTCGACTAATAAATTTCTCTGAAGATCGATTGATGACAGGCATAATCGGCGCACGGCCTAGCAACCCGCCAAAATCAATTTCGTCACCAACACCTTTGCCTGGAACTGGAATCACACGTACGGCTGTGGTCTTATTGTTTTGCACACCAATGGCTGCCTCGTCAGCAATCATAGCGGAAATAGTCGCGGCAGGTGTGTCGCCCGGAATGGCTATCATATCAAGGCCAACAGAACAAACAGCCGTCATCGCCTCTAACTTGCTGATTGTTAGTGTACCGGCAACTGCTGCATCAATCATGCCGGCATCTTCCGAAACAGGAATAAAGGCACCGCTTAAGCCGCCAACCCGCTGGCTGGCCATGACGCCGCCTTTTTTGACAGCATCATTTAACAGCATTAAGGCAGCAGTCGTGCCCTGCGTGCCGACTTGTTCGAGTCCAATTTCCTCCAAAACTTCGGCAACCGAATCGCCGCGCGCTGGTGTTGGTGCAAGACTTAAATCAACAATACCAAATGGGACACCAAGTTTTTGAGCAGTCAAAGTACCAATCAGCTGCCCAATCCGCGTGATTTTAAAAGCCGTTGTCTTAATTTTTTCAGCTACGACGTCAATCGGCTGATCGCGAACCGTTTCCAAAGCACGTTTAACAACACCAGGTCCAGAGACACCGACATTAATCACAGCATCATCTTCTGAAACACCGTGGAAGGCACCAGCCATAAAAGGATTGTCTTCGACAGCATTAGCAAAAACAACCAGTTTGGCATTTGCAAGCGGGTCCTTTTCGGCAATTTCTTTGATCGTCTCGCCCATCTTACGAATGGCATTCAAATTGATGCCTGCTTTGGTTGAAGCAACATTAATACTAGACATCAACAAATTAGTTTCCGAAAGGACCTCCGGTAAACTTTCAATCAGCATTTGTTCACTGGGTGTTGTGCCCTTTTGAATCAGGGCCGAATAACCGCCGATAAAGTCAACGCCCACATCAGCTGCCGCACGATCCAAACTATGTGCGATAGCAAGCAAGCCTTCATAATCAGAGTTCCCGGCCAGCAGTGAGATTGGCGTCACAGAAATTCGTTTGTTAACAATAGGAACACCGAAATCCCGCTCCAATTGCTGGGCGGTTGCAACCAAACGGCCGGCTTTGTCGATGATTTTCTTGTAAACTTTTTCAGCAGTCTGTTGACCATTTGCGCCGATACAATCTAATAAAGAAAGGCCCATTGTGACAGTCCGGATATCAAAATGTTCTTCAGAAATCATCTGGATTGTTTCATTAATTTTTTTTATGTCCATAAGTTCCCCGGTCAAATTTGTGAGATTGAATTGAAGATTTCTTCTCTTTGAATGTGTACAGACACCCCAAGTGCATCACCAGTCTGTTTCAGACTATTTTGCAAATCATCAAATTGTGCATCAATTTCAGTGACATCAATGAGCATACTCATCGTGAAGATGGTATCCATCAAAGTCTGGGAAACATCGAGAATATTGGCTTGTTTTTCAGCTAATGTTTTTGAAACGCCTGCAATAATACCGGGGCGGTCCTTACCAATAACCGTCACCACTGCTCTTTTCATATTACTTCTCCTTTTTGCTGTAATGCTGCAAGTAAAAATGTGTGCTGAATCAAAGTTGCAATCGTCATCGGCCCAACGCCGCCAGGCACCGGTGTAATTTGGGCAACCTGAGCTGCGGTTTTTTCAAAATCTACATCCCCGACAGCTTTCTTGTCAACCTTATTTGCCCCCACATCGATTACTACCGCTGAAGATTTCAAATTAGACAGATCAAACCAATTAGCTTTGCCCACCGCAACGACGATCAAGTCAGCAGATTCAGCCAGTCTCTGTAAAGTCTCACGACTAGTCTTTGAATGAGCCAAGCTAACCGTCATATCGTGATTAGTCAATGCAATGCTCATAGGGCGTCCGAACAAAACGGATCTGCCGATGACAAGCGCATTTTTACCTGCAAAATCAAAATCGTAGTTCTCAAGCAGTTTGATCACACCGGCAGGTGTAGCAGGAATCACATAATTCTGACTGGCATCCTCAAATAGCAAACCTTGATTTAAAGCGGACAAACCATCCACATCTTTTTCAATCGCGATCGCATTGAAAATATCGGATTCATTAATTGAGGCAGGCAACGGCGATTGTACCAAGATACCAGAAATTGTCGGATCGCCGTTTAATCGCTTCACCAGTGCTAATAGACTGGCAGTCGTCCAAGAATCATCAATTTTGAATTCCTCAGAAGCGATACCAACCTGCTTAGCTCGTCTGATTTTCATGGCCACATACATGCTGCTCCCAGCATCGCTTTGGTCGTAAATCGTCGCTAATTTGACAGGAAAATCTGCCTGCTCGACTGATGTTTTTACCTTATTAAGGATTTTTTTTGAAACACTTTTGCCATCCAGTAATTGAACCATGCGTAAATTATCGCATATCAAACTAGCTTCAAAAGAAGAAATGTCATTTTTTCAATTAAAGCTTGGTTCAGGTCAAACTCGTTCGGCCGAAATTAGCACAGATAGATTCAATATTAATTGACTGATAAATCATTGTAGAAAATTAAGTTATTTTTTTAACAAAAAATTAAGACTGTCTTTACTTTTCGATAAAGCTGTCCAATACTGTGAGTTTATTGTTTTACCTCTCTTTATGGTTCAAAAAACGGGAACATGCTGGTTCAAACCCAGATGAAGGGATTCGGCTGAAGGTTATTCGGCCCATAAATGGAAAAGAGGAATTTTTTAGTGGAAAGAAAGGCAAGAATAGATCGAAAAAAACTATATAAATCAGGAAAAAACTGGATTATAGCCAGCACCACCGTCTTTATGATGGCGACCGGCTCAAATCTTATCACGGCACAGGCAGACGACTTGAATCAGGAAGGCACAGCTGCACAATCAGTCTCCCCTTCGACTGCAGCTGCTAACCAGAGCGAATCGTCAGCACAAAGCACTGAACAAAGCGCAACACAGGCAGCAACAGACGGAGAGGCTTCGACTGTAAGCACTGCTGTCACAACCATCACGCCCCACTACGTCCAACAAGCGGGGAAATGGCTTTACATGGGCAGTGACGGCGAGTTTGTTAAGGGACCGCAGACAATTGATGGCAATTTGCAATTCTTCGATGAACAAGGCATTCAAATTAAAGGCAGCTTTGAAACAGTGGACGGCTCAAGCTATTATTTCGATAGCCAAAGCGGTAACGCTGTAACAGGTTTTAAAATTATTAATAATGACTTGCATTACTTCGAAGAAGACGGCAAGGAAACAGTTAATAACTACGCCACAGATAAACAAGGCAACATTTTCTATTTTGATGAAAATGGCCAGATGGCAACCGGTGTTAAAACAATCCAAGGACAAAGCTATTACTTTGATCAGGATGGCCACATGAGAAAAGGCTATTCCGGCGTGTTTGATAATCAGGTCCTATACTTTGACAAAACAACCGGTGCCTTAGCAAATACAAATGTGTCCAGTATTAAAGAAGGACTTACGGCACAAAATGATGATTTCACAGCTCATAATGCCGTTTATTCGACCAAAAGCGAGAGTTTTACAAATATTGATGGCTATTTAACCGCTGAGGCCTGGTATCGTCCGGCTGATATTCTTGAAAACGGCACTGACTGGCGTGCTTCGCGTGCTGACGAGTTTCGTCCGATCCTGACAACTTGGTGGCCCGACAAGCAAACTGAGGTCAACTATCTGAATTACATGAAAACTCAGGGATTCATTACTAACGATCAAGACTTCAAGCTCTCTGATGACCAGCTTTTATTGAATCATGCAGCCCAATCTGTACAGGGTGAGATTGAAAAGAAGATTAGTCAACAAGGGTCAACAGACTGGTTGAAAACATTGCTGCAGACTTTTATCAACCAGCAGCCCTCTTGGAATGGGGAAAGTGAAGATCCAGGCAGCGACCATTTGCAAGGCGGTGCCTTGACTTTTGTTAACAGCCCCTTGACACCCGACTCAAATTCCAACTTCCGGCTGTTAAACCGAACACCTACCAACCAAACCGGGACCCCGCAATACGATACAGATGCTTCTCTTGGCGGTTTTGAACTATTATTGGCCAACGATGTCGATAATTCCAATCCAGTTGTCCAAGCCGAACAGCTCAACTGGCTCTACTATCTCTTGAACTTCGGGTCAATTACAGCTGATGATCCCAATGCTAACTTTGATGGTATTCGTATTGATGCTGTTGATAATGTCGATGCCGATTTATTGCAGATTGCTGCCGCTTATTTCAAGGATGCTTTTAAAAGCGGCTCAAACGACCAAACAACCAATCAGCACCTGTCTATTTTGGAAGACTGGAGCCACAACGATCCCGAATATATGAAAGCCCAGGGCTACCCGCAGCTAACCATGGACGATTATATGCATACACAGCTGATCTGGTCGTTGACTAAGCCGGACAATATTCGCGGCACAATGCAGCGTTTCATGGATTATTACTTAGTCAATCGCGCAAACGACTCGACTAACAATGAAGCTGTTGCCAACTATTCTTTTGTCCGTGCACATGACTCAGAAGTCCAGACCGTGATTGCGCAGATCATTTCAGACCTATACCCCAATTCCGGAAGCGGTCTGATTCCAACGACTGATCAGCTTCAAGCAGCTTTTGAAGTCTATAATGCCGACATGAAATCGGATGTCAAAAAATATACGCAATATAACATCCCCAGCGCTTATGCCATGCTTTTAACCAACAAAGATACCGTTCCGCGTGTCTATTACGGTGATATGTACACAGACGATGGCGATTACATGGCAAACAAGTCGCCTTACTTTGATGCTATCAGCACACTTCTGAAAGCCAGAGTTAAATATGCAGCCGGCGGACAGAGTATGGCCGTTGATAAAAACGATATTTTGACTAGTGTTCGTTTTGGCCAAAATGCAATGCTAGCCAGTGATTCAGGAGATAATCAAACGCGTCAAGAAGGTATTGGCGTGATCGTCAGCAATAATTCTCATTTGAAACTGGCTGAAAATGATCAAGTTGTTCTGCACATGGGTGCGGCACACAAAAATCAGGCTTTCCGTGCCCTACTATTAACAATTGAATCTGGATTAGAGAATTTTGATACAGATCTTCAAGCACCGGTGAAATATACGGACGCAAATGGTGATTTGATTTTTACTGCAGCAGAATTGGCTGGTTATTTGAATCCGGAAGTTTCCGGCTATCTATCAGCCTGGGTCCCTGTCGGTGCTGCTGATAATCAAGATGCCAGAACGGCAGCCGATTCGGCAACTAGTACCGATGGCAATGTTTTCCATTCAAATGCCGCATTGGACAGCAACGTTATTTTTGAGGGATTTTCTAATTTCCAATCAATTCCGACAGCTGAACAGCATGACGATTTTACAAACGTGAAAATCGCCGAGAACGCCGGATTGTTTAAAGATTGGGGAATCACCAGTTTCCAATTAGCACCGCAATATCGTTCCAGCACTGACAGCACATTTTTGGATTCGATTATTCAAAATGGCTACGCATTCACTGATCGGTACGACTTAGGATTTGATACGCCGACAAAATATGGCGATGTCGATGACCTAAGAGCGGCTATCAAAGCACTGCATGCCAACAACATTCAAGTCATGGCCGACTGGGTGCCCGACCAAATTTATAATCTGCAAAACCCAGAAATTATTACAGTTAACCGAACTGACTCTTATGGTCAGCCAATCGCTGGATCCGACTTGCAAAACGACCTTTACCTGGCTTACACAAATGGCGGCGGACAGTATCAAACAAAATTCGGCGGCGCTTTCCTGGAAAAACTGCAGCAGCTTTATCCCGATTTGTTTACGAAAACACAAATTTCAACCGGCCAAACGATTGATCCTAGCCAAAAAATTACTGAATGGTCGGCCAAATACTTCAACGGTTCCAACATCCAGGGCCGTGGGGCTTATTATGTGCTGCGCGATTCAGGTACAGACCAATACTTTAAAGTTATTTCAAACGATGAAAACGAAGCATTTCTGCCTAAACAGCTGACTAATCAGCCCGGCGAAACTGGCTTTTCTCAAGATGATCAGGGAATTATCTTTTTCTCGACCAGCGGTTATCAAGCCAAAAACGCTTTTGTCCAAGGCGATGACGGCAACTACTATTATTTTGATAACACTGGTCATATGGTGACTGGCCCTCAGACAATTAACGGCCGGCACTACCTTTTCTTCCCTAACGGCGTTGAAGCACAAAATGTTTTTGTCCAAAATGACCGTGGAGAGACCTACTACTACGATCAAAGAGGCCGGCAGGTTGCTAATCAGTATGTGACTGATACGAACGGCAATAGTTTCCGTTTTGACGAGAACGGCATCATGCTGGCAAACCAATTGGCTCAAGTAGACGGTCACTGGCAATTCTTCAAATCTAGCGGCGTACAGGCTAAAGATGCCTTTATTCTAGGCAGTGATGGCAAGCTGCGGTACTTTGAAAGCGGCAACGGCAATATGGCTGTCAACGAATTCAAGGGCAGCGAAAACGGCCGGTACTATTATTTCGGTGCTGATGGGCAGGCTGTCAGCGGTTTGCAAACAATTAACGGCCGCCAGCTGTACTTTGACGATCACGGCCAGCAGATGAAAGACGCCTTTTATACGAACCAATCTGGTCAGCGTTTTTACTTCAATGCCCTCACCGGCGATTTAGTTAAAGGCAATTTCATTTATACGAGTGCCTCCAGCAGTTTCACGCCTGACAACGACTCGTCCGACAGCTATCAGGGTGATAGCCATCTTTGGTACTATGCCGATAGCCAGGGGCAGATTGTGACCGGTTTTCAAACAATCAATGGTCATTTGCAATATTTTGACGATATCAGCGGACAGATGATCACAAATCGTTTCATGCGCCGGGCTGATGGTAATTGGATCTATCTCGATGAGAATGGTGAAGCAGTGCGCGGCATGCGGGTTATCAACGGTCTCACCAATTATTTTCGAGACGACTTCACTCAAGTTAAAGACGGATTTGCCCAGGATCCTAATAGCGGCGAAAGACACTACTTTAACGGGACTAATGGCGCAATGGTCACAAATGACTACTTCTCCCCAGACCAAATTCACTGGTATTATGCCGATGATAGCGGCCAGCCGGTCACTGGTTTTCAAACCATCAAAGGCCAAGTCCAGTATTTTGACCAAGATGGTATCCAACTGAAAGGCGGTTCACAGACTGACCCCGTTACAAAACAGACTTATTATTTTGACGATAAGTTTGGAAACGGTCAAATCCTCTAATATTTCGAGAAAATGAAAAAAGTTTTAAAAAAATGTTGTTTTCTTCTGAAAAGCATGTATACTAAAACTCAAGTTACATCATGAAGGCGAAATCATTCACAACTTCATTTATCTCTTCTAAACTTATCCGACGATAAAACAACTTTTCTTGTGCATTTGTTCAGCACGAAATTAGTTGTTTTTTTGTACTCAAAATTTAGGAGAATAGATAAATGAAATTATGGGGTGGACGTTTTGTAAAGTCCGAAGATCCGGACATGACCGCGTTTGATAACTCTTTGCCACAAGGCAAACTGATGTATCAAGAAGATATTTTAGGATCGATTGCACATGCGACAATGCTTGGCAAACAAGCCATTATCAGCCAGTCAGATTCCGATGCCATCGTCGCAGGCTTAAAAGAAATTCTCAGCGAAATTAAAGCCGGCAGTTTGAAAATACCCGATACAGGTTTTGAAGACATTCATAGCTTTGTCGAAAGTGTCCTGACAGAAAAAATTGGCGATGCTGGTAAGAAACTGCATACAGCACGGTCGAGAAACGACCAAGTCGCCGTTGATACAAAAATGTATATCAAAAACCGCCTGCAGGGCGTTATCGCGGAAATCGACCTTTTAATCCAAGCTTTCATCGATAAAGGCAATGCTAATCCGCAAATTATGCCGGGCTACACACATCTGCAAAAAGCGCAGACTGTGACATTCAAATATTACCTTGGCGCCTATGCACAAATGCTGAAACGGGATAAAAAACGGCTATTAAACGCCATTGATGTTATGGATGAAAACCCGCTCGGGTCCGGTGCTATAGCAGGAACGACACATGAAATCGACCGCCAACTAACTACTGACCTGCTTGGCTTTAAAAAACCAGTCGATAACTTTATCGATGGTGTCTCTGATCGGGATTATATCATCGAAGTTCTAGCTGATTTTTCAATCATGGCCATGCATCTTTCTCGTTTGTCTGAAGAATTAATTATCTTCGCCAGTCAGGAATTCAATTATGTGATCTTTGATGATTCGCTTTCAACAGGCTCTTCGATGATGCCCCAGAAGAAAAACGCTGATTCAGCAGAATTAGTTCGCGGCAGTTCAGCCTTAATCATCGGCCAGTTAAACCAAATGCTGATCCTCATGAAAGGATTACCGCTGGCATACAACAAAGATATGCAGCTGGACAAAGATACCTTTCTACCAGCCTTTGACCGGATTGAACACATGCTGCTGCTGATGAAAAAAATAGTCCTGACGCTGAAACTCAATTCCAAGAAATTAACAGCCGCCGTGAAAAATGGTTTTCTTAATGCCACCGACATGGCTGACTACCTGGTTAAAAAAGGGTTGCCCTTCAGGGATGCTCATGGCGTTGTCGGACAAGCAGTCCTAATGGCTGAGCAAGCTCATAAAAAATTGGAAGATTTAACACTCGAAGAATTACAACAGTGCAGCCCGATCATTCAGGACGATATCTATGAATACTTGGATGTCAGTCAGTCAATGACTAAAGGCATCAAAAAGGAGATGTTATGATTTCTCCCCTCATAGCGGCTTGGATTAGCCGACGACGACGATGCCCAACTGAAAATTCAAGCGAAACTGATTAAAAATGCATTGTCAAAAAATACTAAAAATACTTCATTAATAAGGAGACTATTATGTCAAAGAAAATTGTTTTAGCTTATTCCGGCGGATTGGATACCTCAGTGGCTATCCCTTGGCTCGGAGATAAAGGATATGACGTCATCGCCGTTTCATTAGATGTTGGCCAGCACGGAAAACAGATGGATGCCATTCAGAAAAAAGCTCTGAAGATCGGCGCAGTCCAGTCAATCGTGATTGATGCTAAAGATGAATTCGCTGATGATTTTGTCAGCAAGGTTATCAAATCAAACGCACTTTATGAAGGCGAATACCCTCTTCTCTCAGCTCTTTCCCGGCCTTTAATTATCAAAAAACTCGTCGAGATTGCTCATGAAAATAACGCTGTCGCGATTGCTCATGGATCTACAGGAAAAGGCAACGACCAGGTACGGTTTGAAGCTGCAATCCATGCTCTGGATCCAGAAATGCACATCGAAGCACCGATTCGTGATTTCCAGTGGTCCAGAGAAGAAGAAATCCAGTATGCCCACACGCATGATGTACCGGTACCAATCAATTTCGACTCCCCTTACTCGATTGATGAAAACCTTTGGGGCCGTTCCAATGAGGCCGGTATTCTGGAAAATCCTTGGAACCAAGCACCAGCTGACGCCTATGCTTTGACTGTTGCCGTCGAGGATGCACCAGATAAAGCCGACTTTGTCGATATTGAATTCAAGAATGGCCTGCCCGTCGCATTAAATGGACAGCAGATGAAACTATCTGATTTGATCAGCAAGCTATCAGTGTTGGCCGGATCGCACGGTATCGGCCGGATTGATCACGTTGAAAACCGGCTGGTCGGCATCAAGTCCCGTGAAATTTATGAAGCACCCGCAGCTGCAGTTATCATGACAGCTCACAAGGACTTGGAAGATATTACCTTGGAACACGATGTTGCCCACTTCAAGCCGATCATTGAACAAAAGATCGCCAACCTGATTTATAACGCCATGTGGGTCTCACCATTATTCGATGCACTCAATACTTTCATTGATGAAACGCAGAAGGTTGTTAATGGTGTTGTCAAGATGAAGCTCTTCAAAGGATCTGCCATCGCTGTTGCTAGAAAGTCGGAACACAACTCTCTCTATTCTGAAAAGCTGGCCACTTATACATCAGCCAATTCCTTTGACGAACAGGCTGCAGTCGGCTTTATGAAACTTTATACCCTCCCAGCAACTGTTTACGAACAAGTTAACCACATTCACTCAAAAGAAAAAGAAGAAATCTAAATGATACCGGTTAGTCTGGCGACTTTAGATTTCGCAGAAATGTGGCCATATCGCAAGATTTTTATCAACGGGTTGTTCAATACTTTGCAATTAACGATTTTAGCCTTATTGATCGGATTAGCATTAGGCTTGCTTTTGGCCCTGGTTAAAGTAATTAAAGTTCCTTGGCTGAGCTTATTTGCACGCTTCTATACCTCTGTTTTTCGAGGAACCCCGCTTTTAGTGCAAATATTTCTCATCTACTTTGGCGCCAAACAAATTGTCGGCTTTAATGTCAATGCTTTCTCCTCGGCTTTGGTCGCCTTGTCTTTAAATTCAGCTGCCTATATCTCAGAAATTCTGAGAGGCGGTATTCAGGCTGTGAACATCGGCCAAACTGAAGCGGCCCGTTCTCTGGGATTTAACTATCGGCAATCCTTCTTCTATGTAGTTCTCCCGCAAGGATTAAAATCTGTCCTGCCGGCCATGGTCAACGAAGCAATTAGTCTCTTAAAAGATACTTCTTTAGTATCAACAGTCGGCATGATGGACCTCATGCGTGCTGGCATGACGGCTCAAGGAGGTACTTACTTAGCCTTTGAACCCTTTATCATCGTTGCAATTATCTACTACATTCTCGTCATGATTTTGACTAACTTTTCTAACAAACTCGAAAGGAATTTAAATAAATCAAAATGATTAAACGTTTTTCTCTCTTAATTTTTACGGCCATGTTGGCCTTAACCACCTTATTTACACTTTCGAGCCAAGCCAAGAAACCCTTCAGTGGGCAAACGATCAAAGTTGCGACAAGTCCAAATTTCCCACCTTTTGAAAATAAAGTCGTCGATTCGGCAGGCAATTCGAAAATCGTTGGTTTTGATATTGATTTGTTGAAAAAACTGTCAAAAGACTTGGGATTTAAATTCAGTCTGCAGGAAACTGACTTCAGCGGTCTGATGGGATATTTGCAGTCTAACCGTGCAGATCTGGTTATTTCCGGCATGACAGCAACGCCTGAGCGGGCAAAGAATGTCGATTTCTCAACGCATTATTTCAATGCTAAAACCGCTATTCTTCATCCAAAAAATATTAAAATCAAATCGGTCAAAGATTTAAAAAATCTGAAAGTAGCAGCTGTTTTTAATACACAATATGTGGATCAGGTCAAAAAAATGGGTGCAAAAGTCACAGCACTAGACACAGGTACACTTGTTGCACAAGATTTATGGAATGGCAGCGTCCAAGGTGCTATCATGGATCAAACTAAAGCACAAGATTTGATCAAAAGCCACAAAGGCTACAGTTACTACGTATTTACCAATAAAGAATTAAAACTGAGTCAGCCAAACACGTTCTCAATTGCATTTCCAAAGAACAAGGAGGCAAAACTTCAAAAAGCAATCAACAAGAAAATAAAATTATATAAAAAGAATGGGACGCTTAAAAAACTCGCCACAAGATGGATGGGCAAAAAAGTCGCCGCATATCAATGACAAACAAAAACCAAGCCTACGCTTGGTTTTTTTAAAAGTTGAATTTTTCATAATAAATACGCCGGGCGCGAATACCGTATTGGCGAAGCAGGCCGCGATAACCGATCATCATCCGATTTGAACCCGACATGAGAAAGGTTGCTTGGTCATGAACCCTGTTTGGCACAATCTGAGATAATTTTTGCAAATTCAAGCGATGTATTGATTCAAAATAGTGAAAACGCGGATTATTTTCGGCTATTTTTTGCATCAACTGCCGATAAACTAATTCTTTTTCATCGGAGACAGTCCAGATAAAATAGATTTCCTTGCCAGCGGCATATTGCATGGCCAGATTAATCAAAGGAAAAGCACCTGTGCCGCCAGCCAGCATGACCACTGACTGACCGTCAGCCGTTAATTCCCGCATCCGGTCATCCAAAGTGCCGTAAGGACCATCAATTCTGGCAGTCTCACCAACTCGTAACTGGGCAATACGGCTCGAAAAATCACCATCCGCACGAATTGCCAACGTTACCTCACGAGCAGCTGCATCGAAATTAACGAAAGAAAACGGATGGAGTTCCTTCATGTCGGCTATTTCCGGAAAAGCAATGAAGAGATAGTCCCCTGGGTGGTAGTTGTTCAAAATCCTTTGATTGCCTGAGTTGAATTTCAGTGTGATTTGCGTGACGCGAGATGCTAAGTGTTTAACTTGAGACACGTTTGCCCGGCTATAGCCACGGAATTTGCGAATAAAGAATATCGTGTAGGCTGAAAAAACAAAAAGCGAATACAAGATAAAAAGCCAGGCAAAGGATTGGATCTGCATGATGTAGCCAATCAGCAAAACATGAATAAAGACAAAGAATGTCGCCACAATATTCAAGCGGTGCAGCCAGATCGTGACCTCATGATGAAAAAGATTCTTTTCGAAGAAACGCACGATCGTCCGTAAAAACTGGACACGTGCCGTTAGCCAATCACTCAAAAACAAAAGCGAATAAGCGGCCACAGCAATCATAATCCACAAGCCTAAATCTCCAGTTAACTTAATCAACCCATCAGAGGGCGACATTTCAGTATGCAGATAAGCTAATACAATCAAGCTTAGGCCCAGAAATGCGTGGACAAAATACATGGATGGCAGCCCGATTAAACGATCCAGCCATTTGGGTTTAGTGCTGACAAAAATAACAAATAGCATCCAGACATAGGCAATTGTGCCCAATTGGATACCAAGGATAGCTGAGGCGGAGCTTGGCAAGCCTAAAGCCAGCGCCTGCAATAACGGCAGAGGCAATAGGAAGATAGCTGCTGACCAGAACAGTCCTAATAAATAGCGATGACTTTTAAGCATAAATTAACTCCTTTTGATCGACAATCCGATTGTTCTGCCAACGTTCTGCAATTTTGCCATAGCTGATTCTCATGCCGGAACCATCAATCGCTTTCAGCCAACTATGATCCGAAATACTCGTGGTCGCGATTGCGGTTGCCCAAATGTCGGCTTCCGTCAAAGAATCACTAATCACACTGCTGCTGATAATATCAGTAGTTCGTGTGCCTATTGCACGGTTTTGGGCAATGTTAACCAGGTGATGGCCGCGCTCAACTGTTCCAGAACTGGCGATTGCACCAGAGGTCATAGCCAGTTTGGCAGCAACTTTTCTAGTATCAAAGGGATCCGCAATTCCAAGCTGCCAGACCCAATTACTGCCAGGACGTGTAACAAACTGCATATCGCCGCCGCCAATTAGATTTGCTGCAATAAAATCATCTTCGGCCAATAGCGGAAACAGAAAGCGTTTAGCAGCCTGTTCGATGGCCCAGCCTTTTACTAGTCCGGTTGGATCATATTGCTGTCTGCCAGCATAATCGGCCGAAAATAAATGTTGCGTCTTTTCCTCGGCCCAGCTGCTGACGGCATAAACCATTTGAAAATCCTGACTTGTTTTCTCAAACATCAGCCTGTCCTGATTAAAAGCTGTCAGCTCAGAGTCTACACGAAATGGTGAAAATACTTGATCAATATGCTTCATATAGTCGTGGACGACCTTCGCCTGCTCTAACACAAGCCTGTTCGCTCTGGCGAATGGTTGTGTGATAATCACCTGTATCGTAAAAGGAATTGTCATTTCTTGGAACACAACAGTCAGCATGGTCCGATTTTGAATTTGTTTTGAGTATAGAGGCATTGCTATTATCCTTTGGACTGGTTCAAAGCATTCTGCAAAGACTTCGTGAATCCCTGCCAAGTCTCAGTCGCGCCGCTGACGGCCTGAATTTTAGAGGAATTAGCCTGAACCGATTCGCTCTCGTAGGTTGGCAACGCAATTTGGCTGACCCGCTGGTCGTGTGGATTGGTATTTGGATATTCCAGCGTGCTGACACTGGCGATTTTGCCGTTTTTAATTAAGACGCGGACTCGAACTCTTCCCCAGCGAATACGAACCGCACTGCCTGTATAGCTCCCGTCTCGGTATGCACCTGAAGATGATGGTGCTGCCGAACCGCTGCTGGCACTGCTGATAGATGATGACGCAGCCGGGGCTGCCTGGCTGTTAGTGTTTGCCTGTGTTGTCACTGTACGAGGATCGGCCTTTTTAAAAAAGAGCAGATAACCGTCAATGGCAATTGCAAAGGCCAAAACAATACTAATAATAAATGCAGTTAGTTTTTTTAACATGTTTCATATCCTTCACTATTTTTTTAAACTATCCCTGCAAAATCAGTTCAAAAATTGTCCCTTGCGGGTGATTATCCGAAATACGAATCTGAATATTCTGCCGATCAGCCAGTTTTTTAACAATGGCCAATCCTAAGCCGGAACCAGGTACCTGGCTGCTGTGCGAGGCATCGACTCGATAAAACCGCTCAAATATTTTCTCCCGTTCCTGAGGCGAAATTCCCTGCCCCTGGTCGGCAACAGAAATGTGTGTCTGACCGTCTTTCTGCCAGGCAGAAATGGTGATCGTGGATTTCTTTGGACTATATTTGCTAGCGTTTTCCATCAAAGCAAGCAGAATTTCCCGCAATTGCTCCAAATCAGCCTTAGCATAAATGTCTGTTGGAAAATCCGTCTTGATCGTTTGCCCGAATGCAACGTTATCGCTAATATCAGCCAATAATGCCCCAATATCAACGAGTGTGATCTCTAATGGATTTCCTTGTGCATGCGACAAATTCAATAGATTTTCGACTAAATGCTGCATCCGCTGCGTTTCTGATGAGATATATTTCAGAGAATCAGCAATAATTTCCGGGTGTTGTTTCCCACGGCGTGCAATCAATTTCAAGTGCCCATTGATAGCAGCAATTGGTGTTTTCAATTCATGTGAGGCATCAGAGACAAATTGTTTTTCCAATTTTTCTTTCTCCGACAAAGCGTCTAGCAATTGATTAAAGGAGCTTGCTAATTCATGGACTTCAATAGGTGTGGCTGGTTCCGGCAAACGGTAATTTGGCTCCTTGCCGTCCTCTGTCAGGTCCTGGCTATTGTGCTTGATAGCTGTGCTGACTTCACTCAACGAGCGCGTCAAGGACTGAGACAGCTGCCAAACACGCCAAATACCAAATATCAGCAATAAGGCAATCACGATCAGAACCGTACTCAAAGTAATCCTGATAATATCTACGACTTTATATAAATTAATCCAGACCGTAAAATGGTTGCCATATTGAGTCGCACTTTGCGTAAAGTAGAAATGGTATGAGTCGAAATCATACCAAGATTTCATATCCAACAAATAGTGTTTGGAAAAAAACAAAGCATGATGCTTCTTGTTAGCAACTCGGGCAGCATGTTCGGAATAGAAAGTCTTGTTCGTGTGTGATTGAGCCTTGATAAAAATGGTTTCATTATCAAAGACGTTGTTTCGCATCCAGATCTGCCAATCCCGGGCCGAATCGATGTTAGTCTTTTGCAAACTTTGCAAGTATTGGCCGGCTTCTTGAGACTGGTTCTGTACCAATTGGTAGCCCAGTACAGCTGGCAGCGAGATACCCATCCCCAGCGTAATCATGACCAGTAAAAACATATAAGAAGAGGTCATGATGGCCGCACTACTGTTTTTTAATGGCCTGATTTTTTCAAGAAAGCTCCTGAAAGATTGTCTGATTTTCGTCACTTTAATCTGCTCTCAAAACATAGCCCACACCGCGTACGGTTTGGATTAATTTAGGTTGAAAATTTTTGTCGATTTTTTGACGCAAGTATCTGATGTAAACATCCGCAGTATTATATTGGCCGCCGAAATCTTCACCCCAGACATTGTCCAGCAAGTTGTCCCGGCTGACAGCCTTGCCCGCGTTTTCAATCAAATAAGTTAATAGTTGAAATTCTCTTTGAGTCAGGCTGATCGGTAATCCGCCACGAAACACACGATGGGCATCCAAATCTAAAATAAGATCAGCTACCTGAAAACGGTGTTTGGCCGGCTGCTGCTCGCGTCTGAGCACCACTCGCAATCTTGCTAACAACTCTTCGATTTCAAAGGGCTTGGTAATATAATCATCAGCACCCGAATCCAAGGCAGCCACCTTATCGCCAACATCATTCTTAGCTGTCATAAGGATAATCGGTACTTGACTTTTTGACTTCCTGATACGCCGTAATAACTCCAGACCGTTTCGGCGCGGCAGCATCCAATCTAATAATATGACGCTAACACGATCGGCATTCTGCTCAAAAATATCAAAGCCGCTTTCGCCGTCAGTGGCAGTCAGTACATCATAGTCCTCAAACTGCAATTCAGTTTTTAAATATGCAACAATTGCTTCTTCATCTTCAATGATTAAAATAACTGGTTTTGTCACAATCAACTCCTTTTATGATTTTAAATCTATTTTTCAAGCAGAAATACGTTCCGATCTGCTTAAGGGTTTTAATCCTTGTTTTGTAAAGGCTGCCATACCCAGCGCAAGCAGCACGCTGGCAAGAACATCGCTAGGAAAATGAACTTGTAGATATATTCGGCTTAAAGCAATGATCAATAACCAAATAACTAATCCTATCCTAGCCATTTCCCGCATACGCTGTTTTTTCAGGTTTGCGACCATAAAGTGCCAAACAAGAAAGACGAACAAAGCTGTGCTGAAAACGTGACCGGAAGGAAAGGAAAATCCTGTATCTTTGATCAGCATCGTTTCAGGGCGCGGCCTCCTAACTAGTTCTTTTAATAAGAAACAAACCGCGTTGCCCGATAACAGCAGCATGGTCGCCCACACAGCCTCAATGTATCGCTGCCGGCGCCAGAGTACGAAAACAATAATCAAAAAAGACAGAATAATTGCAACGGGCGGGCTGCCAAAGAAACTAATCGTGTTGACAATCGCAATCAGCGACGGATTGTGATTGAAACTGATCAAGCGTATTCCTTGCAGATCCAATAACCTTAATAGACGGCTCTGGGCCAGCACAGTCAGCATCAAAATCGCAAATCCACCAAATCCGATTAATAGTTGGCTTTTGTCAAGTCTTGTTAAACGATCAATCATGTCGACTGCCGCTTCTCGCTGCTGCCAAACTTGCTCTAATCCTTACAAGGATAACTGGCAAAAGAGAAATAATAATAATAGCAATCATCACAAACTGGAAATTGTTCTTCACGACTGGAATATTACCCCAGAAAAAGCCGCTCAGAGTCATGATTAAGATCCATGAAATGGCACCGATGATATTATATTTGGAAAAACTGCGATACGCCATTCTGCTCATACCAGCTGTAAACGGCACGATTGTTCTCACGATCGGAACAAACCTGCCAAGAAAAATAGCTGCCTTGCCATACTTGGCATAAAAACGTTCCGAGGCTTTTAAACTCTTTTCTTTGATGAGCCTCTTTAGTCTTGGTGATTTCGTAATCCGCTGGCCAAAATGCCGACCTAATTCAAAATTGACAAAATCACCGAGAATGGCTGCAATGATAAAACCGAAGATGATCCCTGGCAAATTCAATCCGCCATCCAAAGCTGCCAAACTGCCGGATAAAAATAAAATCGAATCACCTGGCAAAAACGGCACGAAGACAAGTCCAGTTTCAACAAAAATAATTAAAAATAGCAAACTGTAAATTAATAAACTATATGGCCCCATCAGATCTGGAAGCAGTTTATTAACATTTAAAAGATTTAAAAAAAATGCTGTTGCCAATCGCAGTTACCTAACCTTTCAATCAATCAACTGATCGATACCTTAAGTCTAATTTGCTTAGCAAAGATCTTCAGTCGCTTTTGGCTGAAGATTTCATGAGATTTTATCAGATTTACAATTTTCTCTGACCCACCCTAGTCTGATAAATCCTCAGCGAGTTATAGCTGAAAAATCAGATAGGAAAAGCTAAAATGTTCGTGAGTTAGTCATGAAACGTGAAAAAATTAAAAAAATTGATTATGTCCTATTAGCCATTTTATGTGTGGCAGCTTTTCTCTATTTATTTAATTTAAATCGAATCGGTAACGCTAATCCTTTTTATACAGCAGCAGTTGGTTCAATGTCGCGAAATTGGAAAGCCTTTTTCTTCTCTTCCTTTGACCCGACTAATTTTATCAGTGTCGATAAACCCCCGGTAGCACTATGGATGATGGTATTGTCAGCCAAAATTTTTTCCTTATCGGGCTGGTCCACAGCTTTGCCCAGCGTTCTATGCAGCCTCGGCAGCATATTTTTATTGTTCAAGATCGTCCAAACAACTTTTGGCAATCGTGCCGGCCACATCGCAGCACTATTGATGACTTTGACACCAATTGTGGTTGCCGATGCGCGAAGCAACAATATGGATGCTGTTATGCTTTTCTTCCTTTTGTTGGCAGCGCGGCTACTTGAGAAATTTATTTTGCAGCATCATCTGATTAATCTCATAGCCGCATTTGCTTCAGTCGGCTTAGCGTTCAACGTCAAAATGCTTGAAGCTTTTATGATCCTGCCGGCAATGTTTTTGTACTTTTGGCTGGCAACGAGCGACCAGCATTTAAAGAAGAGGATGGCTGAATTATTGGCGGCTCTGCTTACCCTGCTAACTTTTTCCTTTGCCTATCCTGTCGTCGTGGACCATATTCCAGAGAACCAACGCCCCTATGTTGGTTCTTCACAAAATGATTCCATGGCAAATCTCGTATTCGGATACAATGGCAGCCAAAGGTTATTAGGCCAGACGAGTGGTATCTCGGCTAGTCACAAAGGTATGAAAAATAGTTTTTTTGCTGCCAGTGATTATCCAACACCTATAAAACAACAATCGCCAATGAGAATCTTACAAAGGCTCGGGCATCCGGGAAACATTGGCCAACCCGGGCCGTTTAGATTATTTAGCCTTGCCTTGGGTACACAGATCAGCTGGTATCTGCCTTTAGCCCTTTTCGGCCTATTGGCTGCTATCATCCACGGTATTCGGCGCTTTAAAGCTCATCAACGGAAACTGACTCAAAAAGGTACTCAGATTGTCTTCTGGGGTAGTTATTTGATTTCGATCGCAGCATTTTTCAGCGTAGCTGGATTTTTTCACCCCTACTATACCAACATTCTCGCTCCGGCGATTGCTGCCTTAGCAGCAATCTTTATAACATCTGTTAAAAAAGATCAATTGCTCTTCGGCATCCGGAACAAAGGAGCTGCGCGTGCTGGTGCGGCTGGCGTTTTTCTCGGCACCATACTGCTGCAAAGCTATTTTTCATGGTACTACGCCGAACTCTTTGTGACAATTTTCTTCGTCCTCGTGCTCATAATGAGTCTGTATTGGATTAAATTCCCTGTTAGATATAAGAAAACGTTTCAAATTGCCTTAATTGCTGCCTGCCTCATTCCCGGTTTATGGTCGACAGTGCCCCTATTTGGTGCTTCAGCATCCTTCCCAGCCGCAAGTCCTCGCCTACTGCTGCATCATCCGGTTGGCCAGCTCATCAGCACCTATCTTGACCCAAAAAGATATGTCGCTGCTTCATCATTACGGTCGCAAAGAAGAAATGAGGCACACAAAGATCTTTTGTCATTTTTGAAAAGCAGGTATTCACAAAATAGGCGGTCTCAATATTTGTTTGCCACGATTAATGCTCCTACGGCAGCACCATTCATGATTCAGAGCCACAAGGCTGTCATGGCAATTGGCGGTTACAACGGCACAGACCCAGCCATTTCACTGGATCGATTTAAAAGACTCGTTTTCGAACACAAAATCAAATATTTTTATTTTGGCAGTAGTGGTTTGCGTTCTTTGAATCCAAGGAGCCAAAACGCAAAAATTGCCGATTGGGTCATTGATCGAGGCCGAGTAATTAAATCTGTTTCGGATGATCACCGAGACCCGCAGCATAAAAATCAACTTTATCAAATCAATCAGACGCGTGATCAAAAGGCACTTTAACTTTAACCAGTCTAAACCAGCAGCAACGAGTCTAATGAACACCTTTTTCAGAAAACGAATCGTCCGATTCAGGCAGTATGCTCTTTATCGGTGTTTAAATCCAGCTGGCATGAATGAGATTTTATCAGAATATTCACAGTTCTTCTCCCTAACCGTCAAGCTATAATTTTCTAATGTAACTGGCCTAGCCAAGAATTAACCGACAGGTCCCTTCAGAAAAAATATGACACAAAATCTTCCATTACAATCCCTACAAAAACTCATGATCCTGATACCGGCTTATAACGAACAAGAGGTCCTGCCTGAAAGCCTGCCGATCCTGCAAAAGATTATCCAGGAGCTGATTGACAGTCAGCAGATTGCCCCTGATTCGGGTTTTATGATTGTCAGCGACGGCTCAAGCGATCAGACCTGGCCCTTGATTGAACAAGCACACGAAGCAGACCCGAGGGTGATGGGCTTGAAGTTCAGCCGGAATTTCGGTCATCAAAATGCATTGATCGCCGGCTTGACGGTCATTTCCCAACAGAAACTGGCTGATTTTGTGATCTCTATTGATGCCGACCTGCAAGATGACCCGCAGGCTATTAAGCAGATGGTTGAGCAGTATCGAGCCGGCTCTGAGATTGTTTTCGGTGTCCGCAACAACCGGGACTCAGACAGCTGGTTCAAACGTGTCACAGCTGAGACTTTTTACAGCCTCCTGGGCAAGATGGGCGTTCATTTGATCCCGGAACACGCTGATTTTAGGCTTTTGGGTCCGAAAGCCATCACAGCCTTTCTGCAGTACCAGGAAGAAAATATGTTCATTCGCGGCATTATTCCCCTGTTGGGCTTTGAAAGCAGCCGTGTCTACTATGCCAGGCGTAAACGCCTGGCCGGCAAATCCAAGTACCCGCTGTTAAAAATGCTGAGCTTTGCTTGGGACGGCATTACAAGTTTTTCGATTGCGCCTTTAAGGCTTGTCCTGAGCTTGGGTGTGATCTTCGCTCTCTTTGGCCTGGTCATGCTGGTCTATACATTGATTGTCAAACTGAGGGGTGCTACAGAAGCAGGCTGGTCCTCTTTGATGATTTCCATTTGGATCGTCGGCGGTTTTCAAATGATGGCCGTCGGCCTGACCGGCGAATATATCGGCAAGATTTTTTCTGAGGTCAAGCATCGTCCTCGGTTTACGATTGAAAAGAAGTTGTTGAAATAACTTGAATCGATCGGTAATTAAAAAACAGATTATGGTATTTATTCAGCTTGGCCCTAATTTGAATTCTTTTGATTCAAACGCGATGGACTACCATGCCCAAAACACAAAAAAACGGGTTCGATTCACTTGGATACTGAATCAAATCCGTTTATGTTTTAATTTATCAATTAAATATTTATATAATTTGCTGAAAACCAAGAATTAAGTCTGTTTAGATTTAATCTCTTTGCAAGAAGTTAATTAGAATGATTCTGCTGCAGGGAATCGATTTTTTTAGAAAAATCGTCAACCACTGCTTTTATATTCTGTTGACCGCGCCAACCGGTATAACCGAACAATAACATACCAAATGCACCAAGAACGAACAAGACAATGCCTAAAATGTTTAGCCACAAGATCTTCGCGTGAAAGAAATAAATTAAAATAATGCCAATTCCGCTGAGAGTTGTACATAGTTGAAACCAGTAACCAAGATTTCTCAGCATATGTTTCTGATAGTTAATTTCTTCTTGATACCCTTGACGCATCTCTTTGATTGTCATGCAAATCACCCTTTCTAAATTTAACTGGTAAGTTAGTAGGACAGCCCAGGATTGAAGACACCGAGCAGGACACCAATAAATGAGACAACAACTAGAATCACCATGGTCCAAATCGCAGAAACACGTTTCTTAGACATTAACCACCAGCAGAACAGTGTTACCACAACAGTCAATAATCCAGGATAAATACTATCCAGTTTGCTTTGCAGATTAAGGAAGACCTTGCCATCCACACCACGTAGTGTAAATGACGTTGTCACATTAACCCAGGTAGCAAGCACACCGCCGACAACTCCAATGGCGCGACGAACAGCTGCGCCCTGTTTGCCAACCAAAAATCCAACGGCCTGATCACCGAATTTATAACCACGGAAATAAAGGAAACGCTGTCCGAAGTAGGCAATCAAGACCCAAGCAATGATATAAAAGATCGCGCCAACCGGTGAGCCGCCTGTCGACATTCCAAGTGAAATCCCTAAGAGAATAGGAATTAAAGTACCATCAATCAGTGAATCACCAATACCGGCAATCGGGCCCATAAGGCCGGCTCGCATATCGTTAATCGTTTCACCATCAATATCTTTGCCATTAGCACGCGCTTCCTCCATGCTGGCAGTCGTTCCGATAATTACTGATCCCAGCATTGGATTGGTATTGAAGAAAGCCGTGTAGGCATGAATCGCTTTCACCTGATCGTCATGATTGGGATAGAGCTTTCTGATAATCGGCAGCATCGAAGACATATAGCCAAAGGTCTGCATATGTTCCTGTGAAAAGCAGGTCAGCGCCCCCCAAAACCAAAGATGGAAAGAATGGCTTAAAGTCTTACGATCGAGCTGCTTTGTATTCTGAGTTGCATCCATAATCAGATATCCTCCTCATCATCATTACTACCGGAACCACCGGATCCGAGAGCCGCACCTGGTGTTCCTCCTCTGGACATTTCTACTTCATACATAATGACAGCGAACAGAAGTGAAACAACCGTAACAGAAACCAGATTTAAATGCAGCGATGCCGCCAAAGTAAAACCAACGAAAAATGGAATGAAATCAACAAGCTTACTTACAATTTGGCGCAGCAGGATCGCAATTCCAACACATGGCAGCATGCCGCCAACCGTAAATAGTGTCTTCATTGCAAGACCGTTCATTGGCAGCGCATTACGCAAAGCCGTTACAGCGGTTGCACCATAATAAGTGAGCAGCATTGCCGGTAAGAATGAGAACAATGCGTGAGAAATCCATGGCCAGCCAAAATTAACTGAATATAGTTTCCCCAATCTGCCCTTTTGAACATCTTTCCAGCCGAATGACTGCCAAACAAGATTCATTGTTGCAACTGAGTAATAAAGAACCGTTCCAACAGTCCCGACTAGGGTGCCGACTGATTTCGCAAGATTAGCAGCAGAAGTTCCCAAGGGATTCATGCCTCTTGCTGAAATAGCAACCATCGCCAATGGGATACCAATATAAGAAATTGCACGTACATCAGCGGAAACTGTTCCACCAGGTGTTACTAACGCGATATATACCAGCTGCATCGCGACACCACAGGCAATCCCCAAAGGAATGTTGCCCAAAACAATGCCGCACACCAGACCACCAACTAGCGGCCGGCCAATTGTGTAATTACCAACAGCCTGCCCAGCCATACATGAGTTAGAGCATAAACATGCGAAGAGACCCAAGATAGCCGCTTGTATCCAACTTATAGTCATCTTTCATAATTCCTTTCATTTTAAAAATATCAATCAATATTTAATAGCCAAATCTAGATTTAAAGCGTGACCATTCACCAATATGCTGATCAGGTAAAAGGGCAAACTCAACTTTGTAACCAGCTTTCTCAATCGCTTCAAAAGCATCTCCTTCTTCTTGCGTAAATGACTGGTTATCTCCAAGCTTGATTGAACCTTGCCGATCATTACCAGGGCCAACATTGACTGTTTTGACATCGCTAGGCTTAAATTTCCAATCAACAAGAATCGTCTTCATGTCTAGTGGATTCTTAGTAATCAAAAAATATCTTGTCTTTGAACTCAATACCTTATCTTTGACCTGATTGAAGTGATCCATCGTCCAAACGAATGTCTTTTTATCTTCGGCCGCAGCGCTATAGGCTTCCCTAAGAATGGGATTGTTAGCAGCTTTATCATTAACTGCAATAATTCCGTCGCTAGGAACTTCTTTTCCCCAACGTGTTGTAATCAGCCCATGGATGATACGGTCATCAATACGTACAAAAGTTATCGTCATTATTCTGCTCTCCTTTTAAATATCATCTTCGGATGGCTCGTCTTGTTTCATGACGAAAGCCCTCATCGAACCGTTTGCTTCAGCAAGAACCTTCTTTTTCAACGAATCATTATCCATCGTATCTTTCAGCAGGAGCGCATTAAGCGCCATTGGAAAATTCATACCGCCGAGTACCAAACTATCAGTTAGCTTGTGATGAGAATTCAAAATATTGCAGACAGTTGTTAAAGGACTTCCGCCGATAATATCAGCTAAAACAATAAATTGGCTATCTTTTGGAAGCGCTTCCATTTTTCTTTGAAAACGTTGGCCGAAAGTATCAGCCGACTCGTCTGCCTTCAAACCAACAGCAATAACAGATGACATTGATTCACCAGCAAACATAGCTAAGGAGCTTTCAAGCCCCTTTGAAAAATCACCGTGGCTAACAAGAAGTAAATACTTCATCTATCCCCCTCCTCTCTGCAAAGTTAAAAATATGTGCAAGGAACAGAAGCTCGTAAGATAAACCGTTTTCTACATATTGACAATATTTGTAGCTGAATATTCTCACTAAGGAAGAATATGTCAATGCAAATTTGCTCCACTTAGAGCTAATTCATCTTACAAGTATTAATCATAAACATATGGTTTTTTATTCAAGCGTATGTCAATACGATTTATCTATATTAATAAATTTCTTTTGGAATTTTTAATATTTTTAAATTCATATGTTGCAAAATGAATTGATAATATGTGTCTAAAGCACTTAAATTAAGCCAACATTTCTTGAAAAAAAACTCGAACTTGAATATTATATAAAAAGGAAGCGTTTTCTATTTTTTCATGAATTATTGTGAAATCGCTTCCATAGTATTTTAAATATATGCCTCATGTGTATAAATGGATACCTTATTTCGATTAAATATGATTGAGTTTCTCGCCAGCGAGTCCCTTGTGTCGAAACTCCCCTCCCCGACTTTAATCAAGATTATCTATCAGAATCATATTAAGTTTTCAAATAAATCAAAAATTCGTCACAATGAAATTTAGCGGCAGATAAGGAAAAACATGTCATTAACTACACTTACCACTGACCAATTAGCCCAGATGATTGATCATACCTTTTTAAAAGCCTATGCACAGGAGCAGGATTTAAAGTGCCTTTGTGATGAAGCTAAAGCAAACCATTTTAAAATGGTTGCAATTAATTCGATGCCCGTAGCCTTTTGCCACGAACAACTCAAAGAGACAGATATTCATGTTGGTGCAGCCATTAGTTTTCCACTTGGCCAAACAACTATTGAAGCAAAAACATTCGAAAGCAGAGATGCAATAAAAAATGGTGCCGATGAAATAGACTATGTTTTAAATATTGGCAAACTGAAGGATAGAAAACTTGCTTACATCGAAAAAGAAATGGCGACAATGGTTAATCTTTGCCATAGCAATCATGTTCTTGTAAAAGTGATTCTTGAGACTTGCTACTTAGATAATACGGATATTGTCAATGCTTGTCAGATTGCCAAAAGGATTAAGCCTGATTTCGTTAAAACATCAACCGGCTTTGGAAGCGCTGGTGCCACAGTAGAAAATGTCCGCCTGATGAAAGAGACAGTCGGTGATGACGTCAAAGTCAAGGCGGCTGGCGGGATTCAAACACTCCGAGATGTATTATCAATGATTGCTGCAGGTGCCCAGAGAATCGGCACAAGCCACGGCGTCGAAATTATTAATCAGATGAAGCAATCTCAGCAAGATAACTAGGGGTTTCAGTCTAAAACAAAGGGACTTGTTCCTATAAAAAATGAGTAGGCAGTACCCACTCATTTTTTGAAGCATTTATTTTACTTTGATTCGCGTTCAAATCTTTTCATTGAAGCGAATTTACGCCTCAGCATCCAATCGCTGATAGTAATAACAGCCGGAATAAACATTGGAATTGTCACAAATGCCAGGATCAACAGTCCTGTGATGACCACAATCGGTACCTGAATCAAGGTCAGAATACCTGATGGAATCATAGCGGCAAAAGTACCACCTAAGATCACAACAGCCGACATGACAACTTTACCAAGACGGTTTGAAGCAGAAACCAAACGCTCGACTGTAGTACCTCTCTCCTCGTTGAAAGCCATCATAACAAAAATCGCATAATCGACACCCAAAGCAATCAGCATGATAAAACTAAAGAAAGGCACGTTCCAAGACAACATGTTTCTTCCCAAAAGAATCTGACTGATTTTTTCACCAATACCTAGGGACACGAAGTAAGTACCCGCTAGAGAAGCCACAATCGTGACAGCGTAAAGCGTGGAATGTGTAATTAAAATCATGACTAGCGTGATACCAATCAGCATAATAATGGCAGTCCGCAGAAAATCAGAAGTCGAAATCTGCTGCAGATCAAAATTCTGCATACTCGTGCCCGTGATACCGATTTTTGCATGATCCAGTCCAGATTGATTGAGCGAGCGCGTTGCTACTTGTTTAATATGATTGGCAACCCCGATAGCCGGATGAGAAAACGGATTTAGCTTCAAGATGACTGTTAATTGCGTGGTCTTGCGATTCGGACTCATATACTGGTCCAAAGAACGCTTAAAGGTCTTTGAATGCAGAACTGAATCCGGCACATTCAGCCATTCGCTAGAAGAATTGCCAACCAGCCCCTTAACGTAACTTTGGCCTTGATTTAGGCCCTGGCCTACTTGATTAAGGCCATTAGAGGCACGGTCCAAACCATTTTTCAATTCGCGGCTCCGTGAAGCCAAGCCGTCCAAAGCCGTCTTCATTTGCTGCTGACCAGATTGTATTTGTGCCAATCCATTAGTCAAGTCACTTGTCCGCGCAGCAATTTCGCCTGCGCCGCTGGCGCCTTGCTGCATACCTGAAGATAATTGACCGGCACCAGTCCGCATTTGTGCAATACCAGACTGCATGGCGCCAAGACCGTTATCGACACGAGTCAAATTACTTTTAAGATCATTCAATTGCCGTTTTAAACTATCAAGCTGAGCTAAATTATTAGACTGCGAATCTAATATGGTTTCCATAGATGAATTAAGCTGGGCTGTAATCTGAGACAAAATCGCCTGCAGGACAGTTGGCAGAGTCTTTGATAAGACTGGAACATCAGCAGGACTTATTTGTCCGCTGGCCACACCCTGCTGAATCGTCTGTGTCACAATATCGCCAATTTTATCCGGAGTCAAGCTAGCTGCAAGACTGCTTTGCATACTTTGAATTTGGCCTCTAATCTGGGCCGATGTTGGAATGGAATTAGGATCCAATTGGTTCAGCCGTCCCAGAATCTGATCAACACCACCCTTTAACTGATCGGTGCTATCTGACAAAGTAGCTAAAGCACCATTCAACTGATCAGCGCCTGCTGCACCGCTAGCTAAACGAGATTGCAGTGTGTTTAAAGCTGTTTGAAGCTGATTGGCACCACTACTTAATTGACCTGTACCGTCAATCAGACGCTGGACGCCGTTCGTATTTGTCTGCTGGCGGCCAAGCTGGTCACTGGCATTTTTCAGGCCATTATTGATTGTTGAAACACCAGATCCCGCTTGGCTAATGCCTGAATTCAAAGTTTTCAGCTGGTTATTCACATAGAGCTGATTAATCCGGTCGCCTAAAGGACGCGTGACGCCCATGACCGTGCTAACGTCTTTGTCGTCTTTTAACCTATTTTGAAGCATATCCAAGGCATACAGCTGCTGGTTATTATCCAACTGTTTATCGCCAGAAATAATCAAGGTCATCGGCGATGAAAAGCCGGCTGGAAAATGTTTTTGAATCAAATTAATGCCGCGTTTTGATTCATATTGATTCGGAACTTCCCATAAGTCATTAAAATTCAAACGGTTGGAAAACATCATTGCCAAAGGCAGGGCGATAACAATCGTTGCCAAGGCTGTGACCACGCTATGTTTCACAGCTGCTGAAGTCAATCCATGCCAAATCTTAGAACCGCCTTCGCCATCAAAATTCTTAGACGGCCAATATAATCCGTGGCCAAACAAGCTCATCAAAGCTGGTGTCAGCGTAATTAGCACCAGCAAAAGAATCAGAACAGAAATCGCAACAGCACTCGTGGCCTGATAGAGACTGAATTTAGCTAAAGCCAGTGTTGAAAATCCGATTAAGACAGAGGAGCCGGAGAACAGAATCGTTTTACCGGCAGAAAACAATGTTTTCACTGCGATTTCATTCGCGTTCTGTCCAGGATTCAGCCCAAGTTCTCTTTTGAATCTCGTATAAAAGAGAATATTATAGTCGGTCCCAATACCAAAGAGAACCACCACCATAAAGACTTGTGTGAAGTTTGAAAATGGAAAATTGTAACTTTGTACAAGATTCGTGACCAAGGAAAATGAGGTTAGAAAAGAAATGCCTACAGTCAGCAGACTGATCACGGGAATGATTGGCGTCTTGAAAACAAGCACAAGGATGATCAAGATGAAGACAATTGCAATAACCTCAGTTTTCTTAACGCCATCCTGCGTTGCCGAAGCAAAGTCGTGGTTAACAAGACTACTGCCCGTCATATTCAAACGCAAATGGTCGGCTTTTAACGCCCGCTGAATTTTCGCGCTTCGCTGGCTAATTTGATTTTGATTAGACTTCACAGAGATTTGTACCAACATCGTGGTCTGATCTTTAGAGGTCAGCTGTTGGCGAACAGATTTACCATCCAGGAGCGACGTAATCGCTGTGATGTGATATTTGGCGCGATTCTGGGACACTTTCCTGACTGCGCTGCGAATTTCTGAAATCTGCCTTTTGGTTAATTTTTTATTTGCACCGCTGTTATAAACTGCAATGATATCGCTGCTGACAGCTTCTCCCGGATTTAATTTCTTTTGTAAACGACGGCCTTCAGAAACATTGGCCGATCTTGGTACCGTAATCTGCCCCTTGTTTTGAACAAGTTGAGACACATTCGGCAAAGCAAAAACAGCCACAACCGCTGCCAGCAACCAAAAGATAATAATAAAAATACGTGTTTTCTTTAAAAATCTTGCCATGTTATGCTCCAATAAATGAATGAATGAATGATCGTTCCTTTTTTAACCAAAAAAATTATTTGCTTGAAACGGCCCGCCATGTCGCTTCTTCTAATGCGTAAACAAAATCTTTCGAAGCCGTGTACTTATGATTAATCAACAACTTTGAGATTGGAATCAAAGGCCCATATACCAATGACACGATTGATTTGGGATCCAGATCTACGACGTCGCCTCTTTGCTGCCCTTTATCAATAATCGTCGTAATAAAATTCCACAACTTATCAAAGCTTGCGTGACTCCGCTCGTCTAGATATTTGCCTTCATCATGCAGATTAATGAAGACAAATGCCTGTGTATTGTCGACTACATAACCCCAAAGACTTTGGAACAGATGGTGAAACTGGATTCTTGTGTCCATGCCATTTGGAAAATCAGATTCCAAGCGCTGGTCAAATTCAGTCATAATCCTAAAAAAGAGTGCGTTAACCAAAGCTTCCTTGGATGTAAAATAACGGTAAATCGTGCCCGCTCCAACATCGGCAAGCGTCGAAATATCCGGCATTGTGGTCCCATAAAAACTTCTTTGAGAAAACAGCTGCAAGGCCGCTTTTAAGATGGCCTCTTTTTTATTTACTTTTTTGATTGTCTCGGTCATATTTTCCTAAAAATGAAAGAATATTCATTCCTACTCAAAAGATACTAACACAATTGAGTAAAAAAAGTCCAATTATGGACTTTTTTCATCAATTTATGCTTTTTTGTATTCCGCTGCCAGCATTGAATAAACTTCTAAATCCCGATACTTGCCAGCCACGAAGTATTCTTCCCTTAAAGTGCCTTCGTGCTGAAATCCTAAACGTTTCGCAACCGCTTGACTTTTGAGATTCTCGCTCTCGGCCATGATAATAATTTTGTTAAAGGCCAGCTCCCCAAAAGCGATTTCAATTAGCTGACGGAGTGATTGAGTGACAATGCCGCTGCCCTGGTAGCTGCTCGACAGCCAATAACCCACTTCGGCCCGATGATGGTGGTTGCTGATATTATGCAGATCAATCATACCAATGGCTTTGCCATCGACTTCAATCGTAAGCTCTAACAATGAATTCTTTGCATTCTGCTGACGGGCATAATCAATAAAACGCAGTTCATCCTGCACGTTATTTGTCTCTTTTGTCCAAGACATCCAGCGGGATAAACTTTCCCTGTCCTGATTAATCTGCTCGATCAGATCTTTTGCTTGACTTTGATCAGGAAAAAGTAGCCTTACCTGATGTTGATTGATACTAAACTCTGAAAAAATAAACAAACCAAACTCCTTTAATATTTGAGATATTGACGGCGATTGTTTTCGTCCTTATCCGTTAATTCTTTGACATGCGGATACATACCCTGCCGAACCTGACGCAGGAAAAAATTACCCGCCATGACGCGATCACCAATATATAGGTCTCGCCAAGCCTCTTGACCATACAAATCAGGTAAAGAAAAAGTCGTCCCTGTTTTTAATTGCTCCAACTGTGAGTTAACTTTTTGAAAAATCTGATCTAATTGTCCATTCATTGCGTAATCCTTGAATAAATCATACGCCATCATGACGATCAATTACTTCACTAACAAGCTGCTTCACATTTTTTTGTTCAAATTGCCAATCAGGAAAACCATACCTTAATGCAAATCTCCACATGACAAACGGCCCTATTCAGCAAACTCAGGTATAAAAAAAGCACCTCACAAACTATTATGAAATGCTTTATTTGCCGTCGGTGGGAGTCGAACCCACACGGTGTTGCCACCACTGGATTTTGAGTCCAGCGCGTCTGCCAATTCCGCCACAACGGCATTTGAATCACGAATATAAATTATAGCAAGAATCCTATGAAACTTGCAAGGGCGGTATGTGGGACTCGAACCCACGCGTGCCGGTACCACAAACCGGTGTGTTCACCAACTTCACCAATACCGCCATGGCAGGGATAGAGGGAATCGAACCCCCGCTAACGGTTTTGGAGACCGCTGTACTACCTCTATACTATATCCCTATATAATCAGTCCACTAGGCTCTGACAGGAGCGAAGCCAACTGAATCATTTTACCAAATAATGATACGAATTTGAAGCACGAAAGCTTATTTTTCAATAAATTCTCTAGCTAAGCTCGCAGCACCGATAACACCAGCATCATTTCCCAAAGCTGCCAAGCGAAGCTTCGTTGAAGAACGAACTGATGAAAAAGCGTACTTCGTCCAATTAGCTTTGACCTTGTCAAGCAGAAAATCACCCGCAGCCGAAACGCCACCACCGATAACAACGTAAGCTGGGTTCAAAATATTAGACAAAGCTGCTGTTGCATAACCTAGATAATAGGCCATTTTGTTAACAACTTCGTTAGCCAAAAAGTCGCCGCCCTTGGCCAAATCAAAGACAATTTTAGAAGTTACTTCATCCCCATTGTCCAGCATTGCTTTCAGCTTTGAATCACCCTCGTATTCATCAGCAAAATCACGTGCCAAATGAACAACACCAGTAGCTGAGCAATATTGTTCCAAACAACCGTGATTGCCGCAGGTGCACAAATAACCGCCCGGCTGGACAACCATATGACCAAACTCACCGCCGGCACCAAAGACGCCGCGAACCATTTGACCGTTGGCAATAATACCGCCGCCAACACCGGTACCAAGGGTAATGAAGGAGACGTTAGGGTTGTTTTCCCCAGCGCCCTTCCACTGCTCGCCAATGGCCGCCGAATTAGCGTCATTATCCATTGTGAAATTCAAACCAGTGCTTTTCTGAATTTGGTCGCGGACATGCTGAACATTTTTCCAGTTCAGATTGTAAGCCGCTTCGACAGTCCCTTTCTCACGGTTAACTGTGCCGGGTGTGCCCATGCCAATACCGATAATACGATCGCGATCCAGCTTCAGCAGATCCAGCCGGGCATTAATGGAATCGATAATATCAGGGACAATATGCGAACCATTGTCTAAGATATTAGTCGGAACCGACCATTTTTCCTGTATCTCTCCTGTATCCGTTAAAATAGCAAATTTAATGGTCGTACCGCCAAGGTCGACACCAATTAATTTATCTTTAGCCATAATTACCTCATTAATAGATTAATTTTTTTTTCCAATAAACACAAGCGCTTTCAAATGATTCTCATAAAATTTTCATTCTAAAAGCAAAATAGACAAAAGGCAGAAGCAGCACAATTATGGCCAATATTCGAGCCGGCTGCTTGATACGGCCATAAACCGAAGTTGGAAAATCAAATATGATGGCTAACAAGCTGCCGGAAATCAATCCGCCGATATGAGCCCAAATATCCACGCTAGGATCGTTAAGATTACCAATTAGGTTGAATACAGCCAAGGCAGCAAAAATGATGAGCTGACGTCTAAAAACAAAATTATTGCGATTATACCAGCCGCTCACAATCATCACGCCAAAAAGGCCGAATAATGCGCCTGATGCCCCAACAGAGACAACGTTGGGATTAGGGTCAAAAATAAACGTTAACAGGTTTCCCCAAACTCCCGTGATCAAATAAATCAAAAGAAATTTCCCTTTGCCAAAAAGCTTTTCAACAAAAGGCCCTACAATCACCAGTGTCAGCATATTTGAAAAGATATGCATCAACGAAGCATGAAGGAAGATAGGCGTAAAAGCGCGATACCACTCGCCGGACATAAAAAGGCTGTCAACACCGCCGCCTAAGAGCACCAAAGATTGGATTGAAGGGCCGTTAATGAATCGGGAAACTAAATAAAAAACACTGACCGGCTGTCCTGAGGACAAAATCAAAAAACCATCAAACAGAATCTGCAGCAGGTAAACGGCAACCGTTAATACAAAAAGCGTCATCGTGACCGGCGGGAGTATACGCCAAATGGATTTCCTCATATCTACAAGCTTAGCAAAAATTATCTTGTCGTGACCTGCAATTGATCAAAAAGTGCTGTACTAATTCTCGTCATTGCGGCATTAACAATTTCATCTGTCAAAGTTGCATCTGGATTAACAAACTGCAGGCGATATGAAAGTGATTTTTTATGCTGGCCCAATTCAGTACCTTCATAGACATCCACCAAGTTAACCTGGCGCAGATAAGCGCCAGCATTCTTGGCAATAATCGAAACAATATCAGCAGCCTGCAGGTTTTGATCCACTAGCAGCGAAAGATCGCGTTCAATCGCAGGAAACTTGTCTAGTGGACGATAATCAGTGCCATGCTGGCATCGGTCATGAATCAAATTATTATCCAGCTGGAAAACAAAGGTCCGTCCCAGCTTGTATTGACTAGCTAATTGCGGATTAATTTGTCCGACAAAGCCTAAGTACTGATCATCTAGATAGATATCTGCCGTCTGCCCAGGATGCATCTCAGTGTGGCTTTGGGATTTTTGAAAATGGATCTTTCCTTTCAAGTTCAGCTTGTCCAGTAATGTTGACAGTAAACCCTTAATATCATAAAAATCATAGCCTTGATTACTGTGATGCCAGTCAGCTGCCGGTTGTCCGGAAATTACCGCAGCAATTTGCTGCTTTTCGATTGGCAGTTGATCAGGATCGTTATCTGGACGCCCGTAAAAAACATCGCCTGTTTCAAAAAGCCGGATATCAGATATCTTTCTTGCCGCATTATAGGCGGCTGCTTGAATCAACGTAGCCAAGACAGATTGGCGCATCACGGCGTGTTCCTGACTCATCGGATAGGCTAATTTGACCAGTGGATGGGCTTGAGACGTAAATTGTGAGGCAAATTCCCTTGTGGTGAGCGAATATGAAATTGCTTGTGTCAAACCTAGGGCTAATAAAATCCCTCGAATCGATCGGTCCAATTTTTGATCCGCGGTCAGGCCGGATTTCTGATTGACAGCCTGTGGCAGATGAGCTGGTATTTTATCGTAACCATAAATACGGACAAATTCCTCGATTAAATCAGCTTTAATCGTAATGTCTGGTCGGCGTTGCGGGACCGTGACAAGGAAATTTTCACCTTCTTGTTCGAATGCAAAAGAGAGCCGCCGCCAAATATCTGCCGCATCGTCAAGACTGGCCTGCGTACCTAAATAACCATTAATATCGCTTAATGAGATGGCAATCCGCTTTTCTTTAGCAATATCAGCCTGTGCTTCAATCACTCCCTGAGCAATTTCGCCACCAGCCAGGTCCTTAATCAAGGCAGCTGCATAATCCAATGCTTTATGTGAGTTGCTGACATCAATACCGCGTTCAAAACGCTGACTTGCTTGTGAATGGAGATTAAAACGGCGAGCTGTTTTACGGATCAAAACAGGATCAAAAACAGCCGATTCCAAAACCACATTGTGCGTATTTTCAGTCACTTCAGACTGCGATCCGCCCATCACTCCTGCTAGCATCTGCGGATCCTGACCATCATAGACAACAATATCCTCGCCAGCTTTCAGTTGGCGTTTTTCACCATCTAAAGTTGTGATCGTCTCGTCCGACGACAAAGCCACTCTGATCTCATGATGGTGTAATTGATCAAGATCAAAAACATGCATGGGCTGTCCCAAAAGCAGCATGACATAATTTGTCACATCCACTAAATTATTTATCGGACGAATCCCGGAATTCCAAAGCCGCCGCTGCAGCCATAATGGACTTTCCTTAACGGTTACATGATTAACGATCCTTAGATAATAAGGATTTGCCAAAGTTGGATCGACGCTGACACTAATTTGTGAAGCAGCGGTTTGATCAGATTCCTGCAGATCAAAGTCAATTTTTTTGAAGTCTTTTTCAAACAAAGCAGAAAATTCGTACAAATTGCCTCTAATCGACAGCATATCACCACGATTAGCAGTCAGCTCTGTGTCAATCATCAAATCGTCAATGCCCAGAGCCTTCACAGCGTCATCGCCAGGCTGAACCTCTGAATCAGCTGGAAAAACATAAATACCAGCTTCATGTTTTTTTGGCGCAATGGCATCATCAAAACCAATTTCCTGCAGTGACACCAGCATTCCCTGACTAATTTGGCCATCCAGCTCAGTTGCTTCGATCAGCTTATTTTCTGGCAAATGTGCACCTGGCAATGCCAAAACAACCAACTGGCCTTGGGCCACATTTGGTGCGCCGGTGACAACTTGATAATCTTTCTTACCCGCATTGACAATCGTGATCTTCAAATGGGTCGAATTTTCAATTGACCGTACTTCCAGCACTTGCCCGACAACGAGCCCTGTAGATTGCGGAATCTGATAACCTTTGTCCTCAACCTCCGTCGAAGTCAACGCCAGTTTGTCAGAAATTTTTTGAGCATCCGCCTCATTATTTACCGGAAAATCCGGCATAAATTCTTTGATCCAATTAACTGAAATTTTCATTTATTTGCCCACCTGACTGAATTGCTTTAGGAAACGAAGATCATCTAGATAAAAATTGCGAATATCGTCGATACCGTATTTAATCATGGCAAAGCGATCCGGACCCAAACCAAAGGCAAAACCCGTATACTCTTCTGGATCAATATGAGCCATCTTTAAGACATTAGGGTGTACCATTCCAGCACCCAAAACCTCAATCCAGCGAATGTCCTCTGCTGGGGTCTGGTCATCAACGATATTCCAACTAATATCAACTTCTAAACTAGGTTCCGTAAAAGGAAAATAGCTCTGACGAAAACGCATTGCATGGCCTTTTCCAAACAGTTCATCAGTTAATGCCTGCAAGGTGCCCTTCAAATCTGCGAGTGTGATCCCCTTGCCCACTACAAGGCCTTCAACTTGATGGAACTGGTGGGAGTGGGTCGCATCATCGTTATCACGCCGATAAACTTTTCCAGGACTGACCATTTTCAGAGGGCCTGTAGCAAAATCATGTCTGTCCATCGCACGTGCCTGCATGGCTGAAGTCTGAGTCCGGAGCAGGATATTTGGCGTCAAATAAAAAGTATCCTGCATATCACGGGCCGGATGATCTTTAGGCAGATTCATACGAGCAAAGTTAAATTCGTCGGTCTCGACTTCTGTCCCATACATCACCTGAAAACCCTGGCTGATAAAGTGATCTTCGATCTGATCCTGAATCTGCTGAAGAACATGTTTCGTGCCGATTGTGACTGTTTTTCCAGGCAAAGTGACATCAATTTGCTCGGCAGCTAATTGACGATCAAGCAGTGCTTTTGCTAAACGTGCTCTTTTGTCTTCGATCTGCTCTTCCAAATTGTGTCGAATTTCATTAGCTAATTGGCCGACTAAGGGCCGCTGATCCGGAGCCAAATCTTTAAGGCCCTTCAAAATTTTTGTGAGATCGCCTTTTTTACCTAACAAATGAACGCGGATGTCTTCAACCGCATCATCAGTTTTCGAGAGACTGAGCTGTTGAACAACCCTTTCTTGCAAACTTTTTAATTTCTCTTTGATATCCATTTTCGCCCTAACTAATAAAAAAATCCCTTATGCCGTTAAGCATAAGGGACGAATTATCGTGTTACCACCCATTTTTTTAGGAAATAAATTTCCTAACTCTAGTTGTCAATAACGGAACAACCCGTTGGTGATTAACCAAAATACTCGAAAGTGAAATTCAGCCTTCACCACCACCGGCTCTCACTGTTCCGGTTCGCTTTGCGTGTCAGGACTTACTAGTCTTTCTCAAATTTTTAAATATTATTTGCTGCCCAGCTTGAAATTTCTGACATGAGCGGCCGCATCGAAAAACCCTTCTCGGTCAAACGGTAGCCAAATTTGCCATTATCCGGACAACAACCACGTTCAATGATACCAGCGTCTTCTAATTCTTTCAAACGAACTGTCAAAACACGGTCACTGCAAGCATGCACTGTCCTAGATAGTTCCGTAAAATGCAAAGATCCGTCTGGGCTGTCAAGCAGTGTCTGAATAATCAAACCATTCCACTTTCTTCCAAGGATTTCAAATGCTGATTCTGTTAATTCTAGTCTTCCGGCCATACTTACATATTATAAGCAAATTCAATTTAATGCAAACATTAAGATGCCGCCGGCAACAGCAACGTTCAAAGATTCTGCCTTGCCGAGAAAATTAATATGCAAATTGGCAGACGTTTTTGCCAATAATTCGGGATCCAATCCTTGCCCCTCATTTCCTAGAATGAGCGCAAAGGATTTTTCTGGGACGACTGTCTTATAGTCAACAGACGTATCAGAGAGCGTTGTTCCATAAACATCGTAATTATTTTCTTCCAAATCATCAATCCATGTCGCCAGATCGACATCCTTAATGACTTTCAAATGAAACTGGCTGCCTTGCATAGCTCTAACAACTTTTGGCCCAAAAGGATCGGCTGAACCCACAGATAGAGCCACGCCAGTAAACCCAGCCGCATCAGCTGTTCTAACCAGCGTTCCCACGTTGCCTGGATCTTGAATGCGATCCAGCAAAAGCCACTGGCCGGCATGCACATACTTAGAATCAAAAGAATTGTTAGGCAGACTGGTCTGCGCAAAAATACCTTGTGGATTGTTTGTCTTCGCAATATGGCGGGCCACTTCGTCAGTCACCTGAAAAGCAGGGACACCCTGCGGCACATCGGCCAAATGTTCATCCATTTGTGCCTCGGTCGCAATTACAGCCTGAATTGGTGCTGCTTGGTTCAATGCTTCCTGAACCAGGTGCCAGCCATCTAACAAGTAACTGCCGGATTGCTGCCTGCCCTTTGCCGTTTGAAGGCTGGTCCATAACTTAACTCTTGAATTCTGATTCGACGTAATAATTTCCATTATATTTTTGGCTTCCTGTGCTGTTTTCCGGCATTCCTTGCACCGGTATCAGTGATTTTCTGTGACCCATTTCCCTTTTGATTGTTTACATTATTATTGGCAAACGCGCTAACCGCTTCTGCCGCTGGCTGGTCGCTGCCCGCTTTTGCTAATAAGTCATCAGCCACATTCTTAACTGTAAACTCTTTTCGAATCTTTTCTTGAAGCTTTGGCCTTATTTTCAGAAGAATATAAGATTGAATTAAGACGAAAAAGCCGCCAACCAAGAAGTACAGGCCCAAGGCCGCTGATTGAAATATCGAAAAGAAGAAAATGGAAATTGGACTGATCCAGATCATAGTCTGCATCTGTTTACGTTGAGCCTCTGGTGCCATTTTCAGGCTGATCATAGACTGCCCAACATAAAATAAGGCCGCAATCACAGCAATAATCAAAGATGGACGATAAAGTGCAATACCAAAAAAATGAGCGCCGTTCAGCAAAAATCCAGAATTATAAGTTGCCGGATTGATATTATCAGTCGCCAATACGCTGGTCGACAATCTGATGGCTGTATATAAAGCAGAGATAATCGGCAGTTGGATCAGCATAGACAAAAAATTAATGCCGCCCATCATCGAAACATTATTTTCACGATAAACGGCCATCATCGCTGAATTAATAGCCATTTTTTCCTGCTGTGTGCTGGCTTTTTTCATAGCCTCTTGGATCTTGGATAGCTGCGGCTGCAACATGGCCATTTTTTCAGCCTGAATCGTACCTTGCCGCTGCTGGTCGAACATGATCGGCAGCAATACTAAACGAATCACAGCTGTAATGATTATAATCGCAAACCCAATGCCGTTTGTCGACTTAAAAACATCATTAGCCATCCAGTCCATGAAGCCAACCATGTACTGGCCGATCCACTGCCAGGTTCTGCCGCTTTTAGTATAGCCGCCAAAAACTAGCAGAACTTCCAAGGCAATTAAAGCGAAAATGATCAAACGCCGAACTAATTGCCACATACTTGTTTTTTCTTTACTCATAAAATACTATTTTACCTATCTTTTTTATTTTCTGGTTCATCCGGGAAGAAGTCACCAAGGCTTTGCGTCTGCGGCCCCTGAACATCTTGTTCGGGTGCTACATAGTTTTCATCGCTGATTATCTGCCAGCCATCCCCAGAAAGTGGGTTATCCGCCGTCTCTTCAGGTGTATATGCTGTCATTGGCAAATCAGTGATAATGTTTTCCAAAATAATGGCATCAAGATCAATCTGATTCTTCTCAACAAGAAATACCTGCTCGCTATGGTCAAAGCTGTCCAAGGTTTCCTCGTCCTGTACATACAATTCATTGACTGGAATTTCAAACTGATATTGAACCGGCTTAAAACTTCGGGCAGAAGGCAGAATTGCTGTCCCCTTCAAGAGCAGATCCAACTTGATTTGGTCATTCTTCCCATAACTAATTTCACCGGTCACATGAACTGGCATTAAATCCAGCAGACGGTCAGAAAAATTTTCTTTGGCAGGCGCTGATAAATCAACCTGTTCATCAATGACCAAGGGGCTTTGACGATATTTTTGCAATTGTTGAACTAAAAATTTCATTTTTGAATTGGTGTCCTTGCCACATCCTGTGCTTGTGGGATAGCCATAATCTGCTGATAAACGAGACCGGCTTTATAATCGATATTAAGTTCCTTCACGGCCCGTTTTTGATCTAAATGACTGATGGTTGGAAAGGCAAATTGCGACTTATTTTCATGAAGATAACTGCGTCCGACATCATTGAAAGCCAATAAGCGATGATAAGGATGACTCATCGCGAGATTCATTTGGTCTACTTTAATATTCATTAATATGTAAGCTAAGACGCGATGCAGACGTGCAAAAGTATACCGCTTTGACTTAATCATCGCCAGAAAACTTTGAAAATCTTTCGGATTTTGTTCCATCGCTTGTTTGAAAAGATATTCCATCCCTTCACTAACCTGGTAAATGCCACGAAGCTGACCGTAGCCATCCGTGGACAAACGATATCTGAGAAGCTGAAACAATTCAGTCTCATATTCTTTAAAAACCAAGTTCTTCATGGGCGTGAAAGCTGATATATCGCCACCTTGACTTAAGATTTTTCGAATCGCAGTCGCAGAAGCAATTCTTTCTGTATTAGCTGTCTCGTCATGATAAGAGGCACCAACACGAGCTATTGTTTTCAAGGCCAGTCGATCTTCTAATCCTTGATTGAGAATAGCTCGTGCATAACTGAATGCTAAAATATCATTTGCATCTTCTAGGTAGAAACCACTTTTTTCAGCTAAAGCCGTCGCAAAATTACTGGCGTAAGTCTGATTCTTCGCGTCAAATTGAACTTGTCCCTGATCATCAGGTGCCTGCCTAGCTAAAGCAATAAAATCGGTGTCACTATGCTCAGCACCGCAAACAATTGTATCTACCTGCAAATCCGCTAATAATTTGACTGCACCATCGGCAAAAATATCTCCCGACTGCACAGCATAATAGAAAGGCAATTCAAAAACCAGATCTGCACCCGCAGTTAAGGCTGCCTGGGCGCGCTGCCATTTGTCGACAATTGCTGGCAAACCGCGCTGAACCCAGTTTCCCGACATCAGTACAATGACAATATCAGCGCCAGTCAGTTCTTTGGCATGCTGCAAATGATACAAGTGGCCGTTATGCAAGGGATTATACTCAGTTATGAGACCGACAGACTTCATGCTTTCTCCGCAGAAAAAAAGGCACGTGTCGTGTCTGGTCCGACCGGCTGCCTGCCAAAATCAGCCGAAATCTGAATATTGACAAAACCAGCCTGTTTCAACATTTGTGTGTAATCAGTCAAAGGGAATGCTTGTTCATGATGAACCTCCCGCACCAATTTGAAAGCATCGAGGCGCTCATCATAAATGAAAAACTTCAAATCATGATCCACTGAATTCTTCTCATCACCTGGAAAACTGCTCCACATGAAAATCTTCTCGGGATCATCGTCATTATTATACATGAAATTATCATAATGAACATTAACCTGGTAAGGTGTGATCACATCAAACAAAAAGCGGCCGCCAGAACTTAAATGCCGAAATACCTGAGCCAGGGCTCTAGCAAACTGCTGCTTATTAACTAAATAGTTCAATGAATCGGCAAAACTAGTAATGAGAGGAAACTGATCAGGTATCCCCCAATCTGCCGTCATATCTGCTTGAATCAAATCCAAATGGACTTCATTTTCTATGGCGTGTTTAGAAGCAAGACCAAGCATTTGTTCAGACAAATCGATAAGTGTCACCTGATACCCGGATTGTGATAGCAGAACTCCCAATCTGCCGGATCCACCAGCTAAATCAATCATCGGGCTGGCCGTGCTGCGTTCTTTCACAAAAGAAGCCCACTCCTCATAGAGATCAAGATCAAACAGTGAATCATAGAGATCGGCAAACGTTGAGTAATTATCAGCCATGGGAATTAAAACTCAACCGTCACCCACTTAGAAACATCAATCGTTTTTGCATCACTCCAAAGATGCTCTAATTTATAATAATCTCTCTGCTCGCTAGTGAAAAGATGCACCACGATATCGCCAAAATCAACAAGGACCCAATCGCCTTGGCTAAGGCCTTCTACCTCCAAAGGGGCACGGTCAGCCTGGCTCAGCTGATCAATCAATTCATTCGCGATAGCTTTTACTTGGCGGTTCGTATCTGCGCTTGCGATCACAAAATAATCCGCAATGAATGAAATATTTTGAATATCTAAAGCAACAATCCGTTCTGCTTTCTTGCTATCAATAGCGGTGACAATTCTTTCCAGTAATTCTGTGTTTGTCAATTATTTTCCTCCAACCCAATGGTTATATGCGTAAATTGTTTTTGGATAAACTGCTTGATGATTCCGGACTAGCCGTGTCACTGAAAACTCAAGCTGCCAGGCCACACCATCATTCAATGATTGTTCGGTCACATCACGAGCCACATCCGTATCGGCAAAGTTACGGCCCAATTCAAGGAAATCAGCCATGAACACAATTTTATCAAGTGTGGTCATTTCAACGTCCGCCGTCGTATGGCGGCGCATTGAATTCAATAGTTCCTCATCTTCAATACCGAGTTCATCCTTAGCAAATTCAGCACCAACAACGCCATGCCAAATGGCACTATTCCAATTTTTCAAATCCGGATCCAGGTGTTTTTTATCAATCTCAGCCAAAAAGTCATCGGCTGGACGCTCTTTAGCATAATCGTGAATCAAACCACCAATTCTAGCCTTTTCAGTATCGTAGTGATTCAGTTCTGCTAAATGAACCGCATACTCACCGGTTCGTACGACGTGTTCAAACCTTTCCCGAGACAAAGCTGCTTTTATTTCTGGGTAAAGCTGATCATATTTTGGATAAGTCATTACAAAAACCTCCCTTGGTATAAACCGTATTCGGCAATGTATGCTGCAACCACATCCGGAATCAGATAGCGGACAGATTGACGAGTGCGTAACCGAGATCTGATATCCGACGAAGAAATATTTAACCAATTCACATAAACCCAAATCGCCTGAAAATCAGAATTGCGGGCAACACCCGGCTCTTCAATTGCAACTAGATGAACTAATTTAGTCAGAGACGAGACTTGATCCCAACTCGAAATCTGCCTGATTAAATGGGCACCCATAATCAGATAGTAATCATTTTCTGGATGGGCAGTCGTCAATTTCTTTAAAACGCTGTAGGTTGACTGTTGTCCGCCATCATGAATCGGCGTCAACTCGATATCGAATTTAGAATTGCCACGAATAGCTAAACGAATCATCTCCGACCGTGTTGAGGGTTCAACAGCATTCTCATGTGTACCGCCAAACGGAACAGCGTCAGGCATAAAATAAACGCGATCCAAGCCTAATTGCGTACATACTTGTTCAGCAGCAATTAACTGACCATTGTGAATAGGATTGAAAGTCCCGCCGAAAATACCAATCCGATGCTTTTCTTTAAGACGATCCAAAGAGGTCTCCGGCTGAGATAATGCTGTCATTGATGAAAAACTAGTTAGCAAGTTCATTTACCTCAAGAGAAATTTTTTGATAATCCGGATTCGTGGCAGGTAAATAAAGCAGCAGTGTGTGCCCAATTTTTTGGGCAACCGTGATTTGAGAATTTTTCTGAATAAAATTAATTGCATCATCAATATCAGAACTGCTGTTCTGCTGCAGACTGATTTTAATCAATTCCCGAACGCGCAATGCATCCAGCACCTCTCCTAGCCAAACCTTGCTTAAGCCATTTTTTCCTATACTAAAAACCGCTGGCAGTTGGTTGCCTTGTGCGCGGAGATATCTTTTTTGTTTGCCTGATAAAATTTCCATTTCTTTTATTCTATCTAAATTTCGGCTTGGCGTACGGAAAAGGCCACACCTTTCGGCAAATGCAGGCGAATTGTCGTTGAATTACGGAAAGTCACCCACCCTAAACCAGAAATAACAACATCCTGACCGGGCAGAACTTTGATTTCCTGACTAATCCAATCCATCGCCGACTCAGTAATCGGCAGCAAAGTTTTGCCAGCTTGGAGCCTGAAGAAATCAGATGATTTTTCTGTTTTACCACGATGAAGCATCAAATTATTTTCAAAATAAGCTGTGATTGAGATATTCTGTCGATTCAAGAAATCCATCCAGCCCAAGCTGCCAAAGAATATTGTCTGACCGGATTGCAACTGAAAAGTGCGTGCCTTGATCTCCTTATTAGGCAGCAAATACTTATAATCTTTGGGGCTGACAACGTGAGTCATTTGTGAAGCATGTATGATTCCCGGTGTATCGATAATCGCCGTTTTCTCAGTCAATGGAATGACTATCCTGTCCAGCGTCGTACCTGGAAAACGGGATGTGGTAATTACTGATCCTTTGCCAGACAAAGCTTTAATGATCTGGTTAATCAAAGTAGACTTGCCTACATTCGTGACGCCAACTACGTAAATTTCCGGGTAGCGATCAAGATAGTCATCAATTTCATTTAAAAGCGTTTCACCGGCGTCGCCCTTATCTGCAGACAAAACAATAGTCCGAACAGCCTGAATGCCTTGTTTACCAGCCTCTCTTTGCAGCCAGTCAGCTAATTTATGTTTTTTGACCGATTTAGGCAGAACATCAGCCTTATTGCCGACAATCACAATGGGATTATTACCAATAAAACGTGAAATACCATTGATCATTGATCCGCTAACGTCAAACAGATCAATTAAATACAGGACAAGTGCCTTTTTATCAGCAATTGCCGACAGAATCTTTTGAAAATGGCTGGACTCCAGTGCCACTGGCTGAATTTGATTGTAATGGCGCAGCTTAAAACAACGCTCGCATAATAAATCAATTGGATCATCGGGCGATGTAAGTCCGGCTAAATAATCATGTAATTTACTGGCCTTGATATATCCTGCCTGGTCAGGATCTGTCGTTTGAAACAAAGAGCCGCAGCCGATACAGGTAATGCCTTCATCCAGGATCTGTTGAATTTGATCATTATTTAGGGTCAATTAAGTCATCCTCCCAGTGAATTTCTTTGTGGCCGGTAATAATTTTAGCAATCTGGCGATTGATTCTAGTCGGAAGACCGTCCGTCTGCGTCAGGGGCTGGACCAAAACACTCCGTACCCCGGCTAAATTGGATGCAATGATGTCTGTGGTAATTTGGTCGCCAACCATGATCACTTCATCTTTGGTGAGATCAAAATCACGCAATGTTTTTTTGATACCACGCGGCAAGGGTTTCCAGGACCAGGATTCAAAAGGGACTCCCAAGGCCGTCACTGCCCTTTTGACCCTAGCAGTCGAATTATTCGAAACGACGATCAAATTAATCTTGGCCTGCTGCAATTTTGCATGCCAATCAAAAAAATCCCGATCGCCTTCAGGCCGGTTCCAGGCAACGAGAGTATTATCTAAATCCGCTAAAACTGTTGTGATACCGCGTGACTGAAGTGCTTTCGGGCTGATCCCCCAGACACGTTTGACTCGATAGGTTGGTTCAAATATCATACGCATTAAATGTTATTGTATCAATTCCCCTTCATAAGTTTGCTGCTCGTTTTACTTGCTATCATCATCAGTCAATAAACCATCTTTGGGATGGTAATAAGATAAATTGTCTGCACCAAATATTTTTTCTGAAAATCCGCCAGCAGCTGTCTTACCGACAGCATCTGTAATCATTTGAATATGTGCATCCAAATCATCCAATTTCGATAAAACATAAGCCTCTAATTCTTTAGGGGATTCCGGCGAACCAAATTCTGGCTTGTTGTGGTGGCTGATCATCAGATGCCTCAATAAAATCATATCTTCTGAAGCTAAATCAAAACCAAGTTCGGTTGCTGCCTGCACGATAATTTCATCACCGATCACAATGTGCCCCAACAGTTGTCCTTCCATTGTATATTCAGTTCCAACCGGGCCGGAAAGTTCAACTACTTTACCAATATCATGAATCAAAGCGCCAGCTAGCAATAAGGAACGATTAATTTGTGGATATAAATCTGTGACTTTCAAAGCTAATTTAGCAATAGAAAGAGAGTGAAAGGCCAGGCCGCCGCGAAAAGCATGATGGATTTTCTTAGCTGCCGGGAATTCGTAGTAGGCATCTGCATATTTGTTTAAAATATTGCGTACAACACGATTCCAAGTCGGGTTCGTAATTTGAAAGAGCAAATCATTGATTTGCGACTGCAATTCCTTTCGAGAAATTGGAGAACTAATTTCATAAATCGACGGATCGCTTGGTTCGCTGTCGCTGGCAAGGCGAATATCTTGGATTTTTAATTGCGGTTTGCCTTGGTATTCATCTTGAATAGCCGTGACGTAAACAACCTTCCCAGCAATATAGTTTTCGCTATCCTGTTCACTGGCATCCCAAATATTTGTCTGAATTTCACCCGAACGATCAGTTAAAGTCAAGCGGATATAGGGAGATCCCTTACTAGTGGACCGTTTTTCGGCTGTTTTAATCAGCAGATAAATACTATAGTTGTCACCCTTTTTATGTTCATTAAGCATTTGCCAGTGCTCCTAAGTCAATGATATTCGTTTCCATGAAATTTTGGTCATGATTGGCAGTAAAATAAATGACTTGATATTTTTCAGCCAGATGGTTCAGGATGCGATCCATGACATCTTTTCTTGAGGCATCAAAGTTGACAAAACTATCATCAATTAAGAAAGGCAGTGGATTCTTCACTGCTAATGATTCAGCAAAGGCAAGCCTCAATGCGACATAGAGCTGTTCGGAGCTTCCCTTGGAAAGCTCATAAGCATAAAAATGGTCACCCTGGCCGTTTGTAACCAACAGGGCATGATCCTGAAAAATAATTTCACGATATTTGCCGTCAGTCAGTTCAGAGAAATAGGCTTCAGCTTGTTTTTTAATTTCAGGCATTCGCTCATGGCTGATTTCATACAAACTTTCATTAATCCAGCTGGCCGCCAGCCGGTTCGTGAAATACCCCTCTAATTCATTATTAATTTCGGTTTCTAAATCAGCCCGCTGCTGTAATTTATCCTGATAATCGCGATCTCCGCTTAAACTCATCAGTTGAGATTGAACGGTTAACAATTGCCCATTCACGTCTTGTATTTTTGCATCGAGATTTGTCAGCTGAGCCTTGGCAGCTTGAATCTTCAAAATAATCTGATCGATTCCTCCCAGCTGATTAATCATTGCTTCTTTGTCAGTTGTGAGAACCTGTTCAATATTCTGTAAATGATCCTGCCGCTGTTGTGCCGATGAACGTGCTGCCAGCAGTTTTTGAAACTCGGAATAATCAGTGACTTTAAGACTATCAAAAATCTGCCGCTGCTGATTCTTTAAATCATTTAGATGATTTTGCTGTTGTTGACGGTTATCTTCGACTAAACGCTTTTGTTCGGCAGAAAGTGCGGCTGACCGTTTTTCATCCCGAATCTCATTGAGAAGTACCTGAATCTGTCCAACAAGCGTATCGTGGCTCTGTGCAGAATCCGGTAAATACTGTTTTAACGGCATAGCCAATTTTAAAAGCGAATCAATTTTATAGAGCTGTCCCTGTTTTTGTTTGACAAGCTGATTAAAGTTTTGAACTTTCTCATCATATTCCTGTAATTCTCTTTGAGATGCAGTAATCAGCGCCAAATCGGTCTGTGTGCCGTAACCGTATCCTGACAAGTCGATTGATTCTTTTTTAGGGCGTTCAAAAAACGCCAGCAAGCCGCCAATGATCAGGCCGCCCGCGCCGCAGATAAAAAATGGTAGTGGAAATTCAAGAGAAAGAAAGCCATATACGATGCCCAAAACTCCCGCAACAGCCAAGATAATGCCAATGATAAAAAAGGCTGATATCTTTGTTTTTGGCTGAATGTTCAAGCCTTGCGGCAAAGGCTTTGGAATCGGATCATTAAACTTGACCTTCAAATCAGCATGTAATTGATCCAATCGGCTGGAGAGAACTTTTAACTCATTTTTGGTCTGGTCAAATAGGTTGTTACCAGCAATAAGATTTGGAATCGACTGATCCAAAAGATCCAAATCTCGCTGATTGTTTTTATAAATTGTTAAAAGCGGGTTTTCAGAAATCTCGGTAGAATGGTCGCTTCCCTCGTCTAGATCAATGCCGTTGATCTGACCTTCCAATTTTTCAACTTGTGCAGCTGTACTATCTGTCAAAGCTGTGATTTGCGCGTCCGAAAAAGCCTCCAGATCGGAGCTACCCGCTGCAAGTTCATTTTTTTCGGCATATAAATCAGATAAATCTGCTAACTTTGTAAATTGACCGATCTGAATCTGTAATTTCTTTTGCTGACTCTCCACTTCCTCTAATTGATGCACCAAGCGGTCTTTGTTTTCCTCGGCCTGGCGATATTGAGACAGCTGGCCAGTCATGGCATCAATTTGAGTATCAAGATCTTCAAAGTCCTTAATAAGTCGATTTATCGGTCGCTTAGCGGTCTTAGTGACACCAAAACGGTCGCTGGCAGATTTATCCAGTGCTGCGCTCAATTCCTGCCATCGATCTGCGTTAACAGCCGAAAAACTTAGCAGGCGATTTGACAAATCTTTGCCAGACAGATTTCTAATTTCATTCAATTGTTCTTGATCAAAAGAAAAAATATCTTGAAAACTGTCTTCTGTAAAAGGTGCCAGCAATTGTTTCAACTGGTCCTCGGGATTAGGAGATTCTACGCCATTAGGGGCCTTAACAGATAAACGGGACTGTGTCCTGCCTAAACGGGAAATCTCCCAAAGACGCTGGTCTTTTTCTAAAAGCAGGCTGCCGCCATATTGTGCACCGTTGTGTGGTTCGTACAAATTGCTGGCTTGACGTTTGTTTTGTGTAAATCCAAAAAGAACGCCGCTGATAAACTGGCGCAATGTCGATTTGCCGCTCTCATTTTCCCCGTAAACAACTTGCAAATCATTTCTCAGATCAAGGTCAAAATCTGAAAATTTTCCAAAACCAACAATATGGAGTTTTCTAATGATCATATATCTGCCCTCTGTGAAATCAGCCTTTGTGCCGTCGACATCAGCTGCGTTTGAACAGCTGGGTCTGTAAAGTGGTCGATGATAAATTGTTCTTTTCGAGAAAATGTCTTAGCGACATCCCGATTAAAAAGCTCGGCATCAAAGACATTTTCTTTTGCCTGCTGCCAAAAACGCGAGTCTAGATGGCTAAATGGCTGTGTCTGGCCTGATTCATTGATATTAATCCGAATAATGCATTGCTTAAAGGGCAGGCTTCTTGTATTGATCAGATCAAGAAAACTTGAATCGGTCAGTTGTTCCCTGATTTTGTCGGATAAATTAAACGATAAATTCAAAGTCAAGATATTCAGCACTAATTTGTTCGTATTCTTTGCCTGCATCGCATTGATGATCATATCGTTTAATTTGGGCAGCAAAGAACTGTCCTGAATGGACAGTGAAATCGGTTGAAAAATGAACTTGCTTGTCGGCAGGAATTTAGCGCTCAGATGCTGTTGCTGCTCATCTTCGTCAGAGACAAGATAAACGCCTTTCTCGCCTGTTTCAGTCAAATCTAATCCTTGAGGATCTCCAGAATAAACAATAGCTGGGCTTTTGGATAAGACTTGGCGAACATGAATGTGTCCTAAAGCCCAATAATCATAATTAAGTGCTTGCAGCTGATCGACCGTAAATGGCGCATATTGATTGGCAGCGTTATCGCCAAGGCTGCCATGATACATACCAATTTCATAAGCGACCGATTGATCCCTGGCAGGGTATAAACTGACTAGACTTTCCTGCGGGTTTCTGACAGCAAAACTTGTTCCAGAAATAGCAATCCGTTTGCCATCCCAAGAATCGTGATAGAAAGTCTTTGCCCGGCCTCTTGGAAAAACATGAACGTTATCCGGCCAAAGAAAGTCATGATCGGCATCCGACTGAAAATCATGGTTGCCAAAGGACACAAAAGCAGCAATACCAGCCTGTTTGAGAGATTCAAATTGCTGGTTCAAAAAATTATAAAGATAAGCACTCTGCTGACTAGAATCAAAAAGATCTCCAGGAAATAAAACAAAATCAACATGTTGGTCAATGGCCAAATCGATGACATTTTTAAAAGCCGAAAAAGTCGCAAAACTGATTTCTTTTCTAATCGGCAAAGGAATAGTTATTTTACGGTCAATACCATTAATCGTATTTCCTAAATGCATATCTGCTGCGTGAATAAATTTCATTTTCCCTCTTTATTTAAAAAACCGGCCAAGCAAATCCCTGCCGGTTACTTCTTTGAATATAGTGCATTCAGCGGCGCGGTGATCAATTCATTCACTTCACCCAGCATATTATTCAAATTCTGTTCAAACGCACTGAGATCTTTAATCGGCTGCAGCTCTTGTGCCTTTTGAGCAGTTGACTGCCAGCTTTGAATCTGTTCTGGCTTAGGTTCCTGCCCTTGTTCTTGCAAACGCTGAATCTCCTGCTGAGCAGCCTGAAATTCCGTAAATGCGTTATTGGACTCAGGATCCTCTCTAACTTTTGCTAGTGCTCTGCTAAGGTCAGCAAACTCCTGAGTATCTTGTAATTCTCTGGCCATTAATTTGGCCTGGTCATATAATGCCGTCATTTTTTCTCCTGTTTCTAATCAATTTTATCAAAGGTCGACTTGGATTACCGGTTAAATTGTTCTTGAATAAACTGCGATAGGTTCTGTCCAAAATCGTTGATTTTTTTACCAAATTGCTTGGCTGACTGCCCCAGTCGATTAAAAAATGTCCACACCTGGTCTGTCCAAGATTGCGGAACAGGCTCACCAAAAGGCGTTCTAGGCGAATTCGCGATAAATTGTGTTGTTTGCGCCTGAAAAAGCGGTCCCAAAGATTGGTTCAGAAATACAGGCAATGTTTTACCGGAACTGGAAATATCATATCCCTGCCAGGAGACAGTCACGATGTCTGGGGTATAGGCGGCAGCCCAAAGATCTTTAGATGCATTCGGGATGGCAGTATTATCAACGTCTTCGGTTGTCCCTGTTTTACCTGCTACACGATAATTGGCCGGTGCTGCACCCGCGCCAGTACCAGTCTGGTAAACTCGGAACATCATATTAGTCATCTGGCTCGCATCAGATGCGGAAATAATTTGTTTTTGAGAAAAATCAGGATGGCTGACAATCACCTTGCCGCTTGCATCTAAAATCCGCGTAATATAGTGTGCTTGAGACATTCTCCCTCTATTAGCAAAAGCAGTATATGCCTGAGCCATTTGCTGAGGTGAAACACCTTGAGACATGCCGCCTAAGGCCAACGCTAAATTCTCATCGCCCTTTTGAACTGGCAGACCAAAATCTTTTGCATATTGATAGCCTGTTCTGACTCCGATTTTATTGAGAAGATAGACGGCTGGAATATTATATGAATTTGCAATCGCTGTTGACATATCGACATCTGGCGACTGATATCCTAACGCGTTTTCCGGTCGGTATTTGCCAGGAAAAGTCATGACTTGATTCGGGAACAAGTTGTTTGGCCGAAATCCCCGGCTTAAGGCTGGTGCATAAACGACAAGCGGCTTGATCAAAGAACCTGGCGAACGCCTAGCTTGAATAGCTCTGTTAAATCCGCGAAAGACATGTTCACCTCGGCCGCCCACGACAGCGAGCACGCCGCCTGTCCGAGCGTCTAAGGCAATCGAAGCAGACTGATTGTCGGCAACTGGAAATAAAGCAGGGTTAGCATAATCCATCTGCAAGTCCCGCTGATCTGTTTGATCAAGCGTCGTATAAATACGATAACCCCGGTTCATAACCTCAGTCTCGGTCAGATGATATTTATTAATTGCCTCATTAATGACCGCATCAAAGAACCAGGGATATTGATAATTCGTAGCATGATTAACAGACGGATTTTTAGCACCAAGCGGTTGTTTTTTGGCGAAATCAGCATCAGCCTGGCTTAATTTCCGGTTTGCCACCATATTTTGAAGCACAGTATTACGTCGATCAGCCGCAAGGCGCGGATACCGGGTCGGGTCATAAATAGTTGGATTAGCCAGCATGCCGGCAATCGAAGCGGCTTGAGAGGGTGATAGTTGTGAGACAGGGACACCGAAATAGCCTTGTGCTGCATCGGCCACACCGTAAATATTGTGGCCAAAATAAGACGAATTCAAATACATGGCAAGAATCTGGTCTTTGCTGTAGTGTTTTTCGATTTCTATTGCTAGAAAAAGTTCTTTGAATTTCCGATTGAAGGTCTGCTGCTGGCCCAAATACGCATTTTTTGCCAGCTGCTGTGTGATAGTTGACCCGCCTCCAGAAATATAATTCCTGCCAGTTAATTTATTCCACACAAATAGCAGCAACGCACGGCTCAACCCCTTAACAGAAAAACCGGGTTCTTGGTAAAATTGTCGATCCTCGGTTGAAAGAACCGCATTTTTTAAATTCACAGAGATGGCAGATAAGGATACTGTCTGCCCCTTCTGATCTGCTAACTGGCCAGCTTGATTGCCGTCTTTATCATAAATAAGTGTTGGTTTAGCTAATTGATCTGCTAAATTACCAACATTAGCCAGTTTAGCCTGTGCAACCAAAAATATTGAAGCAGACAAAAAAATAAACAAAACAAAGACAAAGGTCCAGCGAATCAACTGGAAACGGTGGTTGAAAGCTTTTAATTTTTGCCATTTATTTTGCAAAATTACATTTTATTTGGTGCAGCAACACCCAACAATTTCAGACCGCTTGCTAAAACATCCGCAACTGATTTAACCAGAGCTAAACGCGAGTTCAAATTCATGTCAGCAACTAAAATTTTGGTGTTGGCATAATAAGAATTGAATTCACGTGCCAGATTCAATAGATATTTAGCAATAATGCTAGGTTCTCTTAACTGCCAGGCCCTTTGGATGGCAGACCCGTACTCTGATAATTTGGCAACGATTCCCCAAGCTTCACTATCGGCCAAGCGAATCTCTTGTGTACTATCCACAGGCTGCGCTGCTTTTCTCAGAATACTCATTGCGCGAACGTGCGTGTATTGCACATATGGCCCAGTGTCGCCTTCAAACTGAACGATATCTTCCAAATTAAAGTCAATTGCCAAGTTACGGTCATTTTGCAGATCATTAAAAATGACGGCCCCAGTACCAACTTCTTCAGCTATCTGTTCAGCATTCTGCAGATCTGGATTTTTCTTAGCAATCTGCTCGGCGGCTAATTTGTGTGCAGCATCCAAGACATCTACCAAAGGGACGATATTGCCCTTCCTAGTCGACATCTTCTTACCGTTCATCGTAATCAAACCAAAACCAATATGTTCGATATTGTCGGCCCAGCCGTCCCCGGCCAGACGCAAAACGGCCTTCATCTGTTCGAAGTGATCCTTTTGCTCTGCACCAACAACATATAAAGCTTTATCAAAATGATAGTGATCCTGCCGATAGATAGCCGAAGCTAAATCCCGCGTAATATACTGTGTCGCACCGTCACTCCGTTTGATCATAGCAATCGGAAAATTGGCATCAGGAAGCAGCTTTGGCAGATCAACAATCTCAGCACCTTGAGACTTAGTCAGCAAACCCTTATCTGCCAATAATTGAACAACCGGTTCCATTTTGTCGTTATAAAAGGATTCGCCGTTCATTGAATCAAAAGTCACACCCAGACGATCGTAAATAGTTTGGAATTCTTTTAGAGAAACCTCTTTAAACCAGCTCCATAACTTGGTCGCTTCTGGATCGCCATCTTCCAGCTTTTTAAACCAGTGCCGCCCTTCATCCTTTAATTCAGGTTTCGTCTGCGCTTCATTATTAATACGCACATAAAGTTTAACCAATTCGTCTACGGGATTAGCATTAATCACTTGGTCATTGCCCCATCGCTTGTAGGAGGCAATCATGAGGCCGAATTGAGTACCCCAGTCCCCTAGAAAATTGATTTTAATTGTGTGGTAACCGTTAGCCTGCGCAATTTTGGAAATAGCCTCGCCAATAACCGTCGAACGCAAATGACCCATGCTCATAGGCTTGGCAATGTTTGGCGAGGAGAGATCAATGACAATATTTTTGCCTGCGCCATGCTGATTTTTTCCAAAATCAGCCTGTGTCAAAATCTGCTTAATAATTCGGCTGGTAAACTGATCGCGTTGAATAAAAAAATTAATGTAAGGCCCAACGGCTTCAATTTTCTCAAAACCATCAGCATTGAGTTTCTTGACGACATCTGCAGCTATATGCTGAGGTGCTTGATGAAATTGTTTAGCTAAAAAGAAGGTGGGAAAAGCATAATCTCCCCTTGCTAAATCTTTTGGTTTTTCGATTAATTGTTCCAGTTTTTCATTGCTTACTTGTTGACCCAGCGCTTGATTCAGCTTTTCTGAGATAATCTGCTTAAAATTCATAACTTTAATTATACAGAGCCTTTCCGATTAAAAAAACCGCATTTGGCGGTTCTAACAATATTGTATGTGTCTAAATAATTCCAACTAATCACGCATCATCATCGGTCTCAGTTTTTTTAGGCTTAGGACCGCGCTTAATGATTTCAACAGAATCCATCGGCACCACTGCCCGATGGTTCATTTCAGTAACCGTAATCTGATCATCTTTTTGGTTATCCGTAATTTCAATTAGAAGCGAATGTTCATAAATTCTTTCAACCTGCCCTGTGATCGGGTGCTGTAATCCGCCATAAGGCTCAGCCAACAGCACATCACCAACACGGAATCTTGAATTTTGTTCTGCTAATTCATTTGGTTTAAGTGGCATTTTTTCTCCTTAACCGTGCTATTCTATCAGATTTTCTCAATTTCAGCTAAATATTGCAAAGCTGCCTTCCGATCACCAAGATAAGGCACATCAATGTGATTGGTCTTTTGAAATGCATCGTCACCCTTAGCGGCCAGCAGCAGCAGATCCCCAGGGCCAGCCTGATCAATAGCGAGGTGGATTGCTTTTACGCGGTCTAACTCCTCGTGAAGCTCAACCTGGGGATTCGTAATGGCAGTTCGAATCTGATCATTAATAACGTGTGGATCCTCACTGCCAGGATCATCAGTCGTCAGATAAGCAATATCAACCATTTTGCTGATGACTTGGCCGAACTGTGCTCGCCTGTCCTCCCCTTTGTCTCCGGGAGAGCCCAAAACAATGATGATGCGTCCGCCCTGATGCTGAGATTTTAGAAAATTAAGCAAGGTCGAGACCGACTGGCCGTTATGGGCATAATCCACAATGATCAAACCATGTGATCTCGTCTTAATTTTGACCATTCTCCCAGGAATCTGCAAGTCGGCCAGCGCTTTTTTGGCGTTTTCCTTACTTGGATCAAAACCGATCGCTTCCAGCATCGTAATCGCAGTCACAGCATTATAAATATTAAAGCTGCCCGGAATATCTAATAAATATTGTGTCTCTCTTTGATTGTGGTTGACCGTAAATAAAGATTGGTCCAAATCCGCCCGCTGGATGGTAAAAGTCACATCGCTAGGAAGTTTTTCAGAAATTGAGAGCGTCTTGGCGCCGAAGGAACGAGCATGGTCAATAAATTCCTGGCCATGGGCATCGTCAATATTAGAAACAAATATATCAGAATTCTCAGCCAGCATTTTTTTCTTTGCTAGATAATCGGCAAAAGTCGGATGCTCATTGATGCCGATATGATCAGGACTGATATTCAAAAAAGCGCCAGCATTGAAATGGATGCCGAAAACACGCTTTTTGAGATATGATTGAGAACTGACTTCCATGACTAAATAATGGTCGCCCGCATCAATTGCACGGCGCATATTTCTAAACAGTTCGTAAGATTCCGGTGTCGTTAGATGGCTTTTAAAATGCAGTTCCGGGCTGAGGATTGTGTCGATTGTTGAAAAAAGAGCCGTCTGATGATTCGTTAATTGATCCAACATAGCATAGGCCATATACGAACTGCTAGTCTTGCCCTTGGTGCCAGTGATGCCTAAAATGGTCAGCTCTTTTTCCGGATGACCAAAAAAAGCTGCCGATAAAGAAGCCAGCGCAATTTGCGAATCAGAAACAAGCCATTGCGGCTTTTCCGTTTGAATTGATTTACTGGAGACAAAAGCTGAAATTTTTTCTAACAAATCCCTTGTCAGATAGTCTGCTTTAAAATCACCTTTGACGACAAATAAAGTACCTGGCTTGGTAACTTTCCGGGTATCAAACTGCAAATCCTGAAAAACCGTCGGCATATCAGGTGTTTGTTTCAGCAAAACGCCCGCTTCTCTGAGGGTCTTGTCAATAATAAGGCTTTCAAATCCTTCACTCATACTGTGACCATTGTAACGGTTTTTAATAAGAAACCCGGCAAAAAATCAACGGCGGTGTTCAATATCGAAACCTGTGTAGGCTTGAATGGCGTCCAGAGCCTGCAAATAACGCGCATAATATCCGGCTGGGTCATTGGGTTGATTTTTCGCATCCAAAACGACTAATTTATCGGCAAAACCATATTGATTAATCAAACGCAGCAATTCACGATGGTATTTAATCGGGTCGACAGCCGCCCCAGTGGCCCGAATAATCGTCCGTCTTTGGTCACTGAATGGCGGAATCACCAAAATCAGATCAATTTCTTCAGCAGAAATAGTTGTATTATACAAATGTTCTAACTGCTCTCGCTCGTCTTCATTTAGCAGCAAATTCGAATAGGCCTGCAAACTTATGGCATCACCATTAAAAATAGCCAGGCCGTTGTTAGCCGGAGAATTGATTTCGGTGGAATTGGCTTGATATTGGCCTTGGATAATATTGAGATAGTCTTTGATATCCATTTCGGAATCCGCAACATTCGAAGCCTCTTGATAAATTTCAGCAAAGTCATCGGAAAATGGCGAGTTCGCTGACCGCGCTAAACGTCTGATCAAGGTTGATTTTCCTGAATTGGCCCCACCCATGACAACAACTTTTTGTACGAAGTGCCGGCGAAAAACACGATTAATAAAATCCCAATATTTCAATGGATCCTGACGGATTTTTGTAGCAGAAATATTTAAAATTGTACGGTCCATTAGCGAGACACTATATTGCGGATCATCCCCCAAACGTTTTTCAATCTCGTCTTTATAATCCTGTTCGCCAGTATAAAAAATAATTTTTGCGTCTTTATTAACAATATTCCGCTTTACAATGGCGATCAGCTTTGCCAGCCAAACATCCCAGCCGTTTGGCATTTTTGGCATATTATCTTCATCAAGATAATCAACTTTAATCTGCCATTCATCAGCAAAAGCCTGGCGCAGATATCGAAAACGTTTGCGAAGCGGCAGTCCTATTTTTTCACCTCGATCGCCAGTATAGCCGGAAGTTACCACCAAAACACCGTCGTTTAGTGCGGCTGCTTTGTAAATCTCAGCCTGGTGGCCAACGTGCAAAGGCGCAAAAGTACCAAAAAAAACGCCGATCCGATC